>CAJMHI010000089.1 GCA_905213155.1 uncultured Acidaminococcus sp. | reverse complement strand
GAGAAAGTAATTATGGGCTAAATTTTGCTTGATTTTTCATAGCTGGTCTCCTTGTTCTCCAGGATATCACTGCGGAGAAACGCCCGTACCATGGGTTCTTTTGTTTTTTTCGCATCCGCCACCGTACCAGTAAAAACAATACGGCCTTCACTTAACATTAAAATCCGGTCCGCACACAAAAATGCGGAGGCCATATCATGGGTCACTAAAAGAGACGTGATACCCAGCTGCTTTTTAGTATCTAAGATCAACTGGCTGATATTGGTCGCCATAATGGGATCCAGTCCAGCCGTTGGTTCATCATACAGGATAATATCCGGCTGCAGGGCCAAAGCCCGGGCAAGGCCTACCCGTTTTTGCATGCCGCCGGACAGTTGGGCCGGATACACATGCTCATTGCCCGAAAGCCCCACTGCTTCCAATAATGACGCCACGCGTTTTTGAATCGCTTTCTCGGTCATATGGGTATGCTGCCGGAGACCAAACGCCACGTTTTCTCCTACATCCAGAAAGTCAAACAGCGCCGAATATTGAAACACCATACCCATATGCTGCCGCAGGGTATTCCACTCGTTTTCCGTGTAGTGTTCCACTGGCTGTCCCTTGATGAGGATATGCCCCGCCTGCGGCTGCAACAACCCGATTAAAAGTTTCAGCACCGTGCTTTTCCCTGTGCCGCTAGGCCCGATTACCGCCAAGGTTTCCCCTTTGTCCACGAAAAAACTCACGGCATCCAGGACCACTTTGGAACCAAAGCGCATATCTACATTCTGAAATTCTATGATATGCTGGTTCATCTCAGCCTCCACGGACAAATAAAATCACGGACAAGAAATAATTGGCAATAAAAATTAGAATAATGGACAATACCACGCTAGCGGTCGTGGCAAGCCCTACGCCTTCCGCGCCTTGCTTAGCGGTAAGGCCTTTGTGGCAGCCGATAATAGCGATAATGGCGCCAAATACTGCCCCCTTAATGAGGCCCGCCAAAATATCCCAGGGCTCAATAAACCCACGGATACTTTCCATAAACATATGGGAATTAATGCCCGCATAATTGTCTGCGACCAAAAAACCCCCTACGTCGCCAACCAGATTAGCGTACAGCACCAAAATGGGCATCATTACAACGATGGCAAGGAACCGGGGCGCCACCAGATACCGGGTAGGGCTGACGGCCATAACGCGCAGTGCATTGATCTGCTCTGTCACCTTCATGGTACCGATTTCTGCGGCAATGGATGCCCCGATACGGCCTGCTACCACCACGCCGGTAAGAATGGGGGAAAGTTCCCGTCCCATGGCAATGGCCACAATGCCGCCTACGGAATCAGCAGCCCCCAGCTTCACAAATTCCTTTGCTGTTTGCACGCTCATGACCATACCGGTACAGGCAATAGTCATGCTGACAATGGGCAGGGAATCTGCTCCCAGCTTGGCCATCTGGCGCAAAACTTCCCGTCTTTCTGCATGCCGCACTTGTCGGCATGTCTCCAGAAACAAGTTGACCACCCGCCCTGTCCGGGCGCAGAGTTCCAGCATATTCCGCCCCATGGCCTGGCAAATTTGATTGATTCCCATAAATACTTGTATGATAATTACAGAAGCAAAATCACCATTTTCCTTTCTTTAGATTCTG
>CAJMHI010000088.1 GCA_905213155.1 uncultured Acidaminococcus sp. | reverse complement strand
TGCCTTTTGAAAATTTCTTCCTACTTTTTAAAATGTTTCACGTGAAACATTACCCCATATGGGTATAAAAGCCCATATGGGGTGCGGGATGGTGCTATTATCATTTAGATATTTTTCAACAAGGAATCCATATATTTACGGATTTTATCCATTTTCGACCGGATATCCTCCATGCGTTTGGGATCGTGGGCTGCAATCTGTTCAATTTTTCCTCTGTATTGCAGGTATTCTTTTTCAAATCCCTGCAAATAATTCCGCGTCGCCTGGATGGTCGGTTCGCTGAGCACGGTCTTTGTTTCTTCAATATGCCAGTCCGTCCCCTCAATAACGGCCGCATCACCATAATTGGGGATATAGGTAGCGGTTCCCAATTCCGTATTTAAACTGTGAGCCAGGGCGCTTGCCGCATCATACTCCCCATGGACCACAAAGAAAACTTTCGGTTTATGCTCCATCCCTTTGTACAATGCTAAGATCTGGTTTTTATCTGCATGGGCGGAGAACCCTGTCATATTGTAAATATGGGCTCCTACCGCAATTTCTTCCCCCATGACTCTCACCTTTTTGACCCCATCCAAAAGTCTGCGTCCCAAGCTGCCTTCGGCCTGGTAGCCGGCAAAAATCACAGAACTATCCTTACGCCACAAATTGTGCTTTAAATGATGCAACACGCGCCCGGCATCCGCCATACCGCTAGCGGAAATAATAATTTTAGGCCCGGGCATATCGTTAATCGCTTTAGATTCTGCAGGTGTTTCCGTATATTTCACATTGGGCATATGGAGCAACTTGCCCCCATGACTCTGAAAAATGGACCGGGCTTCTTCGTCGTATTCTTCCGGATTAAACTGCATAACCTGGGTCGCTTTAATGGCCATAGGGCTATCCACAAAAATGGGAACCGTGGGAATTTGCCCATTCTGCATCAATTTTTGGAAATAATATAACAGTACCTGGGTACGCCCTACTGCAAAGGCGGGAATGATTACATTACCGCCCAGTCCCAGTGCTTCCTGCATAATATCCCGCAGTTCTGCTTCTCTGTCCACCTGTTCATGAACCCGGTTACCGTAGGTGGATTCTGTAATAATAAAATCGGCCCCGGAAATCTGATAGGGATCATCCAAAATGGGTACATTAGGCTGCCCAATATCCCCTGTAAAAATTAATTTTGTCTTTTGTCCACGCTCTTCCAGCAGCAATGTGACCAGGGCACTCCCCAGGATATGTCCCGCCACTCTGAAGCGCAACGTAACGCCAGGAAATAAGGTAATATCCTGGTCATAGTCGCAGGTAACAAAATGTTTTAACGCCAGGTAGGCATCATCTACGGTATACAGCGGTTCTACAGCAGATTTTCCCGCCCGTAATCCTTTGCGTGTCCGCAATTCTGCGTCTGATTCCTGAATATGCCCGCAGTCTGGCAAAAGAATTTCACACAGTTCTTCCGTTACGGAAGTACAATAAATAAAGCCTTTAAAGCCTTCTTTGACCAGTTTTGGCAATAGGCCGCTGTGGTCAATATGGGCGTGGCTCAAAATAATCGCATCAATTTCTCCTGGATGGAATACAAACGGTTTCTGGTTCAGCTCACGGATAATTTTAGTCCCCTGGAACATGCCGCAATCCAAGAGGATTCGCTTCCCCGCTACTTCCAGCAAATGGCAGGAACCTGTAACAGTTTTATCAGCCCCTAAAAAAGTTATCTTCATGTTGGTCTTGTATGATAATTACAGAAGCAAAATCACCATTTTCCTTTCTTTAGATTCTG
>CAJMHI010000087.1 GCA_905213155.1 uncultured Acidaminococcus sp. | reverse complement strand
TCAAATACCCCACTGCATTTACTCGTGCACTGGCATTTACTTTTTCAAGTTACGGTTCAGTTTCATTTTACAATTTACCTCCCATAAAATGTTTCTCCTGGCAGTGGAAGAAATGAATTTTACCAAAGCCGCCAAACGGGCCTTTGTCACCCAGCAGTGTCTCAGCGAACACATTAAAAATTTGGAAAAGCGGTTGGATACCAAACTTTTTGAGCGCTCTCCCCGCCTTTCCCTGACGCCATCCGGGCAAGCACTCCTCCTTGCCTTGCAAAAAGTCAGTCTTCTGGAGGACAATCTGCACAAAGAAATCCGGGAAATTGACAGCGGCCAAATTGGCAACATCAATCTTGGCATTTATGCCACCCGTGCCCGTTACCTGCTGCCGGATGTAATCGCAGAATTTCATTCCCAATTCCCGCAGGTGACATTATCCGTTATCCTGGGAGACACCGCCAAACTCATCCCTGCACTGCTCCAGCAGCAGCTGGATTTGGCGCTGGGAGTAGATGCCTCGCCCCATCCACAGCTTGCGATGTCACCTACAGGAGAAGAAACCCTGCTGCTCATAGCAACCAATCCCTTCTTACAAAAATACTACCGAGGTAAGCACCCTTGGCAGGACCTTATCCCCGGCAGTATTTTAGATCTAAAAAACTATGAACCCTTTCCCCTCGTGGGAAATTTAAAAGTCAGCACCGTGCGTACGGAATCCGAACAGTACCTCCGGGACCATCATATTTTCAACCCGGACAGAATCCGTATCAGCGATTACGATACCCAGCTCAGCCTGTGTCGTAAAAACCTGGCGGCTATGTTCTCTACCTCGTTTATGCTCCAGGCCGTCAAGCAACAAAACGCTTTCTACCAGTCCGAGGAACCTTTAATTCCGCTCCGGTTAAAAAATTATACCCGTAAAATTCAGACGGCCCTGCTGTATTCCAAGGACTTATTTATGCCGGCCTACCTGCGAGCCTTTAAAGAACTGATGGAAGCAAAACTGAAAGCCTTCCATGCAGCAGAAGCCCAAGTCCTGACCGTGCCAGATCTTAGTGCAGGAAGAAACTAATCACAAGCACAGCGGCCATCCCGGACAAGCTCATCACCACATTCTGACAGACGCAGAGAGATTTTAGCGTGGTTTTAATATCATAGCCGATAAATTCACTGAATACCCAGGTAAAGCTGTTATTTACATGAGAACCTAACGAAGATCCGGCGCTGATGGACAGGAAGGCTTCCAATGGAGTAATAAGCCCTGCCTCGCACATAGGAACCGTAAGCCCCGCCGCCAGGATCCCGGCCACAGACGCAGACCCTTGGGCAAATTTGGAAAAGCCTGTAATCAAAAACGGAATAAAGATAATAGGAATCGGGGACGCCACCAGGGCATCGGCAAAGGTATTGCCCACTCCAGTCAGTTTAATGATATTGGAAAGTGCGCCACCAGCGGCTGTAATAAACACGATGGTCCCAGATGTTTTCAGAGCGCTGGTCATCGGAGTATACCGCGATTTTTCCGGCAGGTACCGGGCTAACAATACTACCGAGGCCACAATGCCCAAGGCCAGCGCAATATTTTTATCGCCGATAAACGTCAGCAGTGTATACATCCAAGTGCCTTTAGTAAGCAGCTGTCCTCCGATAGAACCGGCAAGAATCAAAAGAATAGGTGCCAGGATGGGGACAAGGGAAGCGCCAAAAGAAGGCATTGTATCTTCCGTGATCTGCTCGTTCTCTTCTTCTGCTACAGCTTGTTCTGTTTCCGGAAGTGCCTGGTACCAGCTGTCCGGTTTCCGCAGTAAATAAAATTCTGTAAAAGCCCAGCTCGCAATAGTCACCACCGCAGCGCACACAAGGCCGTAAGCAATGGAAATACCTACATCCAATCCTAAGATTGCCACAATCGCCAGCGGGGCCGGTGTAGGCGCTACAAAGGCATTGGTAGAAAGCAGGGAACACGCTGTAACCGTTCCCAAAGCGCAAGGATTCTTTCCACTTTTGTGTCCCATGCTCTTAATGATAGGGGACAAAAGTACTAAGGCCACATCGCAAAAAACCGGAATCGCTACAATAAAACCGGTAAACGCCAGCGCCAGGG
>CAJMHI010000086.1 GCA_905213155.1 uncultured Acidaminococcus sp. | reverse complement strand
GAGAAAGTAATTATGGGCTAAATTTTGCTTGATTTTTCATAGCTGGTCTCCTCCTAAAAATAAATTCCCCGGTTCATCAGGCCGATCAGGCAGCCATTCCCATGATCCGGTAGAGTTCCTCTTGCTTTATTGACCGCCCTAATCCACTCAATAAAGCCCGCATTACGATTGGATCTCTGACCCTCATTCCAGTAATACCGGGACACAGTCGGTTTGACTTATGCCTCATTATAGTACAAAAAGGATTTGTTAGGCAATCGCAACACAAGAAAAACTTTTGAAATCTTTTCGGCTTATTTTTGTAACATATTTAAAAGCAGCGTATAGAGTCCTAACCCCATGCGCCGCTGTATTTTTAAATATTCCAGTCGCTTTTAATTTCCTCAAACTTCTCTTCCGGAGAGGAAGGAGAAGCCTTTTGCTCCAACAGTGTCTCCACTTGGCGGACGGCGTCACGCCGTCCTTCTGCAGAAACTTCAAAGGGAATCTTCTGGTCCCGCACCGTGCGCCGGGCAAAAATCGTAAACGCTGTGGTCATATTCATTCCCACATCATTGCAAAACTTCTCAAATTCTTTTTTTAAGTCCGCATCCATCCGGATATTGACATTAACACTGGACATCCTTATTCAGCCCCTCATCTGATGTAATTTTCATACCAGCCATTGTACGGCGGGAATCCTACTCTGTCAATAGGACTTTACAAAGTTGTTGCTTTTAAGGATCTCCTGCCCGTTTTTCTGCGTCTTAGTAGGCCCCCAGCATAAATCCCATGTAAAGAGGCAGTGTTAAAATCTTTTCTTGACGGGCAATATTTCCTTCGCCCAGTTGAATGGCCTGCTCCACATGATAGCGTTCCGGCTGGGCGAGCAGGGTCTTCAGGCTTTTGGTATTGCCGGTGGAAGGAGTGGCCTTAACTAACGTGCTTTTTCCCTGATAGCGGATGACAAACTCCACTTCCAACCCGGAATTTTTGTGGTAATAGTACAGCCGGCGCCCGGCTTTTCCCAGAAGGTCCGCTGCCAGACTTTCATACACGGCGCCATGGCAGCCGGAGAGGTTGCCCTGCACCAGGGCATTTCGCTCTTTTTCCGGGAGCATGCCGGCAAAAAGTCCCACATCTTTCATATATACCTTAAATACGGAAGAAGTGGCATGGCGTTCTAAAGGCAGAGCGGGCGCCGTCAAATTATAGCAGCGGCTTACAAGGCCAGCTTCCTCCAGCCATACCAGTGTACTTTCAAACTGGGATGCCTTGGAACCTTTTCTTAGTTGGGCATACTGGTATTTTTTATTGTCCTTATCCAGCTGAAGTGGAACAGCATCCAGCACCGTTTTGACTTTAGCCTGGGCCCGTTTGTTCACATGTACAAATAAATTATTTTCGTAGTCTGCAATAATCTGTTGTTGGAGTTTGGCTGCTTTCGTGAGATTTTTTCCCCCGCCGCAAGATGCGACCACTCCAGGCATGCCGCCAATAACAGCATACTGTTTTAAAAGCTCCGTAAGCCGCAGATGCAGGGCTTCCGGTACCGGTTTTTCTTTCTGCAGGCAGGTACGCAGGATATCCAGTACCGGTGTGGTGATGCCGTTGGCCCACAAAAATTCTTCAAAATCCAGCGGCACCATATTCACTACAGTTTCATATCCCACCGACGGCACCCCGGCATCTTTGCCATAGCCTTTGATCCCCAGGAGGGAACCGGCCGCAATCACATCATACCTGCCGTCCATTTTAAAGGCTTTGAGGGCACTCCGTGCTTCCGGGCAATCCTGAATCTCATCCAGTACCAGGACCGTTTTATACGGTTCAAATACCGTGCCAGGCCCTAAAAGGGCGGTAATCAGCATGGTCAGATAGTCCACGTTTAGGGACTCTTTAAAAATCGCCCGGTACTCCGGCTTTTTTTGAAAATCCAAATACACCACATGGAGATATTCTTTATGAGCAAAATCCAACACCGACGTAGTCTTGCCGCAGTGGCGACATCCCTTGACCACCAGGGGATTATGAGGAGTAACCTGTTTCCAGGTTTGAAGGAATTTTTCAATTTTACGCTGCAGCATACTGATCCTCTCTTTTCCTAAAGCAGCAAACCGTTTCTGGCAAAACCGGAAAGGCTTTAGGAAAACATGGTACAATAGAAGAAAATGCGTAAGGAGACCAGCTATGAAAAATCAAGCAAAATTTAGCCCATAATTACTTTCTCG
>CAJMHI010000085.1 GCA_905213155.1 uncultured Acidaminococcus sp. | reverse complement strand
AGAATCTAAAGAAAGGAAAATGGTGATTTTGCTTCTGTAATTATCATACAAGAAATATATGGGTGGGCGGCTGCTCCAATTTTTCTACCGCTTCCAGTGCCATGGTCATGTAGCCTTCCATAATCCATGTTGGAATCTTTTCATAGCCAGGCCAGGCGGTATCCTGTACCAAGGGCCAGCCATGACTTTCCGCCACTTGTTTCGCATGGCGAACAGTATCATCATAGTTTAGTTCTGTGATGGAAGCTTCCGCTCCCAAAGCCTGGATATTCTGCAGCCGTTCCAATGCACTGCCTTTAGGCATAAACACCATGCTTTTTACCCCCAGGCAATGGGCTGTCCAGGCAATGCCCCGGCCGTGATTCCCATCGGTAGCCGTGACAAAACACAGATCCTTGATTTTTTCGTGGATCTCCGGACGCTGCAAAGCAGCAAAGGTCAACGAGTCGATATCCATCCCCAGTTTTTCCGCCAGATAACTGGCGATGCAAAAGCTTCCTCCCAGCCCCTTAAAGGCATTGAGTCCAAAGCGATAACTCTCGTCTTTGACATGAAAAGAGGCCACATGCAGATAGTCAGCCAGATTTTTTAGATCGGCAAGGGGCGTAGCGGCATAGCCGGGAATGCTTTCGTGAAAATGCCGGGCTGTTTTCGCTACCGGCAGGGTAAAACTTGTATCCCAAGGGCTGCTGCCCGTTGGTTTTCTGGTAATGACCTGTATGGTTCCCATGATTTCCCTCCTATTTTGCCAGGCGTTCTTTCACAAGTTCTGCCCAAAACTCCGCACCTTTTTCCAGGATGGCATCGTTGTAATCAAAAATGTTCTGGTGCAGGGAAATGTTGCTGTTTTGCGCCTTGCCACTTCCCAAAAGCACAAAGCAGCCGGGAACGTGTTTCAAATAGGCGGCAAAATCTTCCGAAGCCATCCAAGGCTCACAAGCGCCGTCTACATTTTCCACGCCGAAAATAGTCTGAGCTGCCTGGACTGCTGTTTTGACGCAGCGGGCATCATTGACCACCGGATAAAATTCATGCGTGTAGGTAAACTCGCAGGCAGCATGGTTCATGCGGCAAATCCCTTCTACAATATCCCGCATTCTCCGCTCTACCAGCTGCTGATCCACCTCTGTAGTCGTTCTGGCATCGCCTCGCACGGTTACATGAGTGGGGATAGCATTATGAGCGCCATCGGTCTCTATTTCCGTGCAGGACACAACAACGGGTCGCTGCGGCGCCGCATTCCGGCTGACAATTGTCTGGAGTGCCAGATAGATTTCCGCAAAGCTGGCTAAGGGATCATTTCCTTCATGGGGACTGGATGCATGTCCGCCTTTGCCGGTAATGGTAAAGGAAAAATCGTCTTCACTGCTGGCAACACCGCCCACCCGTGTATGAATCGTGCCTGCCGGGAAAAAGGGAACGTTGTGGAGCCCATACATCTCGTCCACCGGGAAGCGTTCAAACAGCCCGTCATCAATCATGGCCTGGGCTCCATAGCCCGGTTCTTCTGCCGGTTGAAAGATAAAACGAACTGTACCATTAAAATTTTTGCGCTCTGCTAAGAGTTTGGCAGCGCCAAGCAGCGTAGTGGTATGACCGTCATGCCCGCAGCCATGCATCCTTCCCGGGTTCAGGGATACGTGATCATGCTGACTCATCTCCTGGATTGCCAGGGCATCCATGTCCGCCCGGATGCCAATGCTATCTTTGCCCGTTCCACAGCGCAGCGTACCTACAACACCTGTTTTTCCTACATGCTCTGTGACCTCAAGGCCCCAGGAACGCATTTCCTTAGCTACAAGTTCCGGTGCCGTTTTTTCCTCAAAGGCAATTTCCGGATGCTGATGCAAATAATGCCGCCACGCTACCAGTTGTTCCTTAAATTCCATAGTGCTCACCTCGTAACTCACTTGATACTCTATAGTATTCTTCAACCTGTTATTTCAGGTCATTCAAATCCATTTGTGTAATATCCTGCGCGTAATCCCATTGCGGATGGTCTTCTGTTTTCCATTTTCTCCCATAGTCTTTCAGGACGTAGGCCACATATTTGGATAGGCCAATCAAGGCAATGACATTGAAAAACACCAGAAACGCGCTGGCAAAATCCACCAGATCCCACACCGTCTGCACAGGTACTACGGCACCAACAACAATCAGAATACAACTGAGCACCCGATACCCCATAACTAGCGACTTTTTCGCAGGGACAAGCGCCATCAGGTTGACTTCGCCGTAATAAATATCCGCCAGTAAGGTGGTAAATCCAAATACGTAAATTGCAACTCCAAATTGAACAGCGGTAGAAATTACGCTACCTGTATAGA
>CAJMHI010000084.1 GCA_905213155.1 uncultured Acidaminococcus sp. | reverse complement strand
CCACAGAATCTAAAGAAAGGAAAATGGTGATTTTGCTTCTGTAATTATCATACAAATAATAATGAACATTATCGAAGCAATTGAAAAAGAACAACTGCGTTCTGACATCCCTGACTTTCGTCCTGGCGATACCCTGAAAGTATACGCAAAGATCGTGGAAGGTAAACGGGAACGGATTCAGCTGTTTGAAGGTGTGTGCATCTCCCGGCATGGCTCCGGCGTACGGGAAATGTTTACCGTTCGTCGTATTGCTTCTGGTGTGGGCGTGGAAAGAAGATTCCCGGTTCATTCCCCGCGGATCGACAAGATTGTCGTTTCCCACAAAGGGGCTGTGCGCAGAGCCAAACTGTATTATCTGCGTAAATTGACCGGTAAAGCAGCCCGTATCAAGGAACGCCGCTAATTGGTCGCGGGAGGCAGTTGCTTAGGCAGCTGCCTTTTTTACGTTAAAGGAGAAGCAACGTATGGAAGAACAAAAGAAAAACCAGTCATGGCAGGATACCGCCAGCGACTGGCTGGTTTCCATCATTATTGCCGTGGTGGTCGCCTTTGGAATCCGCACCTTTCTGGTGGAACCCTATATGGTTTCCGGGCCCAGCATGCGGGAAACGTTACAGGACAAGGAACGGCTTATTGTCAATAAGCTGGTGTACTACACCCGCGCTCCCAAGCGGGGAGAAATCATTGTCTTCAAATATCCCAGTGATACCACACGGGATTTCATCAAGCGGGTCATTGCTGTGGGCGGGGATACCATTGAAATCAAAGATGGGCAAACCTATGTCAATGGGGAGAAACTGGATGAAAGTTACATCCGGGAACCGTTTCACACCAATTACCCCAAGACTACGATTCCGGAAGGGCATATCTTTGTTATGGGGGATAACCGGAATAATTCCGAAGACAGCCGCTTCCTGGACGTGGGGTTCGTGGATTTGTCCCTGGTTAAGGGTAAAGCCAGCGTGATTTTCTGGCCCTTGGATAAAATACGAAGCCTGCCATAAAAATAGATGTCAGCTGCAGAAAAAGACGTGGGAGACCACGTCTTTTTCATATCTACCCATCTAAAGGTCATTTCCCCTCATTTTTCTCCCTTTTTGAGTAGAATGACACCAAACATGCTATAATAACTCGTCAATGGCCCTTAGGGGAAGGGTCACGGAATGCGGAAAGGAAAAAACAATGGAAACGTTACAAGGGAAAAATTTTCAAATCCAGTGGTTTCCCGGACACATGACCAAGGCCAAGCGGATGATGGAAGCCAACTTAAAATTGGTGGATGTGGTCGTAGAACTCTTGGATGCGAGGATCCCCCGCTCCAGTGCCAACCCCATGCTCCAGCAGATGATTGGCGCAAAGCCAAAGATCGTGGTGCTGAATAAAATCGATATGGCAGATCCAGTGCTGACTCGCTCCTGGCTGGAGGCCCTGCAGGAGCAAAACTTTACAGCTTTGGAAGTGGACTGTCAAAAGGGAAAAGGACTCAAAGCGCTCCAAACGGCTATCCAGAAAGCGGGGGAGCCCGTATTGGAAAAATGGCGGAAAAAAGGAGTACGCAATCGCAGCATCCGGGTCATGATCGTAGGAATCCCCAATGTGGGCAAGTCCACCCTGATCAATCGGCTTATCGGCAAAAATAAAGTTGCCGCCCAAAATAAACCAGGGGTAACGCGCGGTCCCCAGTGGGTAATGCTGGGCAAAGGGTTGGAACTTTTGGATACGCCGGGCGTACTGTGGCCCAAATTTGACAACCCAGAAACGGGATTTTGTCTGGCAGTGACAGGAGCCATCCGGGAAGAAGTTTTTGATAATGAAATCGCTGTAGAAATTTTGCTGGAGCGTCTTTCTGCCTATTATCCCCAGGAGCTTTCCGCCTATTACGGGATAACCCTGGAAGGCGCTGACACTGCAGAAAGCCTTGTAGAAAAAATCGGCCGTAGCAGGGGATGGCTGCGGCAGGGCGGGGTTGTAGATGGAGCGAGGACGATCCAAATGGTGCTGCGGGATTTTAAAAGCGGAAAAATGGGTGGCTTTACGCTGGAACGACCGGTGAAGGTATCATGACAATCCCCCTTTCTCGGATTAAAGACATGTTGGCGCAGCATCCATCCCCTGACGTTCTTGAAGAACTGCGTGCTGATCCTCGTCGCGGAGTACAGCAGCTATTGGCTGCCTGGACAAAGAAACAGGAACGAGTTGTAGCAGAAAAATTTCGTTTGCTGCAGCTTCGCACGCTGGAACAAGAAGAATGGAATAAAGGGCGGCTATTGGTAGCTGGCTGCGATGAAGCAGGCCGTGGCCCTTTGGCAGGTCCTCTGGTTACGGCGGCTGTGATTTTGCCCGGAAAGATCTGGTTGCCCGGGCTCAATGACTCTAAAAAGATTACCCAAAAGCGGCGGGAAGCACTGTACGAGGCTATCAAAGAACAGGCAGTAGCCATTACCTTGTGCTTGCTAGGGCCGCAGGAAATTGACCGCTTAAATATTTATCAGGCTGCGAAAAGGTCCATGGAACTGTGCCTTACCAATTTGAATACAGCACCCCAGGCAGGAATTACTGATGCTATGCCGCTAGTGATTCCTGGTCTGCCTGTTCGTGATTTTGTTCATGGAGATGCCCGCAGTGCCTGCATTGCAGCAGCTTCCATTATGGCGAAAGTGACGCGGGACAGGTTTATGGTGGGACTGGATGCTAAATATCCAGCCTACGGTTTTGCGCACAATAAAGGCTATGGGGCCAAAGAGCATATGAAAGCCCTGGAGAAATGGGGAGCGACGCCCTGGCACCGTCACAGCTTTGCACCGGTCAAAACCATGGAACATGTTCCTGATGCACTGAGCCTTCACACCCTCATCCGTTTAAAGTAAGGAGACCAGCTATGAAAAATCAAGCAAAATTTAGCCCATAATTACTTTCTC
>CAJMHI010000083.1 GCA_905213155.1 uncultured Acidaminococcus sp. | reverse complement strand
CACGAGATATTCACTGTGGACTTTTTATGTGTTCCATTTCATCTTACAATTAACCGAATTCCTTAGCAGAAAAATTAGTACAAGAACTAAGCGTCAAAAATTATAACCCCATGAACGACGTGTTATTTAAATTTATTTTTGGAAAAGAAGAGCGAAAGCGTATCACTATTGACTTTCTCAATGCAGTCTTAGAACAAAGTCTTTCTTCCCCCATCCGGGAGCTGACTTTTGCTCCCACGGAAATGAACCCATCATATGAAAACGATAAATTGACTCGTTTGGATGTAGCCTGTGTATTGGATTCAAATATCAGGATAGATATTGAAGTACAGGTTGTGAATGAAAAAAATATTCCTAGTAGAACCCTGTATTACTGGTCTCAACTATACTTGATGAGTTTAGAAAAGGGCCAGGACTACCGTATGCTGAAACCATGCTTCACAATCAACATCCTAAATTTTTCGATTTTACCACAAAATACTCCACATGCTATCTATGGAGTGTATAATATAGAAAATGGACACAGGCTCTTGGATGAACTGGAGCTCCATTTTTTAGAAATCCCCAAATATACGAAAGCCCCCCAAAAGCCCATCAGCAAAATGACAAAGATAGAAAGATGGGTAGCCTATTTTGCTAATAAACTGGATGAGCAAGGAAAGGAGGAATTGGCCATGAGTGAAGCTGCAATTAAAGATGCTATGGATGCAGCCAAGCAATTCCTAAGTGACACGGCAAAGCGAAGAGCGTATATCAACCGGCAGATGGCCGTGATGGATTATAATTCTGGGATAAGAAGCGCAAAAGAAGAAGGTATTGCAGTAGGAAAGGAAGAAACTGCCATTGCCATGTTGCGTGACAACGTACCGCTAGAAAAGGTATCACAGTATACAGGGCTTTCAGCAGAAAAAATAAAGAGGATTGCTGAAGAGGCCAATTTAGACCCATAAATAAAGGATGAGCAAGGGCTGTGAAGAGATAACTTTATTATTTCTTCACAGCCCTTGAATTTCCCCTTTTCCTATTTCTTTAATTCTGCCAGTTGTTGCAAAATGGATTCTATCTGGGCTTGTTGTTTGGCAATGGTCTGATCTTGTGCGGCGAGTTTTTCATTCTGTGTTGCCACTTTTGTCTCCAGGCTATTAATCTGTGTTTTCTGCTCTGCAATTACCGTAGTAAGCGCTGCTTTGGAATAGCCAGCATAGGGACTGCTCTTCCCCAATTTGAATGTCACTCCGGCATTAATCAGATTTTCTCCACTGCCCATGCTGCCGCCAAGGGAAAACATAGTTCTGGCATCGGGGCGATAAAAGGCACCAATCGCCATAGCATTGGCGCTGCGATAATGTCCATATCCGGCAGCAAAGTCCCACTTATCATCCGGGTCAAAATCCTGAGGATGGAGTGCCGCAAGAGCTGCCGCCCCGGCTCCCACCCGGTCAATCCGATCATCCATCCGGTTTATCCGGTTTCCCAAGGTATTTACATTTTGATTAACAGCAGAGATATCATTCGCATTTTGCTTTACCTGCACATCTAGGTTCGTGATATTTTCTCCAGCGCTATTGGATGCTTGAATATAGTTCCCATTTGTACTGGGATAGATTTCTGTGTAAACTTTCTTTAGCTGTGCCACGTTCACCGCATCTGTGTCTTCGCTGCCAGCAGCTACGCCGATAATCTGCCGGGTAACAATTTTACCATCCGGATTTTGCCCTCCGCCGACAGCGATCGCATTGGCACTGGCCACCCAGGTCTCGCTGGTATTCGTACTGGCTGCATTGGTACTGGCATCGTAGCCGGCTTTTCCGCCTTCCCGGTCTGCCACAGCACCGCTGCCGAGAGCCACGCTATCCGCCAATTTAGCAGTAGCTCCTTTCCCCATCGCCACGGCATTGGTTCCAGCATTTTCCACAACACCGCCGCTTGCTGCTAATGAATTCATCGCCGTAGCCAGGCTTTCCCAGCCCATAGCCGTGCTGACAGTCCCGGATGCTACCGTCGTATACCCCATAGCAACAGAAGAGTGTCCGCTGGCCGTACTCCCATTTCCAAGTGCGACAGAACCTACCCCGGAAGCTACTGCACCATACCCTATAGCAGTAGCCGTAGCACCGGAAGCCTTGGTATTATATCCCATGGCCGTTGCTCCCTGGGTAGACGCAACGGCAAGTTCTCCCATTGCAGTAGCCCCTTGGGCAGAAGCGCTGGTAGATACACCCATAGCAGTGGCGCCGTAACCACTAGCCTTACTGGAGACACCGGATGCTACAGCAGCAAAGCCGGAAGCTTCTGTCTTGTATCCTTTGGCCGTGGAATTATCCCCGGATGCCACTGTACTTAGCCCCATGGCACTGGAATAGCTGCCACTAGCAGTTGTGCTGCCCCCCATGGCAACGGACTGGACGCCCGTCGCTTTTGTTGTATTCCCGATAGAAATTGCACCATTTTTTGTTGCCTGTGCGCTGTTGCCCATAGCAAACGAATTGAGTGCCAAAGCCTGCGAATTGTCCCCAATAGCCATAGAATTGGATCCTTCTGCTCGGGTATTATCCCCCAGTGCTACAGACTGCAGCCCCGACGCCTTGGTGTTATGACCAGCCGCAAAAGAGTAATCCCCCGTCGCAGACGTACCATGTCCCATAGCCACTGCGTATTTCCCTGTTGCTGTATTAGGGTGCAGTGGATCTGTCGTCGTATCAATAACGATGGAACCGTATACTGCATTTGCGTTCTCAGTGGTCGCGGGCGCTGCTTCTGCATGTCCCCCCCACATGGACAATCTCCCCAAAGAAAATAAAACAGCGGCCATATATTGAAATTGTTGTTTTTTCACAATCTACGCTCCTTAGAATGTCAATTTTATGCTCAGATTTTGGGGGTGCGGACAAAAACCTGGACACGAAAACACCATCGTGAAGAAGAATGAGA
>CAJMHI010000082.1 GCA_905213155.1 uncultured Acidaminococcus sp. | reverse complement strand
GAGAAAGTAATTATGGGCTAAATTTTGCTTGATTTTTCATAGCTGGTCTCCTTTCCAGACATCATGGGGCAAATAAAAAGGAAAAACACGGACAAGACCATACAGTCTCCCTGTTCTTCCTTAAAATGATCCCAGAAGGTTATTCTGTGACCTTTAAAAAAGATACCTTATGCTTTTGCCTTAGGATATACCAGAAGAAAATGGTTTTGGGCATCCTTTAGTGCAGCAATGACCGCTCGCTGGGAAATCGCCAAGAAGCGTTTCCGAAGGATCTGTGTCATGGGTTCCACCTCTTTCAAAAGATTCCGCCCCACCAGAATGTCCTTCAAAAATTCCACAGTCTCCTGCATCACCATATTGGCACTGGCATCCAAAATAGCTCCTGTATGCACATCAATCACCATACTCAGAGAAAAAGTTCCATACATGGAATTAATGGCATCTTCTTTAGAAACCTTGGCAACACCAGTTACAAAAACCGCATCTTCCGGATATGCAAGCTCCCGCATAATGCAGCCCCCTATACGCTGTGTTTCAGATACAAAAAAAGCCGACATAAAGAACATTTCTTTTGTCAGCCTCTTATATGTCGATTGCGGAAGGTCATTCCGTAACCCATACATTCGACGTTTATGAGATTATCTTATCACGAGCTTTCTTTTAGTGTCAAGAAGAAAAATTTATAGTTTTCAGAAAAAGCATCTTGCTTTTTCCTAATGGTTCATGCTATAGTTAAATAAATTTAAGCCAGTTCCTTATAGACAGGGCTTGGAACCACCTTCCCAGCCCCTCGTTTACAAGGCCCAAGAACTGCAGAGGTGCAGTGTTTTGGGTCTTTTTGTTTTATTTCAGAAGGAAGGGATGAACTGTGAATGTATCGCTGAATCTTTATCAAACCATGGCGCTGGCGGTTTTCGTATTTTATCTAGGGGCCGTATTAAAAAACCGGGTCCGTCTTTTCCGCACTTACTGTATTCCCAGCCCCGTAATTGGTGGAATTCTTTTTGCGGTATTGCAATTCTCCCTGTATGAGCTCCACCTATTGAATTTGAGTCTGGATACCAGTCTGCAGAGTGTATTTATGAATCTATTTTTTACCAGCGTGGGCTATTCTGCCAGTCTCTCTATGATCAAAAAAGGCGGTAAAACTCTGGTTATTTTTATGGTCGTCGTTGCCGTCCTCATTATCCTGCAAAATGCTGTAGGCGCCACATTGTGTACAGCGTTCGGTCTAAATCCGTTGCTAGGCTTAGCTCTTGGATCACTTCCCCTAACCGGGGGACATGGCACTTCCGCTGCCTTTGGACCTCTTTTGGAGGAAATGGGCGTTAATAATGCGCTGACTGTTGCCGTCGCAGCCGCTACTTTTGGTCTTGTCGCAGGGAATTTAATTGGCAATCCAGTTGCAAGGAAACGAATTCTTTCCCTGCATTTAACAAGTGGAACTTCGCAGTTTAGCAACGAAGAAGCTAAGGCAGAATTGGTTAAGAACACGACGTTTAACCAAAAACTGGATCCGGAACGAGGCACTTGGGCCCTGGCATTACTATTTTTGGCTATGGGTGCTGGGACACTAATCACACAGCTGTTAAATCAGATCCATCTCACAATGGCCACCTATGTAGGATCAATGATCATAGGAATTCTGATACGCAATATTTGCGAAAAAAACAGTGAAGAAATCCCTGTCCTGGAAATTAGCACAATCGGATCAATTTGCTTAAATTTTTTCCTGGCACTTGCTATGATGGGTTTGAAATTACAACAACTGGTAGGACTGGCTTTACCGATGATTGTGATTCTCCTGGTGCAGACAATCCTTTGTGCTGCTTTCTGCTATTATGTCACATTCAATGTATGTGGCAGGGACTATGATGCAGCCGTTCTTTCTTCCGGACATTGCGGTTTTGGAATGGGCGCTACACCAAACGCCATGGCCAATATGGATTCCTTGACTCAGGTATTCGGTCCTTCAGAAAAAGCCTATTTGATTATTCCCATCTGTGGGGGATTTTTTACGGATATCGTCAATTCCTTGCTCATTACCGCCTTTATGAATCTGTTGTAAAGAAAAGAGGCTTCTCCATGAAAACATTGCTCGCAGGCAAAGAAGTCAGCGCTGCATTAGTTCCAAAATTACAAGAGCGCGCACAGAAACTAAAAGACCAAGGAATTATCCCCACCCTGGCAACAATACGCATTGGCGAGCGGCTTAGTGATATTCGATACGAAAGCAGTGCCAAAAAACGCTGTGAAAAAGCTGGGATTGCTTTCCGTCCTTTTGTGCTACCGGAACAGTGCTCACAAAATGAATTGCTGCAGACCATCCGGAAAGTGAATCAGGATCTCTCCATACATGGTTGTTTGATTTTCCGTCCCTTTCCTCCAGATTTCGATGATGCCTTAATTCGCGCATCCCTTGCGCCAGACAAGGATGTGGACGGCATTACCGATTCCTCCTTGGCAGGGCTTTTCACAGGTACGCCAGTAGGCTTTCCGCCTTGTACGGCGGCAGCCTGTTTAGCCATGCTGGATCATTATAAAATCCCAGTGTTTGGAAAAGATGTCGTCATTATCGGGGCCAGTTTAGTCATTGGGCGCCCCGTTGCTATGGAATTTTTAAAGCGCGAGGCTACGATTTCCCTTTGCCACATTCATACCCGGGATGTAAAAAAATATTGTCAACAGGCTGACATTATTGTAAGTGCAGCCGGTTGCCGAAACCTGGTAACTGCCGATATGGTAAAACCAGGACAAGTTGTGCTGGACGTAGGAATCAATGCTGACCCGGAAGGAGGCATTTGCGGCGACGTAGATTTTAAAAATGTCGCACCCTTGGTAGACGCCATTACACCGGTCCCAGGAGGCATTGGAAGTGTAACCACAGCTATTTTGGCAGATCACGTACTTAATGCCGCTGAAAAATGTTTGCCGAATTTGCTTTCTTTTACCAAGGGATCATAAATTACTGCTTTATCGAGTAGGAGGCGGGCAATGGCCCGCCGACCTCTCACACCACCGTGCATACC
>CAJMHI010000081.1 GCA_905213155.1 uncultured Acidaminococcus sp. | reverse complement strand
GAAAGTAATTATGGGCTAAATTTTGCTTGATTTTTCATAGCTGGTCTCCTTTCCACAGCACATTTTGTATACAGAATTAGTTATTTTTCGCCAATATTATCTAGCGGATGTTTCATATACTACCACGCACAAAGGAAAAAGTAAAGGCAATGATAAATTTTCAGACACACCGTTTTACAAAATGGGTTTTCCAGCTCCGGAAGCTGCGGCGTACCACTGGCCCTACCAAAAATAACTGAAAAACCATGGCCCCCGGCAGATTACGGGCATAGGCGGGCAAAAGCACCTCAAGATCCGTCACACCTAGAAACAGTAAATGAATCAACGTCGTCATAAGCGGCGCCATGACGCAGGGGGTAAAGATTCCCATGCCAATAAAAAAGTAGCGTTTCCAGGGCCAAACCTTTTCGGTGATACGCTTTGTTATGGGGCTACCGATAAAATACGCCACAGGCAGTGCCAGGATATATTCCCGGGAAAAATTTTGCAAGGCCGCTACTAGCCACGGCCCGTCCCAGCCAAGATGGTACAGCGCATTATAGCAGCTCATCACAAGCACCATCCCACAGGCCATCATCAACGTAAACACAATCTCTTCTTTACGATTCTCCGGCATTTCACCACTCCTCAAAAAGATGCATACAAAAAATGAGTATCCCCAACAATTGGATTTACATCGTTGAGAATACTCATTGTGCTATCAGTATAGCATTTTTTGCGGGGAGTGTAAAATTTATCTGCAAAATCTGGCGGCAGCTGTCGTTTAAGCAAGTGCCTGATTCGTGCTGTATTAAACTATTCCCTATTAAACCTTCAACCCATGTTCCTTGGCAATCCGGCGGATTTCTTCTTCCGGCAGCTTTGTCCATTGGACGATCTTGGATATGGGCATCTTGTCATGCAACAAAGAGAGCGCTATTTTCACTGCTCCCCGCTGCTCGCCAATCGCTTCGCCTTCTCTTCTGCTGGTATCCATCAGAGAGTTATAGTCTCGTATCGCTTTTTCGTTTTGTTCATAGGCATACCAAAGGTTTTTATTGCCATGAAACAGATCTTCGTAATCAATAGCCTTCTTGATGGCATTATTTTTCATGGCCAGCTCCTTTCGTTCTGCTTCTGTACATTTCGGGGAGAAATACAAGAACCAGGTATCCTTCCGCTTGACTTTCTTAATATCGCTGATTCGCACTTTCTCCAACTCCACGAAATGCATTTTCTAGCTGCTCTGTGATATAGTCCAAAATCTCCCGCAAATCATCTTCAAATAGGGATAAAATTTCTAATTTATACTTTTGCAGCGTCATTAATCCTTCTCCGTGCCCGGGCAAAGACTTCTTTTCCGGAATAGCGGAGATCCGTTTGTTCCGCTGCCCGGTCCGCAACATCCAATTTTTCTTCGATATTCTCTGTCAGAGCAGCATACTGTTCTACGCTCATTAAGACCATAGTCCCATAGCCGTTTTTTGTGAGAAAGACAGGAGCATTGGACTGCAGCACCGTCTTTTCAATCTCGGGAAATTTATTTCTTAAATCAGAAACAGGGCGAATATGAATCATGATTTCACCTTCTTTTTGCGTTTATCTTATCATAATTTTATCATGATTTCAAATTGTTGTGAGGACTTGTCGCTGGTAGTGGGGGCGCACCTCTTTGGGAGAAAAATTTCAGATGTTTCACGTGAAACATTACCCCATATGGGTATAACATTCTCTATAGAATGCGGATTTTGGGGATTCCTCAACAGAGTAAAAAATAGTATTTAGCTTTATTCTGAAAGTGTGGAATCATACCCTATCCGAAAATACTTTAGCACTTCCTTAAAATCATCCTGAGCCTTGAGGCAGGTATCCAGGAGATAGCCCCCTTCTTTTTCCCACTGTGCCAATCCCCGATAATAATAAAACTTCAAGCCGTCTGTAATGATAAAGGGGACAATGTCATTGCGCAGACACTCGCTTAGCAGGATAAGCCGGCCTACTCTGCCATTCCCATCCTGGAAAGGATGAATCCGTTCAAACCGCGCATGGAAATCCAGAATCTCTTCCAGCATCTTCCTTTTTGCCTGGTTATACGCCTGCAACAAGACTTTCATTGCGTGATTCACTTCTTCTGGTTTTGTGGTAGCTCGTCCTCCCACTTCGTTGGGGGATTTTTTATAGGCACCTACCGCAAACCAGTCTTTTTCCGCATCAGATGTATTCTGTTTTAAAATTCGATGCAATCGCAAGATATATGCTTCAGATAAAGGACGCTTCCCATGGTCAAGCACTGCATCCACGCAGCGAAAATGGTTTACCGTCTCCTGCACATCGTCCAACCGAACGGCTTCGCCAGAAAAAGCTATCGTCTTTATTTCGTAAATATAGCAGGTCTGCTCATGTGTCAGACGGCTTCCCTCCATGTGATTGGAGTTGTAGGCCATATCCACCTGTAAACGATGATAAATCCCGCCAGTCAGCTTGCTTTTCTTTTCTTCCCGTAGAATAGCCAGCAGGGTAACAGATTTTGCCTTAGTTCGTTTTTTTAGGGTAGGCTTTTCACTTAAGCTTTTTCTTATTGCTGTTCCATGCTTTGCACTCATTCCCCAAACCTCCCGCATCTAGTAAAGCATATCTATCCCAGCAGACTATGATAAATCTCCCGATCTACATCTTTGAAAACCGTAAAAACAACTTTCATCTGGATTTGGGTTGCTCTAAGCCAATCCTGCACTGTCCTGATAGCAATTTCCGCAGCCCGCTTGTTGGGGAACATAAAAACACCGGTTGAAATGCAACAAAAGGCAATGCTGGTTAAATTGGCAGCAGCTGCCAGGTCAAGGCAGGAGCGATAACAGGAGGCTAATAGTTTCTCCTCGTTTGCTGTAAGACGTCCTGATACAATGGGCCCGACAGTATGGAGCACGTACCGGGCAGGAAGATTATACCCGGAGGTGATTTTTGCTGTACCAGTTGCTTCTTCGTGCCCCTGTTGTTCCATAATTTCCAGGCATTTTTCTCTAAGTTCCACGCCAGCCATGGTATGGATACAGTTGTCAATGCAGTTGTGAAGCGGCCTGAAGCAACCTAACAGCCCACTATTGGCGGCATTAACAATGGCATCCACTTTAAGCCTTTTAATATCTCCCTGCCACAGGGAGATCCGGCTGTCCAGGGACATGGGCGCAAGGGCAGCACCATCTACCACGCCTTTAGCTGCGGTGATACGTTGCAGCACCTCTTTTTCTACGGTATAAAATGCATCCGGCAGCAGATGGCTCCCCTGTGGCATCCGCACATTGCACAGGGCACGAAAAAGGGTAAACGCTTTTTCTGGGTCCTGGGGCAGTTTCTCTCCGGCATACTCTGGCATCTCTTTCTGCAGGCAGGCAATCAAATACCCCAGCTGCTCCAAGTGCTCTTGTTCCTTCATAGCTTCTTGTATGATAATTACAGAAGCAAAATCACCATTTTCCTTTCTTTAGATTCT
>CAJMHI010000080.1 GCA_905213155.1 uncultured Acidaminococcus sp. | reverse complement strand
TCTCATTCTTCTTCACGATGGTGTTTTCGTGTCCAGGTTTTTGTCCGCACCCCCCTACCGTAATTGCATTTTTTGCATGCAAAATTATTTTACGCTTTTCCTTCAGTTTGCAGGTAGTGCCAATATTTTTGCACTATAATTATAGTCATTTTTATCATAATAATATGGCTGCAAGTCTTTTTGCATCATGCAAACAAAATGCAAAATCTGCCAAATATTTTGCATTTATTCGCTTACTTTTTTCTTATAGAATGAAGGTACCATCAAGAAAACAAAAAATTCTGTGCTATACTAATGGTTAAAAATATACGAATATACGGCTTTTCACTGCGTCGTACGGAGTGTCTTTCTAACTGCTATACCAATTTCTTAATTTTCTGGCACGCCCTTTGCAGTATATACTAGTGAAAAGAAAAAATCAGCCAGCTACGAAAAGGCTTTGGCAAAAAAGGGTTTCTAAAAGGAGGACAATATCATGGCAAAAGAGTACATCAAACGAATTGAAGCGCTGCGGAAACAGTACTTGGATACCCGGGTAGATATGGATGTTTACAATGCTGCGTACTTGACAGAAGGTTTTAAGGCAACAGAAGGAGAACCATGGATTCTGCAAAAAGCAGCAGGGTACTATAACCAGTGCAAAAAGAAAAATATCTACATCCTGCCCCATGAACTTTTGGTAGGCGGTGTGGCCTTTAAGCCTCGTGCAGGAGTTTTGTGTGCTGACAGCTCCGCTTCCATTATTGACGATGAATTGGATACCATCAGCACCCGTGAATTTGACCCGTTCTATCTCAGTGAAGAAGGCAAAAAGGTCTTCAAGGAGCAGGTTTCTGAATACTGGCAGAACAAATGCCTCTTTGACCGCTGGAAAAAACTGCTCCCCAAAGATGTACAGACCCTAAAGAAAAACGGTGCCATCTACATTGACCGGAAAGCCGTACGTGGTTATGGGGAAAACACCCCTGGCTGGAACCGGATTCTGCAATTGGGTTTGGGCGCTATTAAAAAGGAAGCAGAGGAACGCCTGGCTGCTTTGGATGATGCCGTTCCTGGCGATTTGGAAAAGATGTATTTCTACAAAGCCGAAATTAAGGCTGCCGATGGGATTATTCTCCTAGCCAACCGGCATGCTGATTTGGCCGAACAGATGGCTGCAGAATGCGCAGACCCCGTACGGAAACAAGAACTGCTGAAAATCGCAGAAGTCAATCGCCGGGTACCGGAATACCCTGCCCGTAACTTCTACGAAGCCTGCCAGAGCATGCTTTCCTATGAGTATGGCGTATTCATGGAACAAAACGCCTCTTCTTACAACCTGGGCCGGATTGACCAGTACTTCTATCCGTATTACAAAGCTGACAAAGAGGCTGGTATCCTGACAGATGACGATGCCCAGGAACTATTGGATTGCCTGTGGATCAAGATTGCGGAGATGAGTCTGTTCCAGGATGCGGAAACTGCCAAATATGCGGCAGGGTATTGCATCACCGTACAGACCAGCTGCGGCGGCGTAGATAAATACGGCAACGACGCTTCCAACGAATTGTCCTACATGATGATTCAGGCTACCGAAGATGTCCGGTTTAAGGAACCGAACCTGGGCTTTACCTACAGCATTGCCAAAAACCCGGACAGCCTTCTTCACAAAGCCGTGGAATCCATCGGCAGAGGACTCACTATGCCGGCTATTTACTCCAATGACGTAGGCATCCAGATGCTGCAAAACAAAGGTGTTCCTCTGCGGGAAGCCTGGGATTGGAACCCCTGCGGCTGCGTGGAAACCAACCTGTCCGGCCGCATGAAACAATACACCGATATCGCCGATATCAACATGGGCGCCATGGTGGAATTTGCGTTAAACGACGGCAAGAGCCGCATCACCGGCGAACAAGTTTCCGTGCATACCGGCGATCCGCGGAATTTCGAGACTTTTAAAGATTTCATGGACGCCATTAAAAAGCATATTGACTTCGCCGTAGATGCCATCACATCCGGCAACCAGCTTTTGGATTACCTGTCCATGCGCTATCGTCCAGTGCCCGCTCTGTCCCTTTCCTATGAACACTGCATGGAAACCGGATTGGACTACAGCCAGCCTGGCGGCGCCAAATACAGCGCAGGCGGCGGCGTGATCACCGTCGGCCAGGCCGATATTGTAAACTCCGTAGCGGCTGTAAAATCCCTAGTATATGACAAGAAAGAAATCACCATGGATACCTTAATAAAAGCCCTGGATGCCAACTTTGAAGGCTACGAAGATGTCCAGAAGAAATGCTTGGCCGCTCCAAAATACGGCAACGACGACAAAGAAGCCGACTTCTGCGTAGGCGAAATCTACACCTATGTGGCTGATCAGTTTGAAAAATATGACACCGAATTTGGCAAAATGACCTTGGGCATGTTGCCGGTATCCGGCAATACCCCCATCGGTACCTGGGTCGGCGCTCTGCCCAGTGGGCGGAAAGCCTTAACCCCGCTAACCGATGGCATCGGTGCTACCGGCGGAACGGACGTCAACGGACCTACTGGCCTTTTGAAATCCGTCAGCTGCCTGCCCCACGCCCGGTATACGCAAGGGACCCAGCTCAATATGAAATTTGAACCGGAACTGATCAAAGGGGAAGAAGGCATGCGGCATGCTATGAACATGATCAAGACCATGAGCCTGCTGGATGTCTACCACGTACAAATCAACTGCGTGGATCGGGACACCTTGATCGATGCTCAAAATCATCCGGAAAAACACCGGGATCTGTTGATCCGGGTAGCAGGGTATACGGCCTTCTTCGTAGAACTAAGCCGGGAAACCCAAAACGAAATCATCGGCCGGACGGAAATCAACACCTGGCACGAAAGAAAAGCATGCTTCCATGAAAAAGAGGCATAAGCAGGAGAAATAAAATATTAGGGGAGTGAATTGTAATGGCATCGGAACAACTGGCAGGCATGGTCCTGCGAATTGAACGGTCTTCCATCCACGACGGGGATGGAATGCGTACCGTCGTCTTTCTCAAAGGATGCCCGTTGCACTGCCAGTGGTGTTCCACGCCTGAGAGCCAGAAGAGCGGTATCGAAACCACCCAGGATGGAGAAACCACCTACGGCCGCAAAATGACGGTGGCCCAGGTGATGAATGAAATTCGAAAAGATAGTCCCTTCTATTTCATGAGCGGTGGTGGCATGACGATTTCCGGAGGAGAATTGCTGAGTCAGCCCTGTTTTGCCAGGGCGCTTTTGCAAAGTTCCCTACAGGAGGGCATTTCCACAGCGGTGGAAACCAGTCTGTTTGGTTCTTGGACAGCTTTGTCAGGCATGCTCCCCTATATTGGCACCTTATTTGCGGATCTAAAGTGCGTCAGCAATGACCTGCACAAAAATTATTGCGGAATTTGTAACAGCGTAATTCTGGACAACATGAAAAAGCTGGATAATAGCCCTGAACCTTTCCGTTTTGTCATCCGCACGCCATTGATTCCCGGGGTAAACGACAGCCTGGAAGAGCTGGCCAAAATCGGTTCTTTCTGCAAGGGGCTAAAAAAGCTGGATCATCTCCAGCTTCTGCCGTATCACCGTCTGGGAGCAGGTACCTATGCCAAGCTGGGACGGCCATATCGTTTGGCCGGGACACCGGCGCCATCCCCAGAGCACATGGAAGAATGCCTGGCAACGTTAAAAACCTATCTTCCCAATGTTAGTCTGTAAACCGAACAATATCGAGTAGGAGGCGGGCCATGGCCCGCCGACCTCTCACACCACCGTGCATACCGTTCGGTACACGGCGGTTCT
>CAJMHI010000079.1 GCA_905213155.1 uncultured Acidaminococcus sp. | reverse complement strand
AAGAAATGTCGGAAATCTTGGGGAAAGAAACCATTGACAGCTTCAACACTTCCGAGAACCGGGGGCGCGAGGTATCGCATGGGCTGAACTATCAGAAGTTAGGCAAGCAGCTTATGACGGAAGATGAAATAGCAGTCATGGACGGCGGGAAATGTATTTTACAGCTTAGAGGGGTGCGCCCGTTCTTCTCTGATAAGTACGACATTACAAAGCACCCCAACTATAAATATCTTTCCGACTATGACAAGAAAAATACTTTTGATATGGAAAAGCATTTAAGGCGCAGACCCGCCCTTGTGAAGCCGGACGAAGCATTTGACTACTACGAAATCAGCGAAAGCGATTTGCAGGAGGACACCGACCATGAATAGACGTATCAGAAAGAAAAAGGACAAGAAAATCACAGAAGCCATAAACGGGCTTGTTTCGATTGCTGAACGACGGGAACAGCAGCGGCAGGCTGCTATCCGGCAATTTGTGAAACGGTGTGAAGCCCTGTATGAGCAGCAGCGAAAAGAAAGGAGGAATTGACGCAGTAACAAAGAAAAAGACAACTTGCATGATACGCGCCCCTACAAAAATTCCTATCGCCCACACTGACAACTGAATACCGCCGCGCGGCAGACACTTACGCAGCGCGGGGACTTATGACCGCGGCAGTTTGAAAACTGACCGCCGTTTTTTATACCCTTTTACGGGGCAAGCCGCATTTGCGGCAGAAAGGAGTTTTATGGAATTTTTCAACAGCGCAATCGGCGTATTACAGACTTTGGTTATCGCTCTTGGAGCAGGACTTGGCATTTGGGGCGTTATCAATCTCTTAGAGGGATATGGAAACGACAATCCGGGCGCAAATGCTCATGTGCGGTAAAGTAACACACAACAATTTGATAGGCAGCAGCTCCCCTATTCCTAGTGCCAGATACAGCTATTTTTAATAACTGTATCTGGCAATTTTATTTTGAGGATTGACTATGATTATATATATGTTATAATGTACTTGTACATTAAGTACAATTCAAAAGCAAAGGCGGTGAGTTATGGAAATCATCATCAGTAATAACGCCAACAAGCCGATATACGAGCAAATCACATCACAGATTAAAGCTATGATAATGAGCGGGGAACTGCAAGCCGGAGACGCAATCCCCTCAATGCGGGCATTGGCAAAATCAATCCATGTAAGCGTCATTACTGTACAGAAAGCCTATGAAGATTTGCAAAGGGACGGTTTCATAGAAACCACAGTAGGCAGAGGGAGTTTTGTGTCAGCACAAAACAAAGAATTTTATCAAGAGGAACAACAACGTATTGCAGAGGAACATTTACAAGCCGCCGCTGAGATTGGACGGACAAGTAATATCTCCCTTGAAAAATTGACGGAGTTGTTGGCTTTATTCTATCAGGAGGACGAATGAGCATGGAAAATATTTTAGAATTACAGCAAGTTTCCAAGACATTTCCCAAGTCAAATTTCACATTGGAAAATGTGACCTTTTCCCTACCGTATGGGGCTATTTTAGGATTTGTCGGAGAAAACGGAGCAGGAAAAACTACGACGATTGGTTGTATTCTGAATACAATCACGAAAGACAGCGGAACGGTAAAGCTGTTTGGACAGGAAATGCTGGACGCAGATACGAGCTTGCGTGAAAAAATTGGTGTTGTCTATGACGGCGACAATTTTCCCGCTTACTGGACAGCAAAGCAGCTATCCGAAGTCATGGAGGGGCTTTATACACAGTGGGACAATTCCCTGTTCCAGAAGTATTTAGAGGACTTCCACCTGCCAGCGAAGCAGAAAATCAAACATTATTCCAGAGGAATGACAATGAAACTGGCGATTGCCGCTGCACTGGCGCACCACCCGGAATTATTGATTTTGGATGAAGCGACCAGCGGCTTAGACCCGATTATGCGTGATGAAATGCTGGACGTTTTTCTGGAATTTGTGCAGGAAGAAAATCACTCAATCCTGTTATCTTCCCATATCACAAGCGATTTGGAAAAGGTTGCGGATTACATCGCTTTTATCCATAATGGCAAGCTCATTATGACCGTATCAAAAAATGATTTGGTATATAACTATGCTGTTATGCGCTGCAAGGAAAGTCAATTCCTTGCATTAGACCCGAAAGATATTCTTGCCTATCGGAAACGTGATTTTCAAATTGATGTGCTGGTTTCCAACGGGAAAGAAGCACAGAGAAAATATAAAGGCGTTGTCATAGACCATGTTTCCGTTGATGAAATTATGCTGCTTTTAGTAAAGGGGGAACGAGTATGAAAGGGCTACTTAAAAATAATTACTTTGCTGTACGTTCAAATGCAAAGGCATTTTCCGTGTTTATGTTGCTGTTAGGCATTTTTGTTGTCGCTGTTATCAGCCCCTCTTTGCTTATGGGTTATGCGCTGTTAGGAATGATTGGCTTTTCCCTAAATGCGATTGCGGGTTTGAGGAAAGAAAGCTCTACAAAATGGAGCAAATATAAGTTGACTGCTCCTGTAAAACGGTCAGACATTGTGAAAAGCTATTTTATAAGTCAAATTCTATGGTTGATTGTGGGAATAGCTTATGCGGGAATTGGCGTGGCACTTTCCATTATGCTGCATGGCGTTACCCTTGACAGAAATGTAGATATTTTCATGCTGTTCGTTATCGGAATCGGAATTAGTCTGTTTATGGGAGCAATATTTTTCCCGCTGTTTTATTTGGGCGGAGAGGAACGAAACGAAGTTTTTCTGATAATCAGCTTACTTTGCGGTATTGGAATTGTTATGGGGCTTTCTACTCTCATAAATACGTTATTTCCCAAGATGACTGCACCGCAGCTTATATGCGGAGGAATTGCTATACTTGCCTGTTCGTTATTGGTATATGTTTTATCTTATCCTTTGACCGTTAGTATTTTCAAGAAAAAGGAATACTAAACGAGATAGCAAACCCAGTCGAGCCAGTCAACGGCAAGTAAATGGGCTGCGCCCACCGTTGACAGCCCCAACTGTCCTTGCTGGTGGGTAATCAAGGGGCGACAGCCAAAAGTGCTGCCGCCCTTTCCCATAATCAAAGAAAGGGGGAGTTTCCATGACTGAACAGGAAGCCTATAAAGAACATATCCGCTATACCCATGATACCTATTGTCGGATTGTTATTCGCCATGCGTCCTTTGACGCTGCCCGTATGCTGGCGGCGAGGTGGAAACGGGAAATCTCCCTTGAATATTTGACCGAAGAAAAGTTTGTCCTACTAAGCACCACAGACGAGTATTTTCAAGCGCCGGACTATGGCGAAACTTATCCGTTTTCTGTTCGAGGGCAGACGATACTTTTAGATAGCTGTTCTCTTGCGGCAGCTCTTGCCCGATTGCCGGAACAGACGCAGGAGGAAATCTTTTTATATTACTTCCAGCACTTGACGCAGAAAGAAATCGGAGAACAAAGCGGCTGGACACGTAGCACAATCGGGCGACATATCCAGCTTGCCTTGAAGCGGCTGAAAGAGGAAATGGAGGTGCTGCCCCATGAGTAACCGACTTCTCCCCTATGAAACTATTATAAAGGCACATGAGGGCGACCCCATAGCAATACAGGCTGTCCTTGACCGCTATGCCGGATATATCCGCTATTTCTCCAAAATGAACGGCTATTATAACTCTGATATGGAGGACTACATCAGAACAAAGCTGCTTGAAAGCCTGTTCAAGTTCCGTCTTGACCGTTGAGCATAGAATATAGATGTGATAAAATTATCTTAATAAAATTTTAATTTGGAGTGAAACTATGGACTATATAATACGAGAAATGAGAAGCGAAGAATATTGTTTACTAAGTGACTTTTTGTACGAAGCGATTTATATTCCAGACGGAATTGAGCCACCACCTAAATCAGTCATAGACTGTCCAGAATTACAAGAATATATCATTGAGTTTGGAAATCGAAAACACGATAAAGCCTTAGTTGCAGAAATTCAAGGAAATATAGTAGGAGCTATTTGGGTAAGAATTATGAATGATTATGGACACATTGATAATGATACGCCATCTCTTGCTATGTCTGTCTGCCCCCAATATAGAGGATTAGGCATTGGAACTTCATTATTGAAACAACTATTACAAGTAGAAAGATTGGCTGGATATTCAAAAATATCCTTATCTGTTCAGAAAAGTAATTATGCAGTGAAGATGTACGAGAAAGTGGGATTTACTGTTGTTGATGAAAATAGTGAGGAATATATTATGACCGTAAATCTATAAGAGAAAGCCACAGTTTGCCACACTGAACCACTATAAAAACTGAATATTCCGCCGTCCCGCAGCGGCACATGAAGCAGTAAATCCGAAAAAGATTTGCTGCTTTTTTTGCGCCCATTTTTGGCAAATTTCCAAAAGTTCCGTATTAGACAGTGAAACCAAAAAAGGC
>CAJMHI010000078.1 GCA_905213155.1 uncultured Acidaminococcus sp. | reverse complement strand
TCAAATACCCCACTGCATTTACTCGTGCACTGGCATTTACTTTTTCAAGTTACGATCAACCGGAAATCACAGCGGCTCATATCCAGCATTCTGCCTGCCAGGCGCTTTCCCCGTTCTACATCGGCGGTAAAGCACACTTCTGCCCGACCCAGTCCCACGGTACGTAGCAAATGCCGCCGTTCCAAATCTTCTTTGGCAACGGCCACCGTCCGCTCCGCCGGATCCAGCAGTGTAACACCGGGCCCAAAGGCTGTGGCAAGTTCTTTTTTAATAAAAGGATAATGGGTGCAGGACAAAAGCACCGTATCCACATCATGGGCTTTTAACGCATTCGTATATTCCTTAACGGCTGCCGCCAATTCCGGCGAATCAAACTGTTCATGCTCAATCAAAGGCACAAATTTAGGACAACCCTGCCCAAAGACCTGTACGTCTGGATCCATGGCCAAGATCTCCCGCTTGTGCGCCCCTGAGGCAACGGTAAAATCCGTAGCGAAAAGTCCCACCCGATTGTTCTTGGTAACTTGTGGAATCATGCGGCCGCCTTTTCGCATCCCAATTACAGGGAAATCATAACCTTCGCCGATCACATCAGTGCCCAGCACGGTAATGGTATTGCAGGCAACCACAAGCTGCTTAATGGAACGACGTTGCAGCCAATCCGTCATTTCGCGAACAAATTTCCGAATTTCTTCTGCCGGACGATTCCCGTAAGGAGTGCGTGCTGTATCTCCTACAAAAATAAAGCGTTCATGGGGCATTTTCTCCTGCAGCCATTTCAATACAGAAAGTCCTCCAACACCGGAATCAATGACACCCACAGGATCCATTTCGTTCATAGACTTTCGCCTCCGTCACAATGCACTTAATATGAATTTGACCTGACCGCTTTTTCATTATAGCATAGGAAAAAAAAGAAAAAAATACTGCTGCAGCAATTACAGCAGTATTTTTGCTTTTTAATGAAGATAAATGCCGCCGCCAGGTCCCAGCGGGAGCCCTAGGACAATCCATGCGGATAACAATAGCAGCCATGCAATGGCAAAGCACAGAGAATAGGGTAGCATATTGGCAATAATCGTCCCCATCCCGGTGTTCTTTTCATACTTTTGCGCAAATCCCAGGATGAGCGGGAAATACGTAAATAACGGGGACAAAGGGTTGGTCAAAGAATCTCCAATCCGGTACGCCGCCTGGGTCAGTGCCGGGTCATACCCCAATAGCATCATCATCGGTACCATAACAGGAGCCAAGATTGCCCATTTAGCAGACGCCGAGCCAATAAAGATATTAACGACACAGGACACCAGCACAAGACCAATGACCAAAGGAATCCCGGTAATATGCATGGCCTGCAGTCCTGCTGCACCTTTAATGGCCAAAATCATCCCCAGGTTGGACCAGGCAAAATAGCTGGTGAACTGGGCGCAGAAAAAGCAGAGCAGAATATACGAAGAGATATCTTTAAACGCCTGGGAAATATCACTCCACATATCCTTGTCATTTTTATATTTACCGGACGCAAAGCCATAGACAGCGCCGGGGACAAACAGCACCAGTGTTACCATCAGGATAATCCCCGTCATAAACGGCGATTTGGGGTCCATGATGGAATGGCTCTTGGGATCGCCCAAAATGGGGGCAGGCCCTACGCACAAAAGGGCAATTACAACCAGCGTAGCAAGCCCGGCCCACAGGGCCTTTGTCACAGCCTTTCGTTTTTGCTTGGTCATCGCCGTCACTGATTCATCCAATTCGTATTGGGTCAGATCTGTACCGGCAAAACGAGGTGCCATAATTTTTTCCGTAACAAAGGTTCCCACAAAAGTCAGCAAAAAGCAGGATGCCACAAGGAAATAATAGTTGATGGCAGGAGACTGCTGGTAACTGGGATCAATCATCTTGGCTGCGGCTTCTGTAAACCCATAGGCCAGGGAATCGCTCATGCCCAGCATAATATTGGCACAGAACCCTGCTGCCACGCTGGCAAAAGCCGTGAACACGCCCAAAAGCGGATGCCGTCCCATAGATAGAAAGATTACACCGGCTACAGGCGGCAGTACTACAAAGGCGGCGTCTCCGGCCACGTTGCCGTTAATACCAATAAAAATAATCACCCAGGTGACCACTGCAGGAGCCGCATCTTTCAGCATTTTTTGCATAAAGGCTGCCAAAAATCCACTTTTCTCCGCGACGCCAGCACCAAGCACGCACACCAGGACCATCCCCAGCGGTGCAAAATTGGAGAAATTGGAAACCGCTTTGCTCCAAATCATGCGAAACCCATCCACCGTCAGGAGATTAATAACCTTAATTTCCTTACCAGTCCCCGGATGGATGGCCGATACTCCCATACTGCCAAAGATGGCCGATACTACCAGAACAATAATGGCTAAAATCACAAACAGACTGGCAGGATCGGGCAGCTTATTTCCCGCCGCTTCAACGGTATTCAGGAAACGATCCATCAAGCTTTTCTTCGATACGGTTTTTTCTACCATACAATCAACTCCCCCTCAAAGCGTACGGATCATTCCGAATAAAACAAGTAAATTTCCCAATATTATACGGTATAATCCTTTTCCTATTATACCGCTTTACCTAAAAAAATCCACACATTTTATGCTTTGGGTTCCTGCAAGCCTTTCATTGCCAGAAGTTTTCGCCACAAAGGAAAGATGACGTTTTCTCCGTTATCTGGAAAGGCCGTCTCTGGTAAGTGTAAAAGCGGCACCCAGTGCGCAGATTGGATTTCCTGGGATAACCGCAGCGGTGCTTTTTTTACAAACCCGATATAGCCGTGCATCAGCATATCCCCGCTGCCAAACCAATATGTACCTTCATAAAGCAGTTTGTCCACCGTAAGGCCCAGCTCTTCCTGCACTTCCCGATAGGCGGCGTGCTCTGCGGTTTCTCCCGGCGTGATAAAACCGGAGGTAATCGTCTCATACCTGTTGGATAAATGATTTTGCTTACACAGAACAACTTCGTTTTCCTCGTTGCATAAAAGGATGATGATACAGCTGGCAAACGTATCAAACCAATATTTCCCACACTGGGTGCAGAAAGGCACCTGCCCGTCGTCCCCCGCTTGTTTATCCGTCAGCTTTGTCCCGCATTGCGGACAATAATGGTAGTGCATCAGACCCCACACCTTTCTTTACAGACTGGTTCTTCGGATAGCATAGCGAAAAGGAAAAAAGTTGTCAAGGAATGGGGGTTAGACGTAGTTACCTGAATAGGCGAAAAATGATATTCAAAACAACGCTGATTACGATACAAGTGACCACAGGAAAATAGAAGCCCCCATGTTTGCCAGTTATAGAAATATCACCTGGTAAATGTCCCAATGGAATGGACCCACCCAAAAACTGAACAACGCAGCCAATAACGACAAGCAAAAGCCCTAAATGGATCAATATTTTTCCCACCGTGGTATCCCTCCTTTTTCACTACAACGAGATACTACGCTCATCATACCATAAAAGAATGCTTTTGTAGTACAAACAAGGTATAATAGTAAAAAACAGGGATACCCCTGGCCATAGGAGGATGCATATGAAAGATTTGCAGAAAACGTTACGAGCGGCCATTGTACAGGCTTCACCAGTGCTATTTGATAAAAAAGCCACCATTGATAAGACGGTAGCGCAGATTATGGAGGCAGGAGCTAAAGGGGCAGAACTGATTGTATTCCCTGAATCGCTGATCCCCTGCTACCCTTATGGGCTTACCTTTGGTTTCACAGTAGGTAGCCGAAATGAACCAGGCCGAAAAGATTGGAAGGTATACTACGACAACGCCGTTATGATTCCTGATGATACTAAGGCATTAGGCGAAGCAGCCAAGAAAGCGGGAGCCTGGGTCAGCATCGGTGTCACCGAGCGGGATACTACCAATTGTTCCCTGTACTGTACCAATCTTATTTTCTCCCCGGAGGGAGCGCTGGTATCCATACACCGTAAAATCAAACCTACAGGCTCTGAACGGTATATTTGGGCAGATTCCCATGAGCCCAGCACATATTTTCCCGTAGTGGATACGCCTTGGGGAAAAATGGGCAGCTTAATTTGTTGGGAAAACTATATGCCGCTGGCGCGGACAGCCTTGTATCAGAAAGGCATTAGTTTATATTTGGCACCCAATACAAATGATAACCCAGAATGGCAAGATACGATCAAGCATATTGCGATAGAAGGCCACTGCTATGTCTTCAATGTGGACCAATACTTTACTCGCTCCATGTATCCAAAAACGCTGCAAGAGCAGGAGGAAATTAGTCGACTGAAGGAAGACGTGTGTACTGGTGGCAGCTGTATCATTGATCCGTATGGGCATTATGTGATGGAACCTGTATGGAACAAGGAAGTTATCCTCTATGCAGATCTGGATATGGATAAAGTCCCTATGAGCCGTATGGAGTTTGACGCCACAGGGCACTACTCCCGTCCGGATATTTTGGATCTACGTGTTCACGATGAAAAATAAAAACAGATAGCAAAAGGCCCTGCACGTTTGTGCAGGGCCAATAGTTTCTACCGGCAACTTCCTATCCTCCCAGACCGTTTCCAGTCCAGTACTTTCGGCGTTTAAGGGCTTA
>CAJMHI010000077.1 GCA_905213155.1 uncultured Acidaminococcus sp. | reverse complement strand
AGAATCTAAAGAAAGGAAAATGGTGATTTTGCTTCTGTAATTATCATACAAGAACATGATGAAACAATTTACTGGAACAAGTGCTTATATTGCCTCGGATGAGCTGCTGCAGAGCGTAAATGTGGCGGCTGCCCTAGGTAAACCCCTGCTGCTTAAGGGCGAGCCTGGAACCGGGAAAACCGTGCTGGCAGAAGCCGTAGCGGAAAATTTGCAAATGCCCCTGTATATCTGGAGCATTAAATCTACGACCCGTGCCCAGGACGGGCTGTATGTCTATGATACGGTGCAGCGCCTTTATGACAGCCAGTTTGGAGAACAAGGGGTAGATGATATCCGTCGCTATATTCATTTGGGAAAATTGGGAGAAGCGCTGGAAAGCGAGGAGCGGGCCGTTCTCTTAATTGACGAAATTGATAAAGCAGATCTGGAGTTTCCCAATGACTTATTGTGGGAACTGGATAAAATGGAATTTTTTATCCCGGAAACCGGGCAAACTGTGAAGGCAAAACACCGTCCGCTGGTGATTATTACTTCCAATGCAGAAAAAGAACTGCCCGATGCCTTTTTGCGCCGTTGTATCTTTCACTATATTGCCTTCCCGGATCCGGAGATGATGCAAAAAATTGTCCGGGCAAAGTTCCCGGACTTGGAGATAAAACTGGCAGAACAGGCGATTGCGGCCTTTTATGACCTGCGGAGCATCCGGGATTTGTCCAAGCGTCCCAGCACGGCTGAACTTTTGGACTGGATTCAGGCCCTTTTGATCGGGGGCGTTGCGCCGGAGAAATTAGAAAAACCCCTGCCGTTTATTGGAGTGCTACTGAAAAAGACGGAGGACCTGGCAAAAGCCGGGTACTAATATGTTTACGGACTTTTTCTACCTGCTGCGCGCCTACGGGATGAAGGTATCCCTTTTGGAATGGCAGGATTTCCTCACGGCTCTGGAAGAAAACCTGCACCAGTGCAGTTTTACCGGATTTTATCAGTTGGGCCGTACGATCCTTGTAAAACGAAATGGAGATTACGACCGGTATGACCAGGCCTTTTCCGACTGTTTTAAACATCTGGAAAACAACGAGGATCTACAGAAAAAATTGCAGCAATGGTTGGGTAAAACCTGGCTGGGAACGCCGGATAAAGCAGGGGCCGATGCCCTGTGGGGCAATAAAACCCTGGCGGATATCCAAGAAGCGCTGCAGGAGCGGCTAAAAGAGCAGCACGAAGAGCATCACGGTGGTACGCACTGGATCGGAACTGGCGGGGCTACCCCCTTTGGGCATGATGGATACGCACCCCAGGGAATCCGCATTTTGGGCAAAGGCGGCGGCCATAGTGCGCTCAAAATTGCAGGAGAGCGCCGTTACCGGGATTTCCGGGATGATACGGTGCTGGGCATTCGCCAATTTCAGGTCGCCTTGCGGAAATTGCGACGCCTTTCCAGCAAGACGGAAGGCCCTAAAACAGAACTGGATGTGGACGCCACCATCCGGGAATCGTGTAACCAGGGCGGGCAGCTGAAAATCGTCATGAAGCGGCCCCGGAAAAACCAGACAAGGCTATTGCTTTTAATGGACTGGGGCGGCTCCATGTGGGCCTACGTGGATTTGGTGCGCAGACTCTTTAAAGCCCTGCACGAAGATACTCATTTCAAGGAGCTGAAAATCTATTATTTCCATAATCTTTTTTATGATTACCTTTTTACCACGCCGGATTGTGCCTGGGAGCATCGGATCAAAACCCAAAGCGTGTGGAACGCCCGGGATCCGGAAACCAAGGTGGTCATTATCGGAGATGCGGAAATGGGGCCCGACGAATTATGGGAAGTGGATGGCAACGTGGACGATCTTCATGGGAACAAATTGCCGGGGATGGATTGGCTGATTGCCCTGCACAAAAAATTTCCTTCCGTCATCTGGTTGAACCCGCTTCATCCTAAACTGTGGGCTTATAAATACAGTACGGTTATTTCCATTGGAAAAGAAATCCCTATGTTCCCGCTCACGGTGAAGGGGCTGGAGGCAGGAATTCAGAAATTAAAAGGGGAATAAAAAATACGCTGCAACTATTCGTCAAAAAACGGACGGCTACAGCGTATTTCTTATATTTCAAGACAAACTCTTTAAAAAGATGGACAGACCGTTTGCAGGCAACTGTCCGGGTGCGGATGCCTTACCGGCGGTGCCGAAGGTAATGCAGGAGCCAAAGACCTGGCCGCAGATTCGGCTGACTACGCCCATATGCCCCATGCTCATGGTAAGGCAGGGGGTATCATTGTGCTCTTCTTTCATGGTGAGTGTGGCATCCAGTAAACTCAGTACATCCCGTTCGTTTTGGGGCGTTACGGCGTATTTTACTAAATCGCAGCCCAGTTCCTGCATGCGTACCAAACTCCGGATAATAATATCTTTTTCCGGCGTGCTGCGGAAATTATGGCGGCTGCCCACTACTTTGACACCGGCATCATGGGCGGCCTTGACAATGGTACGGACAACTTCATCTCCTCGGGATAACTCTACGTCCACCAGATCAATCAGTCCGCTGTCAATCACTGCCAAAAGCAGATTGGTGTAAGGCTTGGTTTCAATTTCCAGTATGCCGCCTTCTACGCTGGTACGAATGGTAAAAAGTACTGGAAGGTTCCACAACTGGTTGCGAAACAAGGTTAATGGCTTGATCCGTACTTCCGGATCGTCCACGTGGTCATAAAAATCGGCCCGCCATTCAATCAGGTCACAGGGAGAATTCATAACCAGGTTGACGGATTTCCGAATCCCTGGAAAATCCGTATCCGAAATCGGGATAGCGATTTTGGGAATCCCTTCCCCAAATTTTACATTTTTAACCGTAACTACTTTTCCCATGCTACTTTGCTCCTTTGCTACACTTGGTTAAACCTTTATTGTAAAGTGACAAAAGAATAGCGCATTTTTCTCATTGTGTCAAGGAAAAGTTGCTTTTTGAGGCAGGATCCCTTGCACTCTATAACCAGGTTTACAATAAATAGCGGTTTTTCGAAATGCCAAGCATGGTGGAAAGTGTTGGCAAACCGGCACAACTATTGTAAAATACCCTTAGAGTTTTTTGATGGAGGGTTATATATGAGAAAACGTTACTGGCTGTTTTTTTGGCTGACAGCCATTTTTTTACTGTTTGTTTTTAATGGATCTCTGCCTATTACGGACAGTGTGGAGGGGAATTATTCCCTGTCTGCCAAGGAGATGCTGCTGACTGGCGACTGGATTTCCCCGCAGATTTACGGGAAATATTGGTTTGACAAGCCGGTTTTTTCCTACTGGATGATCGCTCTGGGCTTCAAACTGTTTGGCTTTTCGGAATTTGGTGCCCGGTTTTTCCCGTCTTTGTTTGGCCTCTTAGGACTGTGGCTTACGGTGTGGACAGGGAAAAAATTGTATTCCAGCGAGGTGGGGCTTTTTAGCGGCGTGCTGCTCCTCATGACCATGGAGTTTTTCACCATCTCCAAAAGCGTTCTCACCGATGGCATGCTGTTTTTCTTTATGAACGGGGTATTGGTCTGTTATTACCTGGCTTATAGCGGGAAAAACAAGCGGTATTACTACGGCTCCTATGCGCTGGCAGGACTGGCTACACTTACCAAAGGTCCTATCGGCTTTTTGCTGCCGGGGCTGATTATTGTCTTATTTTTATGTTGGCGGCGGGATTGGCGCTCGCTGCGGCAGGCCAAACTGGGGAGCGGTTTATTGCTCTTTCTTCTTATTGTAGCGCCCTGGTATGTCACCATGGCGCAGCTGCACCCGGATTTTCTCCAAAGCTTTTTGGGCACACAAAACGTCTTTCGGGCCACGGTGGCAGAACATCCCCAGTACAACGTGCCCTGGTATTATATAGCGGTGAACCTGCTTAATGCCTATGCCTGGATAGGGCTTTTGCCGGGGATGGTGTATCACCTGTTCCATAAAGCGGATCGTTGGGAACTGCCATCGCAGCGGGAAGGGTTTCTCTTTCTCTGGGCGAGCGTGATTTTTCTGTTCTTTACCTGCATGGTCACCAAGTATATTACATATACCTATCCGCTTCTATTGCCGCTTTGCGTGCTGATGGCAGCTTATATCTGGAAAAGAGGCCGCAATCTGCCGGTAAAAGGAATGCTCACGGGGAATTTGCTTTTTTATGGGGCCCTGACGGTTTTTGTCTTTAATATGAAAAAGTGGGCGCCCACCTTGAAACTACCTGGCAGTGACATGCTGCTCTATTTTTTCCTGATCTATTTTCTGTGCATGGTGGTCTTGGCATTCCATCAATACAAGGGGAAAAGCAGTATGGAAATTTTTACCACGATCATGCTGCTTACGGTAGCCTTCCATATTTGCAGTCTGGAGCTTTTAGCCAAACCATTAATGGCGGATGTATCTGGGAAAGCGGCTGCCCAGGTAATCAATCGGACGCTGCCGCAAAACGTGCCGATTTACGTGCAGGGGGGCGGCTATCCTACGTCCACTGTTTTTTATACGGGGCGGACGCTGACCTTTTTGGTGCCAGATGACCGGGTAGAGGAATTTAAGCCCCGGGATGGCAGTTGGGCGGTTAAGAATATTATGCCCTGGACCACCTATGGCGACTTGTATAAAACAAACGGACAGGCCATGGTGCTGGTGGATACCCACACGAAACAAAAATTGCCGGATCTGACAAAAACCTGGCCAGGAACCTGGAAAAAGATTAAACTGCAAGGGCAGTGGTCAATCTTGGTACGGGAGACCAGCTATGAAAAATCAAGCAAAATTTAGCCCATAATTACTTTCTCGCA
>CAJMHI010000076.1 GCA_905213155.1 uncultured Acidaminococcus sp. | reverse complement strand
ACAGGTAGCGTAATTTCTACCGCTGTTCAATTTGGAGTTGCAATTTACGGAAAAAAGCAAGAGCTATTTTAGCCTGCATTGTTGCAGGGGCCATTGCTTTCCCATGGCAGGTCTGGGCGAATCCTATTCAGGCTGATCCCAATGCATCCGCAGCGCACCGCCCCATTGTGCAAGAGACAAAAAATGGCTTGCCCTTAGTTCAAATTGCACCCCCTAATGGAAAAGGAGTATCCCACAACCAGTACCAGAATTTTACTGTTCCTGTGGAAGGTGCGATTCTAAATAATTCATTTCAGCTGTCTAAGACACAGCTGGCCGGGTATGTGCAAGGAAACCCTAATTTAAACCGAGGAACAGCTTCTGTCATTTTAAATGAGGTGACAAGCCATAACCTTTTTAACCTTAACGGCTTTCTGGAAGTAGCAGGACACCGGGCGGATGTTATTTTAGCCAATCCCAATGGTATTACCGTAAATGGCGGAGGTTTTATTAACACATCTCGTGCCATTCTGGCTACTGGAAAACCTTATTTTGATCCCAATGGAAATATAAATCACTTTACCATAGATCACGGAATAGTTACGGTAGAAGGAAAAGGCCTGGACGCCAGACAGACGGACAGCCTTGCCATATTGTCCCGTGCTGCTCAGATTAACGCCGGTATCTGGGCTAAAAAGCTGCAAGTCGTTACAGGCAGAAACCAGATAAACGCGCAGACCTTGCAAAATAAGCCTATAGAAACGAAAGAAGAAACTGCTGCACCAGAAATTGCCTTGGATGTAGCGGCAGTAGGCGGCATGTATGCCGATAGTATATACCTGGTGGGAACGGAAAAAGGGCTGGGTGTCAATCTGGAAGGTAAAGTCCAGGCCACAGGAGATATCTCTATTGACGTTCATGGCAATCTTCATGTGAAGCAGGAAACAATCGGTGGTGGCAATGTAACCCTGCAGGCAGAGAATCTGGAAAACAAAGGGCAAGTTTTTGCCGGTAAGAACTTGAAGCTTCACGCTCATAAAACCATAAATAATACAGGGGAAAGCAGTGGGCAGAATCTGGAAGTTCAGGGAGAGACCATTCATAATACAGGCCTTTTGTCAGCCGATCATACCGCTGCCATAAAGGGAAACACCCTGATCAATGAAGCTGGGGGAAAAATTTACGGAGATACCATTACCGTAAAGGCAAAGCAGATTCTAAACCGTCGCCACGAAGCAAAAGAGCAGGAACTGACAGAAGCGGTAGAGAAACTGCGGAAACAAGAAAAGATTCTGGAAGAGACTGTTGGAGAAGATGTCAGCAAATTTCATTCCGATGCAGATATAGAAGCCTACGAAGCACGGATCAAAGCTGCCAGCGAGGAATATGACCGTATAAAAGCCCAAGTGGACGCAGCTAAACAAGCCGTAGATACAGTTGCACCAGGAACCATTGCAGCCCGCAAGCTGCTTACTGCCGAAGCAGAAGAGCTTCATAACAACGCAGATAGTCTTTTATACAGTGGTGGGACGCTGACAGCAAAAGCCTCTGGAGAGATCGTAAATCAAGGCGCCCGGATTGAAAGTAAGGGCGACATGAAACTGTCTGCCAAAACAATCCGCAACGAAAACGATCTATTCGCCACAAAACGGGTAGTGGGGGAGCTCACAGAAAACCCGGAACGGATTCATATTGACCAGGCCGGGCATCCGGAACAAGGGCAGACCTTTGACAAAAGTGAATTTAGCAATCTAGGAAGCGGCTATGGGGCCTATCACCATGGTTCTTATGAAGAAGAAAAAGAACGGGCAGGGTACGGCGTAATCCAGCAGCGCACCCCGGAAGAACTGGCTAACGGGGAACCTCCCATTGCAGAAGAACTGGTGGGAACCATTGCCCCTAATTATGCCTACGACGATCCCATCTTTCAGGAGATGGGTGTATCTTCTATGTCCTCTCCCCGGCCTCACAATGGAGACCATGAGCAGGCCCAATGGGATGCAGCCTATCAGAAAGTATTGGACAAACTCAATGAAAAGATAGATGTCTATAACGAGAAAGTAAGAGCCCATAATGCACAAACCGGAGTGGTGGAAGCACTCAAAATCCACGATCTGACATTTGTACATTCCAAATCCCAAACCAGTCACAACGAAGTGACAGAAAGCCGTCCCGGCGTTATCCTAAGCGGCGGGGATATGAACCTAATGGGCCATGTGCAAAATAAGAACAGCCAGATTGCCAGTGGTAAGACGCTCCACGTAGAGGGAAAACTGGATAACCATAGTAAGGAGAGCCAGCCCTATACCGTCACCTTTGGCACGACCCGGGGCAGCTATACCTATAAACGGGGCTGGCCTCACAAATCCCGGCGGAGAGGGTATAAATCCTGGGTATTCATGACACCCCAGAAAGAAAACGGAACCTCTGCGCCGCTTGGCGTCTCACAAGTCTTGGAAAATCATACGCCGTCTCAAGGACAGGAAGAACCCGGGCAAAAAGACCGGCAATCCATCAATACTTTTCTCGATCCCTTTGGGACGACTTTTGCCAAGGATATGCAGGGGCGGCAGCATTGGCAGAATCTGTTACAAAGTTCCCTATATCAGTTCCATCCGGAGAGCACAGCCAAGTATCTTTTAGAAACAGATCCCCAGTTTACGAAACGCAAGAACTTCCTCTCCTCTGACTACTTTTTCCAACAGCTGCAATGGGACCCGGATAAAGTCCCTAAAAGAATTGGCGATGGATTCTATGAAGGAGAGTTAATACGCCAGCAGATTCTGGAGCAGACCGGTCAGCGCAATCTGGAAGGCTATGAGAATGACGAAGAAGAATTTAAGTCTCTCATGGATGCCGGGATATTTTATGCAAAAAAGACAGGCCTTACCCCGGGGATTGCTTTAAGTGATGAACAGATGGTGCAGCTTACCAGCGATATGGTGTGGATGGAAAGTAAGACCGTAACCTATGAAGGAAAGCCCTATGAAGTGCTGGTTCCCCGGGTTTATCTCCGGCCCAACCGGGAAATGGAACTGAAAGCGGATGACACCCTTGTAAGCGGCAAGAAATTGTGGGTGGAAACCAAAGGTGCCATATATAACGAAGGCAGACTCCAGGGAAAGACTGTGATCTTGGAAGGAAATAGTCTTAAGAACAGGGGCATTCTCCAAGGAGATACCCTGTTTGCCCATACACAAAAGGACTTAGAATCTACAGGTCTCATCCGCGGTAAAGACAATGTGACACTACGTGCAGAACAGAACCTTTCTATTCATAGTACAAAAGATACCCTAACCCATCAGGATGTACTGGCACAGGTAGCAGGAATTGCAGTAACCGGAGATGACGGCGTACTGTTCCTGCAATCCGGGAAGGACCTTACGCTTGTTGGGGCTGTGCTGCAAAATCTGGGCAGGCAGGGGAAAACGCTACTACAGGCAGGAAATACAATACAGCTAGATACTCTGAAACTATCCGCAGAAAAAGACATGACACAGGACGCCAAGAACTACTTGCGGACCCAGAGAAAGATAGAACTGGGTACAACGGTAGAGACAAAGGGAGATATCCAACTGACAGCAGGGAGAGATATCCAGCTGCGCGCGGCCAATATTGACAGTAGTAACGGGGCAGTAAGCCTTCAGGCAGGAAACAATATCACTCTTGAAGCCGGCAAAGCCTATACAGGGGAGCAGTATGCCCTGAGCCATAAAGAACGGGGACTCCTTAGCCGTAGCAGCACCGAAACCCGGACCGATGAACGGCATGAAGCTATTTTGGGAAGTGGTATTAGCGGAAAAAGTGTTACCGCAGAGTCAGGAAAAGATATCTTATTAAAAGGATCCAGTATTGTGGGAGACGATACCCTATCCCTAAAAGCAGGGGATATTACCCTTACGACAGAAACGCAGCGGGATTACAGTGCAAGCTACAAGAAAACCAAAAAGTCCGGACTTATGGGTTCTGGTATGGGCATCCTGCTAGGGAAAGAAGAAAAAAGCCGGGACTTGCAGCAGCTTTCCCAAACAAATGTGGAAAGTATTGTCGGAAGTATCGGGGGACGCGTATCTATTGAAGTTGACAACCAGGCAGAGATAAAGAACGGCCGCCTTTTAGCAGGAAAAGATGTCAAAATCTCTGGAAAAGATGTGACGATTGAAAATGGGCAGAATACAACAGAAAGCAAGGAAGTACAGACATATTCCCGGAGTGGCCTATCCATAAGTTTGGGTGGGGAGACACTGGATAGCCTGCAGCAGATTTATCAGCCTATCCACAGGGCGGGGGAAGTAAAAGACCATAGACTGCAGGCCCTGTACGGACTGGATGCCGCCCAGTCTGCAAAAGATGTACTGAAACAAAAAGGATATAATCCTGTAAAAGACAAAGTGCGCCTAGGCTTGCATATGGGAATAAGTAGCAGCTCCAGTAAGGCCGACTCTGTCGTAACCGAAAAGGCGGCAGTACCCAGTCTTATACAGGCAAAAGGTGACGTACTGGTGCATGCTGAAAAAGATATAAAAGTACAAGGCTCTGCGATTTCCGGAGAAAATGTGGTGCTGGACGCAGGAAGAAATGTTGAGATTTCTGCAGCAGAAAACCGTATGGAAAGTCGGAATAACAGCCGGATAAAAAGCGCTGGAGTAGGTGCAACCATTGGCCTTACAGGTCAGCAGGCAGGGCTTAGCTTTGATGTCTATGGTAATAAGGGAAAAGAAAATGAAAGAGAGCAAAGAATAACCCATACCGGCAGTCATATCACAGCTGAAAAGAAGGCAGTCATTAATAGTGGAAAAGATACGGATATTGCAGGAAGTCAGGTAGGAGGGAAACAAGTTACCATCCATGCTGGAGAAAACTTTAGATTGGAAAGCCTGCAGGACAGCCATACCTATACCTCTGCAAGCAAAAATGCAGGAATGAGTGCCGGGTATAGTGCTGGTACCGTGTCTCTTAGTGGCAGCGCATCCAGGCAGGACATAGACTCCCAGTACCAAAGCGTAACAGAACAGGCCGGAGTATATGCTGGTGAAGACGGATTTAATATAGAGGTAGGGAAAAACACTGACTTAAAAGGTGCGGTCATTGACAGCAAGGCAGAAGCTGGTAACAATGTATTAAACACAGGGACCCTCAGCTGGAGCGATGTAAAAAATACCGCCAAGTATAAAGCCAGTGGGATGGGGATTGGTTTGGCTGTAAGTAGTAAAAATGGAAAGAGATTGCATGAAGATATAACTCGGGGGTGCGGACAAAAACCTGGACACGAAAACACCATCGTGAAGAAGAATGAGAT
>CAJMHI010000075.1 GCA_905213155.1 uncultured Acidaminococcus sp. | reverse complement strand
TATACAGGTAGCGTAATTTCTACCGCTGTTCAATTTGGAGTTGCAATTTACGAAATTCTTTTTTAATTATTTTAGGAACTTTTCTTATCGTTGTAAAACGATTTATTCTTTATTAACTTCTTAATTTTTTTTAGATAGTCCCATCTTAACTGTGAATCTGAGCCAGCCAATATTTTTGTGCATATTCTACAAAAAGCCTGGCAGCTTTACTAAGAGTCGTCCCTTTAGGATAACTCACAGCCACGTTCCAGTGCAATGGCGTCTCAAAGGAAAAATATTGGATACCTTTCTGATAATTTCTAGCTGTGGACTGAGAAACAATGCCGCAGCAAATCCCTGCCCTTACGAGTTCTAGAATGGTGGTAGTATTCGCAGTGTCGAAAAGTAGGTGTGGAACAAAATGAGCATGTCGAAACACCTTATCCAATACTTCCCTCATGGTGGTAGTCTTTTTTAGCAGGATAAATGATTCATTCTGTAAAACGGAAAGTGGAAGGCTCTGTTTTCCCTCTTTATTTTTTCGTATAAATTTATCTACAGGCAAAGAGGAAGGCACCGCCAGAAGGATTTCCTCCTTATAAAGATTCTCATACTCCGCCTCGGTTTTCTGATAATCGAATAACGTCATAAACCCAATATCCAGGTCCCTTGCTGATATCATCTGTTGCATTTTATAAACGTTCACTTCATGGGGGACCACTAGCATATTAGGGTAATCTTTATGAAATACCGGATACACATGGATAAACATATCCGGTCCCCTAACCGGTGTCATCCCGACCACGATAGTACCCTTATAAGAATCTGTCAAATCACTGATGCGATTGTACGTCTGCTGTCTACTACGAACAACTTCTTTAGCTCCTTCCAGATATAACTCTCCTGCCGCAGTCGGTATGCAACTATTTCTGCTTCGTTTAAACAGCGGTACTCCTAATTCGTGTTCCAGCTTCAAGAGTTGCTGGTTCAACGCCGACTGTGTCAAATACAACTTTTCTGCAGCGCGGGTAATGCTTTTTTCCTCCGCAATTTTCAAGATATGTTCTTCTAATTTAGTGTCCATTATGTTCCCCCTTTATCATTAATTTTTTAAGGAATTGCATAGTATTTCTTAAGTGTACATCTTTATTATAAAATCATATAATGTTTTCAACAAGTGCATTACTGAATTTTCTCATAATACATATGAGATCCAAAGCAAATTTCTTTTACATGGGGGGAATAAGAATGTTAAAAAAATGGTTGTGTGCAGGATTGGCAGCAGTAACCATGCTGACCTTGGCGGGGTGCGGCAGTTCCAAAGAACAGAATCAAACAGCCAACGGAAATGTAAAATGGCCCAAGAACATTGAAATGATCGTCCCTTACGGAGCTGGCGGTGACTCGGACTTTAACGCCAGACTTCTGGCTCAAAAGTTAAGCAAGAAACTTGGGGCCAATGTAGTGGTTTCTAATGTAACCGGCAATGGGGGCGTAACAGGTTCCAGAAAAGTAAAAGATGCAAAGAATGACGGCAGTTCCATTTTATTCAATCATACTGCTTTCGTTGTAAACAAAGCCAGCAAAGCCTCCGACTTTGGGTTTGATGATTTTTCCTTTGCATCCATTGTAGGATTGAATCCCGGCAATGTTATTGTGGTTAACAAAAAGCTTGGTATAAACAACCTAGCAGAGCTAAAAGCTTATTCCGAACAACATCCCAATGAATTAAAGATTGCTGTACAAACCGGTGCTACGTCCTATGTTATTGCCTCCCAACTGCTGGGCCAAGGATTTAAGCTGAAAATGGTAGATGCCGGTGCCGCTTCCGCCCGATTGACAGCTTTACTAGGTGGGCACGTAGATATTATTTTCTCCCCTTACGGCGGCGTAAAAGACTATATCGCCAAAGGAGAAATGGTTCCATTAGCTATGGATGGGGAAAACGACTTGGTAGTAGCAGACAAGAAGATTAATGTAAAATCAATAAAGAGCCAGGGGTTCCAAGCATACGTCCCATTCTATTACTTCTGTGCTTTCCCCAAAGGAACTGACCAGAAACTCGTAGATGCTTTCAATGCAGCAGTCAAAGATATTATTGAAAATGACAAGGACTATCAGGATAAGATCTATAACATGTATTTCCAGAAGCCCTTCTTCGCAGCTGGCAAAGATGGATTAGACAAGTTTGCCGCTTATGAAAAAGTTCTGCAAAACGTGCAATTTACCTCTGTTGCCAAAAACAAATAAGGCCCGTCAAAACTGAAAACATGGCTTTGGCTGGAATCACAACCAAAGCCATCATTTTTTTAGAAAGGAATACAAATGGGTACCAGAAAAATTACAGAGTACATAATTGATCTTGTACTGCTACTCAGTGGCATTGCCTTGGCAATCTCATCAGAAAGCATTGAGCCCGGTTCTTCCATCGGAATTGGTGGCGATTTTATGCCTAAGCTTTTTACAAAGTTATGGGTATTGCTTGCACTCTGCCTCTTATTATGGGAAAGAATGACCCCAGATGATCATCAAAAGGGGATCACAGCCAATTTAAAATGCTTTTTTTCTACGCTCCTACTGCTTTTTGTCTATATTCTTTTACTTGATCCCCTTGGCTTTATCATTTCTTCCATACTTTATATGTTTCTGCAGATGTGTATTTTTGTACCGAAAGAACTGCGAGATAAAAAACATATCCTTTTATTCCTGCTTCTTTCCATTGCCATCCCGATTGGGGTAAATGAGTTATTTGTAGATGTATTCTCTTTAATTCTCCCTACAGGGATTCTTTAAGGAGGACTTTGCATTATGGTTGTTGAAGGTATTTTATCCGTACTGAATCCTACAACGCTGCTGGTTATCTTAGTTGGTGTTATTGTAGGCATCATCTTCGGCTCTATTCCTGGATTGACGTCTACTATGGCAGTAGCGTTATGTCTGCCCGTTACATTCGGAATGTCCCCTTTAGATGGGATTGCGCTCTTAATTGCTCTCTACGTAGGTGGAACATCTGGTGGGTTAATCTCTGCCATCCTTTTAAAGATTCCCGGAACCCCCTCTTCCGTAGCCACAACGTTTGATGGTGCTCCTATGGCTGAACATGGTCAAGGAGGACGGGCTCTTGGCATTGGTATTTTTTATTCTTTCCTCGGCACGATTCTTTCCATGATTGCATTGTTTTTCATTGCCCCTCCATTAGCAGATGTTGCACTAAAATTTGGCCCTATGGAGACTTTCTCTATTTGTATTTTTGCTTTGACTATGATAGCAGCTATGATTTCAGACAACCCGTTTAAGGCCGTTATGTGCGGAGTTGTCGGTATCGTCATTTCTCTTTGCGGCATTTCCGATATTACGGGATCAGCCAGATTTACCTTTGGTATTTCAGACATGGAAAATGGTTTCTCGCAATTACCAGTCATGATAGGTCTCTTTGCAACTGCCGAAATCCTAACTGCCGCAGCAGAAGGAATTAAAGCAAAAGAAGGGGAAATTCTTTCCTACCATTTGGATGGATTTGGGTTTACTCTTCAGGAATTCAAAGAACAATTCGTGAATTTTATCCGTTCCGCCCTCATAGGCATCGGGATTGGCATTCTTCCCGGCATTGGGGGGGCTACTTCCAACATTGTAGCTTATAGTGTCGCGCGGCAACAAAGCAAGCACCCAGAGAAATTTGGGACTGGGTGTATGGATGGCATTGTTGCTTCGGAAACTTCTAACAACGCCTCTATTGGGGGTGCTTTGATACCTCTGCTGACGCTGGGTATTCCTGGGGATACAGTAACTGCTATTATTCTTGGCGGTTTAATGCTCCACGGGATTATTCCCGGACCGTTGCTATTTCAAAACAGCGGCGAATTGGTTTATGGGCTTTTTATGTCACTAATGGTTGCCACCATTTTTATGCTGATCGTGGAATTTGGCGGGATTCGTGTCTTTGTCCGCATCCTAGATGTCCCTAAGTATATTCTCTTTCCTATCATCTTCGTACTATGCATCGTAGGGACCTATGGAACCAACCACAGCTTCTTTGACGTGTGGACCTGTCTCGGATTCGGTGTCATTGGATACTTTATGAGCAAATACAAATATCCCCAAGCCCCCATGATTCTCGGTCTCGTTCTCGGTAAAACCATTGAGCAGAATTTAATTCGTGGCATGCAACTGGCAGATGGGAATTTCCTAGCCTTTTTTAAATCTCCTATTGCCGCCGTTTTCCTACTAATTTCCGCTGGTGTCATCCTATGGTCTGTCATCAAGCAAGTTCGGAGTAGAATGGCATAATTCTAATACTAGAAACAGCAAAAGTCTTAAAAAGCGGAACATCCAGCATAAATCTGGAATTCAGTTTATGCTGGATGCTCCACTTTTTCTCCATAAAAATAAACTTTTTTCTCTAATACTTGTTGATTCTATCTATCGTAAGGTCATCGTGCCCTATTTTGAAGCAACAAATTTTCAACCGAATTTATGTTTGAGTCCCGAACGAACTACTTTACTGGCTTAATGGCCAGCAGCAGAATATGTTTATCTTTTCTCCCCGAATCACACAGACACTAGTATTCTCATATCCATTGGTTTTACACTGCAGGGAATCCAGTATGAGAAAGATAGTTCATTTGTTGAAAAGAAATGCCACCTAAAAAACGGGCGAGTATTTTATTGAACTTATTTTGGAACAAAAACAGGCAACTAGTGTGTAAAGAAACTCTGCCACATTATACAACCCCGATAAAACTGAGGCACATAAGAAGGAACATTCCCACACAGCCGCCAAAAGCAGCAATAGGACTCACATACTTTAAATATTGTGATAACGAAACATTAAACACCTCTTGACACATCCAGCAGCCCGAATCATTCACATGCCCAAACAAAACAGTGCCTAATCCGATTGCAATAGTTACAGCAACAGGGGACAGCCCTAGTCCTCCCATGATAGGGAGACAAATCCCAGCAGCTGCCATAGATGCCGTTGCCATAGATCCTGCAGCAGCTCTCATAACTGCTGCAATGATAAAGGGTACAAGAATAAGGGGTATTCCAGAAGCGGCCACAATCGAGGCAATTTCTTTAACCACAGGCTGGCTGGAAAGCACAGACGCAAAGGCAGCGCCCATAGCTGTTACCATAAGGACCATCGCAGATACATTAATTGCACGGGTGACCCAATTACCAAGCCCTAGTTCGATCAGAGAAGCTTTGGAGCTAATTTTTTCGCTCCTGTTAGCATTGGTCAGCATCTTTTCCTTAATTCCGGCATTTGTAAAAATCAAGATAAGAATGCCAAGCAACATCGCAATAGATTTATTACCAATGAAGTTAAACACTTGTACCACTACTGAAGTCTTAGGCGTTAAATGAAAAAGTAAATGCAGCTTATTCGAAATCTGGTGGCGTTTACTTCT
>CAJMHI010000074.1 GCA_905213155.1 uncultured Acidaminococcus sp. | reverse complement strand
ACCTGCTATGGGTCATTTTAATTTTTGCTGTTCAGTTTCATTTTACAATTTACCTTATAGTTTTTTCTGAAAAATCAAGATATCAGCTTCTGCGGTCAAAATATCAATTTATTGCTGGGTTCAGGAAAACAGGAAAAAATATTTTTATTTTTCCCTTGACAGGAAAAATTTCCAGCCCTATAATGTCCACAAGATACCAAGATTAATCTTTCTGGTACTCAATTCAAAAGAAGGGAAGCTGCCCCATGAAAGAAAAAATTATAGAAACAGCCTGGGAGGAAGCTGCCGTCCACTCGTTACGCTTTACCATGGCTGATATTGCCCGCAGGGCCCATATGAGCAAGACATCCATCTACAAGGTTTTTGCCTCTAAAGATGCGTTGGTTCATGAAATGCTCTCCTACCGCATCAAAACTTACCAGCAGGACTTAAAAAAAGGCAATACTGCTGGCAGTCCGGCAGAAAAGATCCGGCATTTTGTGGAATGCTACATTAACCTGATGAGCCCAATTTTCTCCAGCGGATTATACCGGGATCTGGAATTTTCCTACCCGGAGGAATACATAAAGCTGGAAGTTTTTTACGGAGATCAGGTAGACTATGTGACGAATCTCTTGCAAAAGGGTGTGGACGCAGGAGAGTTCAGGCCGATTAATTTAGCGGTAGTACAGCGTGCCCTGTATGTATCCACGGAAGCAATGCTGGACGCCCGGTTCCTTGCCAGTCACAATCTGACCTATAAAGAAGCTGTGGAAAATTTGGAAGACCTGCTTTTTAATGGTATCCTGGAACCTTCCTGATTCCAGATAGCAGTTGTAAGTGCCACCAAGTGTGTCGTTGACGCACTTACTTTTTTACCCATTTGAGTACTTAAAAGTACATTTACAGTACTATAAGGAGATGTTTTGTATGAAACTCACTATGGTTACAAGAAATCTTTCGTTATTGGGACTTACTGCCTTTTTAACAGGCGGCCTGTCAACAGCGTTCGCGGCTACTAAAGGAGTCGCCCAGACTGCCACGGATCCCCAATATCTTACCCCGATTCCTCCCAACAATCTATTTCCTCAGAATCCAGAGCATGTTTTTGTTTCTACGATGATTATGCTGGCCATTGCGTTATTCTTCATGATCGTGGCCGCACGGGATAGCTGGAAATACAGATCTACGGTACCCATCGGCATGGTGTTAGGTGCCGCTGCCTGCGTTGTGCCGGAAGCCGTGGATAATTATCTGGGCGGCGTCTACTGGTCCCAGTCCCATCAACTGAGAGATATTATGTTTATCCTTATGGGCCGTGAATTTGACTGGTATGTAGCTATTATGTGGTGGGCCTTTGGCGCTATTTTAGGCTATCTGCTCTATGCGGCACTGCTGCGTCACATCAGTACCCTGAAACTTTGGGGTTGCCTGCTCTTATCCGCTATTTCCGATATTGTCGTAGAGGAATTGTTGCTCGGCTACGGTGGTATCTATACCTATTATGGTAACCAGCCTTTGGTGCTGTTCCGGCACTTCCCCTGCTGGTGGATGTTTGTGAACGTGGCTGCTCTATTCCTTAGTGCATCTTTGGCATACCGTTTCCGGGATTGGTTCAACGGTTGGAGAAGCCTGTTAATTTTATTCCTGATGCCGTTCTGCTATATTGGGGCCTTCAGTTTCTGCGGAATGCCGGCGATTTTCGCAATTAATGGAATGTTCTCCCCTGCCGTAACCCAATTGCTGGGTATTATCTCCTGTCTTGTAGCCGTGATTCACTCCGGTGCTGTCATGAACATTATTCTGGGGCGTAACCCCTTTCCATTTGGGCAAAAGATTACCACAAGTATCGGCGTAGAAAATAGTTCCCGTACCGCTATCGGCCATCGGGTTTGATCATGGAGTCACATCATGAAATACCCCTGTAAATGGCTTCTTTCCCACAGGAAAAGTCAGCAAAGGCCATCTTCTACTGCCTCTTATGCGCAAATTGGGGGTCTTTCCAAGGAACTCCAGGAAATCAGGGATATGGTAGAATTGCCTCTGCACCATCCAGAACTTTTCGCCCATTTCGGCATCCATCCGCCCCGGGGATTACTTCTCTATGGTCCGCCCGGCTGCGGGAAAACGCTGATTGCCCGGACGCTGGCCAATTCTACGGGAGCGCATTTCATCCCCATCAATTCTGCGGAAATTATCCGGCAGCATTATGGGGAATCCGAGGCAGCGCTGCAGGAAATTTTCCAAGAGGCAAAAGATTACCCCTGCTCCATCATCTTTTTTGATGAGATTGATGCACTGGCACCCCGTCGGGAAGAAATCGCTGGAGAAGCCGAAAAGCGCCTGGTATCTGAACTGTTGGCGCTGCTGGATGGAGTGGAAGAGCGTGGTAACATACTGGTTATTGGAGCAACCAATCGCCCGAATGCACTGGATCCTGCCCTGCGGCGACCTGGCCGGCTGGATAGGGAGATTGCCATTGCAGCACCAAATCACGAAGGACGTGTGGAAATCCTTCAAATACACACCCGGAACATACCGCTGGAAAGCGATGTAGATCTAGATTTGGTCGCAGACTTGACTCCTGGGTTTATGGGAGCCGATCTGGCGCTATTGTGCCAGGAAGCGGTCATGCAGCGGATCCATGAAGAAGCAGTACGTTCTCTCGAAAAACGTATCCCCTTATCACAGCAAAAAGTATCCTTGGAAAATTTCCGCAAGGCTCTTTCTGGCATGGAAGTCTCTGGCAACCGGGATATTGCAAGGGAAATACCAGAAACTCACTGGACGGATATCGCAGGCCTTGCCAAAGAAAAGAAACTGCTACAGCTCTGGATGGATCTTTTGCTTGATAGAGACAATAAAAATAGATTCATCCTGCCACGAGGCATCCTGCTTACCGGCCACTCTGGCTGCGGCAAAACCCTGCTGGCCAATGCGCTGGCCTATGAAAACAAGGGAAAAGTAAACTGTATCACTGTCAAAGGGCCGGAACTTTTCTCCAAATGGCTGGGGGATTCCGAGCGCAGCATCCGGGAGATCTTCCGAAAAGCCCGGCAGCTGGCTCCATGTTTGCTATTTTTCGATGAATTGGATGCCTTTCTCCCCCGCCGGAGCGGTAGCGACAGCGACGGATATGCTGCCAGCCGTATTGTCAGCCAGTTCTTAGCCGAAATTGATGGGCTTAGGGGCCGGGATGTTCTTATCCTGGCCGCTACCAACCGTCCAGATCTACTGGACCCTTCTGTGCTGCGGCCGGGTCGTTTAGCGCTGCAGCTGGAGCTTCCCTTACCGGATGAAAAAAGCCGCTTGGAAATTTTGCAGAATGCTTGCGCTACCATCAAGATAAACGATACTCTCTCCTTGCCCCAACTGGCAAAAGAGACAAAAGGATACACAGGCGCTGCATTGCAGGATCTGGTGCAGCAAAGCCTGTTGCAGGCGATGGCGGAGAAGTCGCTTGCAGCGGCAACGGGAAGTCCCACTTCCGTGAGCTTATCCCGTGCCATTTTGGAACAACGGATCAAAAAGCTGCCTACGAACTAATAAAGCGAGAGAAATCTCCTAGTAGAGGTTTCTCTCGCTTTATGTTTGTCTTTTCTATTTCTCCATCAATACCGCTTAAGGAATGTTTTAAAAAATCTCACGCTGGGGGAAATGGCATCCGCAGGGATTTTTTCATTCACCTGATGGGCCTGTCCCCAACGGGCGTCTTTCTTATAGCCGCTAAATAGCATAACATTGTCTGCTATGCGCTTATAGTAGTGGCTGTCCGTCCCTCCCAGCATCAAAAAGGGTACTGCCTGGAGATTTGCCCCATATTGTTCTTTGAGTATACTCTCTGCCAGCCTTACCCCTCTGCTGTTGGGATCGGATGCCGGCAGCGGGTCTTTTCCGGATACATGGCGGATTTTTACACCTTCCGGTAAGAATTGTTTAAAATACTCCATACAAGACGCTACCGTATCCCCTTGCAAGACACGCACGCTCATTTGTGCGGCAGCCCGGCTAGGCAGTACATTAGGCTGTTTGCTGGCACTTGCCATGGTAAAAGCAATCGTGGTATGAAGTAACGCGTCCAGTTCCGGGTCCTGCTGCGCCAAATCACAAATAGCATCCCAATATTTTTCCGGATCGGCGTAATATTCCGCAACTTTTCCTTCTTTTAAAGGGGCTGTAGCCTGCAGCTGGGCTTTCGCAAGTGGTGTCAAGCGATAGGGAAAAGGATGGGTTTCAATGGCTACGATGGCTTTTGCCACAGCCCCTAATGCCGTTCCTTTTCCCGGCTTGCTGGAATGGCCGCCCGGAGAATTTTGATAGATTTCATAATTCACAGGGGATTTTTCCGCCAGACCCATGCGAGCTGCCAGGAACTTTCCTTCCGGGACAACGCTGCCGCCTTCGTCAATCACAAGGCCTAACCGGACTCCCTTTTGCTCCAGGTTGCGGGCCAATTTTTCGGCCCCGTCCACATCGTTTTCCAGATACACTTCTTCACTGTATCCAAAAGACAAGTAGAGATCATACTCCGGACGCCATCCTTCCTGTAGCAGGGCTTCTACGGCTTCCAATTCTGCCAAAAGCAGGTGCTTGCAGTCCGTCGTACCCCGGCCGCAAACGCAGTCATCAAGCAGGACGCCGCTAAAAGAAGGAAATTTCCATTGCGCAGTGTCCCCTGTTTCTACCACATCTTGATGCGCCATAAGCAGCAGTGGCTTTTTCTCATCTTTGGTGCCTTTCAGATAGAGCTGCAAGCCAGCTTGACCCACGTGTTCTACCTGCATTTCCCGAAACACGGCAGGATAAAAAGCTTGAAGAAGATCTTGCTGCTTTTTAAATTCCTGCCAGTTGACCTTTTGTACATCTGCATTGGAAACAGTAGCGCACCGCACAAGCTGCTGCAAATGATCAGCATAGTTTAAATCAAGTTTCGTCAATGTCATAAAGAAACGCCTGCCTCCTTAAAATGCGGGTTCCAAATCCCCTTTGCATTCTTTAAGTATATAGTCTTTTACCGGTTGGCTTTGGAAAATTTGTACAAACTTCTTATATGTAGGGTTGTCCTTGTCTTCTGCCCGGGCAGCGATGATGTTGACATAGGGACTGGTATTATCTTCTTTGGCGATCACCAGATCCTGTGCCAGGCCGGCGGAATGCGCATACCCTGCATTAATAACGGATGCAGTGGTATCCTCCAGGCTCCTGGGCAACTGTGCGGCTTCCAGTTCCACCAGTTTAATCTGGTTGGGATTATCGGTCACATCGTTTACCGTCAGTTCCGTTGGTTTCACGTTCGGATTGATTTTAAACAGCCCCAGTTTACTCAGCATCAGGATAGCACGTCCCCCATTGGAGGGGTCATTCGGAATGGCAATGGTAGCACCAGGCTGAATCGCCTTGACGTCTTTGATTTTCGTGGAATACAAACGCAGCGGTGCCAAATAGGTTTTCCCGATACTGACCAGATTGGTACCATTCTTTTTGTTATATACCATCAAGAATGGTTCGTGCTGGAAGGAATTTAGGTCAATTTCTTTTTGGGCCAGCGCCGTGTCCGGAGTCACATAGTCAGAAAAGGTTTTGATTTCCACGGTAAGCCCTTGTTTTGCTGCTTCCGCCTTTACCACTTCCATAACCTTTTCAGAATACCCGGGTGTAATCCCCACGGTAATGCTCTTTTTCTCTGCTGCGTCCTCTTTCTTTTCACTTCCGCATCCGCCTAGAAGACTGGCCACAGCCAAAACGGTTACGGCTCCTGCAATCACTTTACGCCAATTCATTATGATCCTTCCTTTCTTTTATAAAACAGTTTGATTCTACGTGGGTTACCCTGGTTGTGTATCGAGTAGGAGGCGGGTAATGGCCCGCCGACCTCTCACACCACCGTGCATACCG
>CAJMHI010000073.1 GCA_905213155.1 uncultured Acidaminococcus sp. | reverse complement strand
GGTCTGGGAGGATAGGAAGCTGCCGGTAGAAACGATTGGCCCTGCACAAACGTGCAGGGCCTTTTGCTATCTGTAGAAAATTTGCATATGTTTTACATTGCAGCTTATTCTTCACACTATACGTACAGACAATAGAGCCCCTTCCATAATAAGTATTTCACATCCTCAGCCGCCTATGGTATGCTTTTTCTATTAAATTTACTATAGTGGTGAGAAAAAATGAAACTACGAAATAAAATCCTTGGAATACTGGGTGCAACTGCGATTGGGCTGGCACTAGTGTTTCAGTTTGCGCCTGGCAATATAAAACGGTCTTTTATGGAAGCACTTCATTGGGGCTGGTCGCAGGCCGTGCATTATGACCTTGTCAGCGGGACAGAAGTTTTTAATATACGCCAGGTGATGACAGCAGATCCTTCTCACAGCAGGGTAATCATGTGGCAGTCTAATTTTTCTGAGCAAAATGCTGTAGTGGAGCTACGAAATAAAAAGAGTCCAGATCATAAAGCGTTCCCTCAAAGAGAAGAATTATATCAAGATGCAGGGAAAGAAACATATATTCATACGGTGCAGATTTCTGGACTTACGCCGGGTGGGCAGTATGAATATCGCATACGCACTGGCAAGAAGGCAACCCCATGGATGCCTATGGCTGCTTTTTCGGGCGATTCTTTTAAGGCCATGGTGTTTCCGGATTCTCAGTCCAGTGACTATAACGTTTGGAAGCGGACTGCGGACGCTGCCTGGCAACGTAATCCTGATGCCACATTTTTTATTAATATGGGAGACTTGGTGGATAACGGACAGGATGCCAGTCAGTGGAATGCTTGGTTTGGTGTGGTGCAGCCTTTTGCAGAAAAAATTCCTGCTGTAACGGTAATGGGAAATCATGAAACTTATACCTTGGATTGGAAAGTACGTCGGCCGGAAGCGTATATGCAATTGTTCAGTTTACCGGATAATGGCTATTCGCAATATCCTAACCGCTTTTATTCTTACGATGTCGGGGATGTGCATTTCGTTGTGCTGGATACTATGTTTACGGAAATGAAAGACTTTGAACCCAATTTGTTGAAGGATGAATTGGAGTGGTTCCGGAAGGATATGGCGCAGCATAAGAAAAAATGGAATATCGTGTTGATGCACAAAGATCCCTTGCAGTATGCTTTTAACCCCAACTTAAAAAATGCTAGGTATGGGAAACGGGGAGAGGGTTTTAGTGATGAGGGGAAAATCTGGATGCCGCTTTTTGATGCTTATAGTGTGGATCTAGTTCTGTCGGCGCATCTCCATACATATCGGAACCGGGGCCATATTAAAAACTTTGTGCGGGATCCGGCAGGGCCGTTATATATCATTACTGGCGTAGCGGGGAATGTGCGCTATCCTGAGCTGTGGAAACAACATGCTTTGGATCTATACGTTGCGCCGCAGCCGGAAACGGATAATTATATGATCATGGATAAAGAAAAAGATAGTCTAACACTAACCTGTTATCTCCCTGATGGAACCGTGCTGGACAAGGCTGAAATAAAAAAATGAGAAACGAACTACGAGGGTGCCTTTGCGGACATCCCATTGCTTTAAAAAAGGTTTTTGATTTACAGTAATTTTCGAATGAAGTACAATACAGTTGCGGCATCTATTTATTGCAGGAGGAAACAGAGCGCTTATGAAACTGAGATTTACTAAAATGCACGGGTGTGGCAATGACTATGTATATGTAAATTGCCTGGAACACCTGCTGAAAGAACCGGAAAAACTTGCCAAACTGGTAAGCCACCGCCGTTTTGGCATCGGAAGTGACGGCCTTATCTGCATTTGCCCGTCGGATAAAGCCGATTTTCGTATGCGTATGTATAATGCCGACGGGTCGGAAGGAAAGATGTGTGGCAACGGTACCCGATGTATTGCCAAATACGTTTATGATAAAGGCTTGACTGAGAAAACAACTTTTACCCTGGAAACATTGGCTGGAATCAAAACCATTCATGTTACCGTTAACAACGGCAAGGTAGAATTGGCAGAAGTGGATATGGGCAAGGCGATTATTGCTCCTAAACAAGTGCCCGTGCAGTGGGAAGGGAATGCCTTGCTGGATGAGAAACTTGTATTTACTGCTTCAGACGGGACTCAATTTACTGTGAGGGGATCTGCCGTAAGCATGGGGAATCCTCATTTTGTCACCTTTGTAGACAACGTAGCGCATGCTCCTGTGGCAGAAAAAGGGCCTGTCATGGAGCATTCTTCCTGGTTCCCGGAACGGGTGAATGTAGAATTTGTTCAGATTCTGGGTCCCAATCACGTGAAATTTAGAGTTTGGGAAAGAGGCAGCGGGGAAACCTGGGCCTGCGGGACAGGGGCTTGTGCGGTGGCCTATAGCTGTATCCGGCTGCACAAAGCGGGGAAAGTAAATGAATACCTCACGGTAGATGTAAACGGGGGGAGACTGCAAGTAAAAGTCCAGGAAGATGACCAGGTCATCTTGAAAGGCCCCGCCGAGACCGTATTTGAAGGAGAAATGGAAATCCCGGATTCTTTGTGAAAGACGGCCTGCCTTCATTGACAGAATGAACGCCTGCCTTTACAATAAAAAGGTGTTCCAGAATATGGAAGAAATGTTTTGCATAAAGGAGTTGTTCCTATGGCACTTGTCAATGGTAATTTTGTACAGTTAAAGCAGAGCTATCTGTTTACTGATATTGCAGCCCGGGTACGGGAATTTACGGCAGCCCATCCAGAAAAGAAACTGATTAAAATGGGTATTGGGGATGTGACCCTGCCATTGGCCCCGGTGGTGGTTGATGCCATGCGGAAAGCCGTGAATGAAATGGGATGCAAGAGTACTTTTCGCGGCTATGGTCCTGAACAAGGGTATGAATTCCTGCACGATGCCATTGTAAAGTATTATGTGCGTCACGGCGTCGACCTGGACACAAAAGACGTCTTTATCAGCGATGGAGCCAAAAGTGATTGCGGCAACATCACCGATATATTTGACGACAGCAATATCATCCTTGTGCCCGATCCGGTGTACCCGGTGTACGTGGATACCAACGTGATGCGGGGCCGTCAAATCCTGTATATGGAAGGGAGCCCAGAAAATGATTTTCTGCCCATGCCGGATCCTGCTATCCATGCAGATATCATTTATTTGTGTTCTCCCAATAATCCCACGGGGGCGGCTTATACCAAGGAACAACTTGCGAAATGGGTAGCCTATGCCCAGGAGCACAATGCCGTTATCCTGTATGATGCAGCGTATGAAGCTTTTATCACAGATCCGGACATGCCACGGAGTATTTATGTAATTCCTGGTGCAAAAGAGTGCGCCATTGAATTCTGCTCTTTTTCCAAGACTGCTGGATTTACCGGAACCCGGTGCGGCTACACCGTCGTACCGCAGCAATTGCTGCGAAAGACCCCGGAAGGCAAGGTAATGAGCCTGAATAAAATGTGGCTGCGCCGCCAAACCACCAAGTTTAACGGTGTTAACTATATCGTCCAAAGAGGGGCGGAAGCGGCGATGAGCATGCTGGGAGAAAAACAGTGCGAAGAGATGCTGTCCTATTACCGGGAAAATGCCCGCATGATGATGGAAACCTTTGATAAAAAAAGATATCAGTACTACGGCGGTCAATTTTCTCCCTATGTGTGGCTGCGGTGCCCTGGCGGGATGAAGAGCTGGGACTATTTTAATCATTTGCTCAATGATCTTGCCATCGTAGGTACTCCTGGTGCTGGATTTGGAACCATGGGGGAAGGATACCTGCGGCTTTCCGCTTTTGGTACCCACGAAGGCACCAAAGAAGCGATGGAACGGATTGCAAAAGATACTATCTAAAAAAGGAGACCGAAGAACATGAAAAAACTTATCTTGGCGTTGACAGCGGTTTTGACGATGGGAATGACCAGTCTTGGCTTTGCCAGTCCGGCAAGTGACTTACTCGCACAGGAAGAAAGCACAGCGGCGAAAGTGGTGGATTTGCTCCAGGGAAAGGGCCAATTAACAGAACTGACACCTTCTTTTACTAAAGAATTGAGCAAAAACTTTACGGCCCAGGCGCTTACCAATATGCAAAAAGGGGTAACGACCCAACTGGGAAGAATGAGCGATGTTAAGCTGGCCCGGCTGGATAAATTTACGGACGCTGACCGATTGATCTACCTCGGCAAAGCCCAGAAAGCTCCTAATGTGCAATTGACTTTTGTTTTTGTAACAAGCGGCAAGAAAGCGCTGCTCCAGGGTGTGAACGTACTTCCGGTAGAAGTTAAGGAAACACCCGCTGCCCAGCAGAATACAGCAAAGAAATAATTTTTTGAGAAGTAGTGAAGGGGTACTGCATTGTGAGTGCAGTACCCCTTTTCAATATTGAATTTGGTATTTTCGTAGGCGGTATTGCAGGTTTTGCCGTGCAAGGCCTAGCACTTTGGCACTTTGTGTAATATTACCATGGTTACGGCGAAGGGTTCCTTCTAAAATTTGTATTTCGTAGCAGGCCATTTGTTCTGCCAGCGTGCCGGATGTAGCATTTGGTACAATTTTATTTTCTACCGTTGTTTTTTGCTTGCCAGGGAATGTTGATTGAGGAAAAATATAGGACGGGAGCAAGTCGGCTGTGAGTTCTTGTCCCTCCGCCAGGTTTGAGGCATAATCTAGTACGTGGAAGAGTTCTCGTACGTTTCCGGGCCAGGCATATTGCTGCAAGAGCCATAACGCCTGGGGGGCAATCCGAGTGAGCGATAAAGCATAGTTGGGGGCCACTTGTTGCAAATGATAAAAGCAGAGTTCCTCCAAGTCTTCTACGCGTTCCCGCAGAGAAGGTACTTTGAGCACCATGGTCGCCAGACGATAAAATAAATCTTCCCGTAATTTTTTATTCTGTATCAGCGAAAAAGGATCTTCGTTGCATGTGGAAATCACACGTATATCGACATGCCGTTCAAGATTTTCCCCTACCCGGCGGAAGACGCCTTCCTGTAGTACCCTTAATAACTTAGCCTGCATAGTAAGAGTCATGGAATTGAGCTCGTCCAGAAATAATGTACCTCCATTAGCAGCCTCAAATAATCCTTCCCGGTTAGTGGCTCCAGTATAGGCACCTTTTACCGTACCAAACAAAATGCTTTCTACTAAAGTTTCTGGTACAGCAGCGCAATTTAATACAACCAAGGGGTGATTCTTACGGCGGCTCAGGGCATGGATACTCTGGGCCACGATTTCTTTCCCGGTGCCAGTATCACCTACGATTAAGATATGACTGTCCTGAGGGGCCACCTTCTGGATGGTCTTTTTTAAATCCAACAGTACAGGGGAATGACCAATCAGGTTTTCCAAGGTATATTGCCGGGGCTTCTTGATTCCTTGGGTCACCACTGCCTGGCGGGCCTGCTCCTGTAAGGACTCAATAATTTGCCGCCTTTTTTCCAAAAGAAATACATCTTCTTCAAAATCCACTGCAGCAATGAGCTGCCCTTTGGAGAAAATGGGATATGCGGTATTGTACGTATACAATTCTTTCCCAGAGGCGTTCTGGTAATTACTGAGCCGGTTGTGGACTTCCTGCTTGGTCGCAATGCAGGTTAAAATAGAGCTTTCCTCGTGGGTTAAGGTTTCCATACTGCTGACATGCCTGCCAACGTAAGTGAGTTGTTCTGACAGGCCCATATTTTCCCGTGCTTTCTTATTTAGAAAAATGGCCTTGCCCTCTGCGTCAAATAAGTATACCGCTTGCTCTAGTTTATCAACAGCGGTTTCCAAGAGCTTCGTATACGGATCCATAAATATCATCTCCTGCATTTAAATTTTGCGGGTGCATCAAAAATTGGCATATTTTTCCTTATTATCATTCAGTTTAAAGAAAACCTAAATTGCAATATCAAATTGAACACTTTGTAAGTCACCCAATTTGCCTACT
>CAJMHI010000072.1 GCA_905213155.1 uncultured Acidaminococcus sp. | reverse complement strand
GAAAGTAATTATGGGCTAAATTTTGCTTGATTTTTCATAGCTGGTCTCCTTTATTCCGGAAATTCCAGATATTGATTAGGAAAACGCTGCCGCAGCTGTGCCAGAAAGGCATCGCTGGCCTTAAATAAAAGTCCTGTCAGTTTGCCGTTTTCCTTGTACACCAGGATTCGCAAGGGGCGGGGATCTACGGAAGAATAGCGCCGGACATATTTTTTAATGGCCGTTTTGCGAAAAAAGCTACGTTTATAGACATTGGAAAAACTTTCCACCGCATCATAGGAAATCATGGTACGTTTTTCTAAGCAGAGTCCAAACATAACGATCCGCAGCCCTTTGCCAGTGAGTTCATAGGTATAATGGAACAGGCACCGCCAAGTCCATAAAACCACGAACAAAAGATTGTATCCCCAACCCATCAGACTAAAACGATACAAAGCAAAGGTCTGATAGGCCTCATAGGCCCAGGACAGGGCAATTAGGCCCAACGCCGCATACGCAAACAGCCACTGGGTGTACCCGCTTTTTGATTCTTCTTTGTATGCCTCCAACTCGGTCTCCTTCGCACAAAAATACATTAACTAATATATTATAACAAATATTTTTTTATAAGAAAGCAATTTTTCCGTAACAAAAAAGCCTGCCGCCAAAGCAGCAGACTTTTTGTTTAGAACCAATTATTTTCCTACAGGTCCAATCATGGCCAGCATAGCACCTGCCGCAACAGCGGTACCAATAACCCCTGCTACGTTGGGCCCCATGGCATGCATCAGCAGGAAGTTGCCAGGATCCGCTTTTTGTCCCACAACCTGGGATACACGAGCGGCCATAGGCACAGCCGATACACCGGCGGACCCAATCAGTGGATTGGTCTTGCCGCCATCGGCCATCTTCATCAGCTGTCCAAAGACAACACCACCAGCGGTGCCGCCAATGAAGGCTACCAGACCCAGCACAATAATCAGCAGGGTTTGGACATTCAGGAAACTTTCCGCTTTCATGGTGAGTCCCGTACCTGTTGCCAGCATAATGGTTACAGTATTCATCAGTGCATTCTGCGCAGTGTCGGACAACCGACCCATACAGCCGGATTCTGTCATCAGGTTCCCCAGCATCAGCATTCCGATCAAAGAGCATACGGAAGGCAGCAACAAGGAAATGAAGATGGTGCAGACAATCGGGAATACAACCTTTTCAAAATGGGTAACCGTACGCAGCTGCGCCATTCTGATCTTCCGGTCTTTCTCGGAAGTGAAGAGCTTCATAATAGGCGGCTGAATAAGCGGTACCAAGGACATGTACGAATAGGCTGCCACGGCGATAGCACCCAACAGATGGGGTGCCATCTTGGAGGCCAGATAAATGGATGTCGGGCCGTCAGCGCCGCCAATAATACCAATGGCAGCAGCTTCTTTTACGTTGAAGCCTAAGAGCATAGCGCCCAACAGTGCCACAAATACGCCGATCTGTGCCGCAGCACCCAAAAGCAAGGTTTTAGGGTTTGCAATCAGCGGACCAAAGTCGGTCATGGCACCTACCCCCAGGAAAATCAAGGGCGGGAATACTTCGTATTTGATTCCGGCCAAGATCAGCTGCATCACGCCAGGATCGGTTTCAAATCCGGTACGGGGCACATTGGCCAGAATACATCCAAATGCAATAGGGGAAAGCAAAAGCGGCTCAAAGCCTTTCACAATGGCCAGGTACAGCAATACTGCGCCAACCCCCATCATGACGGCATTTTGCCAGGTAAAAGCCGCAAAACCACTATCACGCAGAATAGAGGTCAGGGCTACGGAAAATGCATCAAACATAGATCAGTATCCTCCTTTATAAGCGGGGACGGAATTAGAGAATCACCATTACGTCGCCGGTAGCCACAGTATCTCCGGCGCTGACACGAACGTCAGAAACGGTACCATCTTCCGGAGCCATAATTTCGTTCTGCATTTTCATGGCTTCCAGGATCAGCAGCACGTCGCCTGCTTCTACCTTATCGCCAGGTTTCACATTGACAGACAATACTTTGCCAGGCATAGGAGCTTCTACAGTAACAGAGCCAGCCGGAGCTGGAGCAGCCGCCGGTTTAGCAGCAGGAGCCGGAGCAGCGGCAGGAGCCGGAGCTGGAGCAGCCGCCGGTTTAGCAGCAGGAGCCGGAGCAGCCGCTACAGGAGCAGGAGCAGCAACTGCGGGAGCTGCAGGAGCAGCTGGAGCAGCCGTTACTGCACCGCCAACTTCTTCCACCTCAACCGTGTACACAGTACCATTAACGTTAACATTGAATTTTCTCATGAGAATACCCTCCTTAAACTAGATGAAAGCAATCAGTGAAATTCCGGAACCGCCCCTCAACGGTTCCTTCAGTTAGTAAAGAAATGCTGGGGCAGAGCTAACGGCTCCATCTTTCTTTTGTGGTCTTCGATCGCGGCCATAAGGGCAGCTGCCATCATATCGTCTTCATCCTGTACCAGGGCCAGGACAGCGGCAATCGCTGCCACTTTTTCCTCCTCCTGTCTCCGGGAAGCAGCCGCAGATGCAGCAGGTTTAGCCGCTAATGGCTTTTTTTTTGCGGCAGTTTTGTTCTTCGTCGGATCAATGGCATGGATGAGAACCATCAAAATCCCCAGACAAATCAGAACCCCGAACACAATCGCCATGTTGATCAGCATAATCAGCCACGGGTTGTCGGTCATACATTTCACCTCACTTTCTTTCGTAAACCTCAATGGTTTATATCAAAATCACAGCGGAATATTACCATGTTTCTTCTTTGGTTGGTTTTCCTGCTTTGATTTTAACATACGTAGCGCTTTAATAACAGTAGGACGGGTTGTTTTTGGTTCAATCACCATTTCTACCATGCCATGTTTGGCCGCATAATACGGTGTGGCAAATTCAGCATTGTATTCCTGGGTTTTCTTCTCTTTTTCCACAGGATCATCATGCCGGAAAATAATATTGGCAGCGCCCTGGGGCCCCATTACTGCAATTTCTGCTGTAGGCCAGGCGATAACGTGATCGGCCCCTAAATCCTGGGCACACATGGCAAGATACGCTCCGCCATAGGCTTTGCGGGTAACCAGCGTGATTTTGGGAACCGTGGCTTCGCAATACGCATACAGCATCTTGGCTCCATGGCGGATAATGCCGCCATATTCCTGATCCGTTCCTGGCAAGAATCCTGGTACATCCACAATATTTAGCAACGGAATATTAAACGCATCACAGAAACGGATGAACCGTGCTGCTTTGTCAGAAGCATCAATATCCAGGCAACCCGCCATAATCCGCGGCTGGTTAGCGATAATTCCCACTGTAGTCCCATCCATCCGTCCCAGACAAGTAATAATATTCCGGGCATACATCCGGTGGGGTTCCAGGTATTCTCCATTATCCACAATGCTGCGGATGACTTTGTACATATCGTAAGGCACCTGGGAACTGTCCGGCACGATAGTATTCAGGCTTTCATCCATGCGGTAGGCGCTGTCCCCAGTATCATACACCGGTGGGTTTTCCCGATTGTTGCTGGGCAAAAAACTCAGCAGATACCGGATCTGTTCCAAGCAATCCGCATCGTTGTCAGCAGGAAAATCGGCCACGCCGCTGCGGGTGCAGTGGGTGAACGTCCCCCCTAAGTCTTCCTGACCTACAATTTCCCCGGTCACGGTTTTCACTACTTCCGGCCCGGTGATAAACATCTTGGAATTTTTCTTGACCATATAAATAAAATCAGTCAAAGCAGGGCTGTATACGGCACCACCAGCACACGGCCCCATAATGGCAGAAATTTGCGGGATAACGCCGGATGCCCGGGTATTTTGCATAAACATTTTGCCAAAGCCTGCTAGCGCATCCGTTGCTTCCTGGATCCGGGCACCGCCGGAATCTTCCATTCCTACAATGGGAGCGCCGACTTCCAGCGCCATTTTTTGTACCTTGGCAATCTTATTGGCATGCATCTCTCCCAAAGAGCCGCCTTCCACCGTAAAGTCCTGGGCATATACAAAGACGGTCCGACCATTTACGGTGCCGTATCCGGTAACAACCCCGTCGCCCGCCAGATACTTCTTGTCCTGTCCGAAATTATAGCACCGATGTTCCACAAATTTATCCAGCTCGACGAAACTTCCTTCATCCAAAAAGCTATGGATTCTTTCCCTTGCGGTCATCTTTCCGGAGTCATGCTGTTTGCCGATTCGTTTGGCACCGCCGCCTGCCTCGATTTTTTCATACCGTTCAAGCATATCATCAATTTTTTCTCTTGTAGTCAACTATATACACCTCCTAAAAATGGATTTTTCAGGAAAACTAAAACAGTGTCATTGTACCATAAACAACACCTTGTTTCCACTAAATTTCGGAACATACGGACGGGAGATTTCTCCCGTCCGTACCACGTATTATTCAGCTTCCATTGTGCCGGTTTTGAGCAGTCTTTCATGGAAAGAAAACGCCTCAGAAAGAATGTGCGGCGTCTGGCTGTAATTGCAGGCAACACAAGCCCGTTCAAAATAATCCTGCAGCATAGGTTGGAATTTAGGGTTGGCAATTTTGTCAATAATGATGGGTGCTCTCTCTTTAGGGGAAAGGCCTCTCAAATCCGCTACGCCCCGTTCCGAAACGATGATATCCACATCATGTTCCGTGCTGTCAATGTGGGAACAGAACGGTACTACGGAGCTGACTTTACCGCCTTTAGCCATACTGGTGGTAAAGAATACGGTCAGATAGGCGTTACGGGCAAAATCGCCGCTACCGCCAATCCCGTTCATGAGTTTGGTTCCTCCCACGTGGGAAGAGTTTACATTGCCGTAGATATCCACTTCAATGGCCGTATTCATGGCAATAACACCCAGTCTGCGAATCACTTCCGGGTTATTGGAAATTTCCTGAGGCCGCAGAATCAGATGTTTTTTATACCGTTCCAGATTGTTCCGCAGTTTTTCCATATACGGAGCGGACGGTGTCAAGGATGCCCCGCAGGCTACCCGCAACTTACCTGCATCAATCAAATCAAACATGCCATCCTGAATCACTTCAGAGTAGACGCTGAGATCGGTAAAATCAGAATGTACCAGACCATTAATTACTGCATTGGCCACACTGCCCACGCCGCTTTGCAAAGGCAGCAGGTTTTTAGGAAGACGCCCAGCCTTGACTTCGGCCTTGAAAAAATCCACCAGATTTTGTCCCATAGCTCGGGCGTTTTCGTCCACAGCAGCCAGTTTACTGGGTTGATCGGAGATATCACAGGGAACGATCGCTGCGACTTTATCCAAATCACAGGGAATATACGGAGTGCCAATTAAATCTTCCGGTTTTTCAATGGGGATTGGTTTCCGGTTAGGAGGATCCAAAGGAACATAGCAATCGTGCATTCCTTCCAGCTCTACCGGCTGCGTTACGTTAACTTCAATAATGACTTTCTTGGCGCTCTGTACATAGCCACAGGTTCCACCCAGGCTGGTGGTAGGGATGATTCCGATTTTGCCCTTGCCTAAATCTTTGATGGAACAGGCTTCCACAATGGCTACATCTACATCCTTGTGCCCTGGTTCATAGCCATAGCGGGCATTTTGGTTAAACATGCTCAGATGCCCGTCCGCATATTTAATTTTCCCGGTATTGATGGCGTTCCGACAATTTTTATCGGTTTGATAAGGCATCCTCCGATTAATAATCCCGGCGTTGACCATATCGGTATCAATTTCAGATCCGGCCAGCACGGTCCACACATCCACTTTGAAAGGATGCTGTTTTGCTTTTTCGCATAGTGCCAGTGGCAACGCTTTAGGGTATCCAGACGGGGTAAACCCGCTCATTCCCAGGACCATGCCGTCCCGGATAAATTCTGCTGCTTTGTCAGCCGACATAATCTTACTGAGGGCTGCTGCGCAATGGACGCGCTCCGTAATATCAATCATTTCACGTTCCTCCTGTCTTCCTACTATAGGGGCAGACGATTTAAAATAACTTGCTATTTTTTGAAAATTGCTATGATTGGAAACATATCCATGTGACCAATCATAGCAATTTTTGTCACAATTTGCAAGGATTCTTCCCTCGTTTCAGGAAAACGTTAAATGAAAAAGTAAATGCAGCTTATTCGAAATCTGGTGGCGTTTACTTCTT
>CAJMHI010000071.1 GCA_905213155.1 uncultured Acidaminococcus sp. | reverse complement strand
AAGACCTGTTTCATGGCAACAAAAACCTTTGGTATGCCTATGAACAAAACGAAAAGGCAATAAAAGATTATAACTCTCTGATGGACACCAGTAGGAGAGAGGGAAGAGCCGAAGGCGAAGTGATTGGAGAACAACGAGCTGCAATGAATTTTGCCCTCTCGTTACTAGAGGATAAAACACCCCTTGCCAAGATCGCCCAATGGACGAAGCTGCCAGAAGAAGAAATCCGCCGGATTGCCAAGGAACATGGGCTAACGATTTAAAAAACACTAGTTTTTATACAGGCACTCTTTACAAGTGCCTGTTTTTTATGTGGTTTTTTTGCTACAATATAAGTTAAAGAATTTGAAAGGGGTGGATGGCATGAATATTGTTGTAGCCATGTATGTACGGGATACCGATAAAAAAGTTTTGGAAGCAGCGGCACCAGGGGCCGTATTCCACTATGGGAAGGAACCGGAAGCGCTTCGGGATGCGGATGTAATCATCGGCAATGTGGCGCCGGGCCTGTTGCAGGATGTGCCCAAGCTGAAATGGCTACAGCTTAATTCTGCCGGCGCAGACGCCTATTGCAAGCCGGGGATACTGGGCGATGACGTACTGCTTACCAACAGCACGGGCGCCTATGGACAGGCGGTGTCAGAACATATGCTGGCCATGCTGCTAAGTCTTGTTAAAAAGTTGAATCGTTATGAGAAAAACCAGGCACGCCACCTGTGGCAGGATGAAGGGGAAGTGCGGAGTCTCCGGGAACTGACCATTGCCATCATGGGCTTTGGGGATATCGGACGGGACTTTGGAAAATTGTGCAAACTCCTGGGTGCCCACGTCATCGGGGTACGGCGGCATAAAGGCAGCGTGCCTCCGGAAGCAGATGAAATGGATACCATGGACAATTTGCAAAACGTACTTAGCCGGGCCGATGTGGTGGCAAGCGTACTGCCAGGGACCCCGGCAACCACGGGTCTCTACAATGCAGACTTTTTTGCGGCCATGAAGGAAGGCTCTTATTTCATCAATTGTGGCCGGGGCACGGCGGTGAACCAGAAAGATTTGCGGACAGCCCTGGAAAGCGGCCGCCTGGCAGGGGCAGCGCTGGATGTAGCGATACCGGAACCGCTGCCGGCGGAGGATCCTTTGTGGGAGGCCCCGCATCTGATCCTTACACCCCATATCAGCGGGGATTACCATCTGTCCGCCACCTGGGACCGGGTGGTCGCCATTGCAGCAGAAAACTTAAAGCACTTTCAGGCAGGAGAACCTTTGCGTAACCCGGTGGACCGGAAAACGGGGTATAAAAAATCTGAGTAAAAGGAGTACGGCATGTTTTATGTGATCTTGATGGGGATTATTTCCCTTTTTATAGCCATCTTTGTGCTGCAAAACGCAGCGCTTGTGGAGGTCAGCTTTTTGTTCTGGCATTTTTCCATGAATCTAGCTTTGATTATCCTTGGCTGTTTCTTTTTGGGATTTTTGGTGGCCAGCTTGTGGACGCTGAAGATCAAAGCGGGCCATTTTATGCGGGACAGAAAATTAAAGGGGAAGATTCGGGAACTGGAGGAAAAAACGGCGGAACGGAACGAGACAGGCACCGCAGCTGTGCCCACAAGTCCTATGCACCGCACCTATACACCGTCATCTTCCTATGATGCCAAAAAGGATACGGATCCGATTATTAAACCATTTCGACCGAAGGACTAACAATGCTTTATACAAAAATCAAGCAAGAAATGCTGCCAGATCGTGAAAAGATTCGGATAGTCAGCGAAGCGGCCGGTGTCTCGCCCATCACGGCGGGCATCCTGCTGCGCCGGGGCTTTACGGACCTGGGGCAAATCAACGAGTTTTTACAGGGAAAAGCGCAGCCTTACTACGACCCTTTTCTGCTGAAAGGGATGGCAGCGGCGGTGGATCGCATCCTTTTGGCGCTCAGGCAAAAAGAAAAAATTACAATTTATGGGGATTACGATGTGGACGGTACAACAGCCAGCTCCCTCTTGTATCTGTTCCTGCGGCAGGAGGGGGCCGATGTCCATACCTATATTCCCCGCCGGGATACGGAAGGCTATGGGCTAAACGCGGCGGCGCTGCAAAAAATCGCACAGGGCCATACCACCCTTTTGCTTACGGTGGATACGGGCATTAGCGGCGCCGATGTGGTGGCGACGGCTCCTGCTTCCATGGATATTATCATTACGGATCACCATCTGGCACCGGCGCAGCTGCCCAAGGTACTGGCGGTAGTGAATCCCAATCAACCGGGAGATGCATATCCCTTTAAAGGCCTTGCCGGTGTGGGCGTGGCCTTTAAATTATGCCAGGCGTTGTGGCAAAAGCTGCACCATACGGAGGAATTTTGGGAAGAGGGGATTTCCCTTGTAGCACTTGGCACGGTGGCAGATATGGTGCCGCTTCTGGATGAAAACCGGGAAATCGTAAAAAAGGGGCTTAAAAAAATACCGGAAAGCACGCTGCCGGGGATAAAGGCGCTACTTACCGTAACGATTGCGCCCGGCGCCCCTGTGACCACCAGCACCATCGGGTTTGGCCTGGGTCCGCGGATTAATGCGGCAGGGAGGCTGGACGACGCAAAGATGGCTGTGGCCTTAATGACCACGGATGACACGGAAAAAGCCACTGCACTAGCGGCAGAATTAAACAGCGCCAACCAGGAACGGCAGGCCCTCAGCCAGAAAATTTTTGAGGAAGCGCTGGCAGAACTGGCCAAGGGCCCTGCTCCCAAGTGGGGCGTTGTGGCCGGCAAAGAGGACTGGCATCCCGGCGTTATCGGCATCGTAGCCAGCCGCATCACGGAAAAATTTCAGCAGCCTTCGGTGCTGCTTTCCATTCACGGGGATACGGCAAAAGGCTCCTGCCGCAGCATCCCTCCTGTGCATTTATACCACGCCCTGGAGCAGTGCAAGGAGCTGTTAATTCAGTTTGGGGGGCACGCCCAGGCGGCGGGCCTTACTATCAAAACAGAAAATATTCCTGCGTTTCGGGAAAAGTTCAGCCAAACGGTAGCGGAAATGCTGCACCAGCAGCCCTATGAACCCACCTGCACTCCGGACTATTTTGTTCCCCCGGAGGCAGAAGTAGGCATCCCCCAGGTAGAGGAGCTGGAAAAGCTGGCGCCTTTTGGGGTAGGAAATCCGGCCCCTGTTTTGGGCTTTGCCCAGGCAGAAATCGCCCAGGTGGACCGCCTGGGAAAAGAACGCAATCATTTAAAATTTGATCTGGTCCATGGCGGGACGCATTACAAGGGGCTTATGTGGCAGGCGGGGGACCGCTACCATGCATTTTATCCCGGGGAAGAGGCCCGTGTGGCGTTTTCTCCGTCCATCAATACCTTTCGGGGCAATACCAGCGTAAATCTTGAACTTTGCGGGGTGGAAGCGCCCTATACCATCATCGATTACCGGCATGAAAATCTGGATAAAAAAAATTTGCTGCAAAGTATTTTACAAACTGAGAAAAAAACAGTAGTATATAGTCACGCACCTGTAGCAGTACAGCAGGAGTTCCCGGAGGCAACTGTCCTTTCTTATGGCGAGAATCTGCCGGCTGGCACCAGGACGCTGGTATTTTATGATGCCGGTGCCGAAAAATTCCTGCAGGAAGGACAGTTCCCACTATTACCGGAGCAAACGGGCAGGCTCGTGCTTTTATATGACCGGGATGAACTGGTGGCCCAGCGGCAGGCGCTGCGCAATCAGTACCCGGATATTGCCGGGCTGCGGTGCTGTTATGCCGCTATCCGGGAAAAACTGCGCCTAATGGGCGTCTGCCCGGAAAAGGACCTGGTGGACACAAAGACACGGGAAGGCTATATCCTTAGCAAGCAGGTATTGCAGATTTTTTATGGGCTGCAGATGTTTTTCTGTCATGAAGGCCTTGTCAGCCTGGGGGAAACTGGGAAAAAAGATATTCAGGCGTCCGCTGCCTTCCAGGCACTGCAGGCGGACTATACGAAAGCAGTAAAATCGCTCAATCGCACCTGGCAGATAGCGCCAGGAGAAATTGCAGACTTGTGGCGGCAAAAGAGGTGAGATACATTGGAACAACTGGACGATAAACCGGTGAGTGCGGAAGAATTTTACGCACGCATCAATACCTATTTAACACCACGGGAAGTAGAATCGGTACGGGAAGCCTATAATTTTGCCGCCGAGGCCCATGCCAAGCAAAAACGTGTTTCCGGCGAGCCCTATATCATTCATCCCCTGGGGGTGGCGGCGATTTTGGCCCAGCTCCAGATGGATGCGGCCACGCTTTCGGCAGCATTTCTCCACGACACGGTGGAAGATACGGAAGTCACGCTGGAAGAGCTGACGGATATTTTTGGCCCGGAAGTAGCCATGCTGGTGGACGGGGTCACCAAGCTGGGCCGGATTGAATACATTTCCCGGGAAGAACAGCAGGTAGAAAATTACCGGAAGATGTTTTTGGCCATGGCCAAGGATATCCGGGTGGTGCTGATTAAGCTGGCGGACCGCTTGCACAACATGCGGACCATGAAATACATGCCGGACAACAAGCAAAAGCGGATTTCCAATGAAACACTGGAAATTTACGCGCCCTTGGCGCACCGGCTGGGGATTTATGCCATCAAATGGGAACTGGAGGATCTGTCCTTCCGGTATATGGACCCCCAGCATTATTACCAGCTGGTGGAGCAGGTGAAGGCCAAACGGCACGAACGGGAAGCCTGGGTGCAGGAAGCCATGGACGAACTGCGCAAGCTGTGTGACGAATCCGGCATCCATTGCGAGATTCAGGGACGCCCGAAAAGTTTTTACAGCATTTATAAAAAAATGCAGCGGGACCACAAAAGCATCAATGAAATTTATGATTTGCTAGCGGTGCGGGTCCTGGTGGACACGGTGAAAGACTGCTATGGGGTGCTGGGGATTGTCCACGGCAAGTGGAAACCCATCCCGGGGCGGTTTAAGGATTATATTGCCGTCCCCAAATCTAACGGCTACCAGAGCCTTCATACGACCGTGGTCGCTACCAGCGGACAGCCACTGGAAATTCAGATCCGCACCTTTGAAATGCATAAGGTGTCCGAATACGGTGTGGCGGCCCATTGGCGGTACAAGGAATCCGGCGGCTCCAAAATGCCCAGTGCGTCAGATAAAAGCGTGGACGCCAAAATGGCGTGGCTGCGGCAGCTGCTGGATTGGCACCAGGATATGCGGGATCCCCACGAGTTTGTGGATTCGGTACGGGTGGATGTATTTTCCGATGAAGTCTTTGTCTTTACGCCCCAGGGGGACGTATTGGATCTGCCCTTTGGCAGCGTTCCCATTGATTTTGCCTACCGGGTGCATACCGGCGTGGGCAATAGCTGCGTAGGGGCCAAGGTCAACGGAAAAATTGTGCCCCTGGACTACAAACTGAAAAACGGGGATATTGTTGAAATCATTACCAGTAAGCAATCCCCGGGGCCCAGTCGGGACTGGATTAATATCGCCGGTTCCAGCCAGACGAAAAACAAAATCAAGCAGTTCTTTAAGAAAGAGCGGCGGGAAGAGAATATCTTAAATGGCCGGGAAATGCTGGAGCGGGAATGCCGGCGCCTGGGCTATGATGTGAATTCCCTGTTGTCCCCGGAAAACCTGAAGGAAGTGGCCTCCCGCAGCCATATGGATGGCAGTGTGGAAAACTTGCTGGCGGCATTGGGCTATGGCGGCATTATGCTGAACACGGTCATGATGAAGCTGGTGGACATGTACAAAAAGGCCCAGCGGCAGGATACGCCCAAAAACCTTTCCCAGCTCCTTAGCGAATTGCGCCCCCGTACCACCAAAGCCCACAAGGGCAGCCATGGAATTTTGGTCAAAGGGGAAAATGACATTATGGTGAAACTGGCCAAATGCTGCAACCCCATTCCCGGTGATGCCATCGTAGGCTATATCACCCGTGGGCACGGCGTCAGTGTGCATAGGGCAGATTGTCCCAATGTGCTGGCCAATAAAGAAGAAGCAGATCGGCTCATTGAAGTGTCCTGGGATGTGGCTACCGACAGCACCTACAAGGTGGTGCTGCAGCTCACGGCCTTTGACCAGCCCGGTGTCATGGCCAACATTATGACGGTGGCCAGTGAAACCAAGGTGAATATCAACGCCATTAACGCCCATGTGGATGAAAATAAAAGCGCCAACATTATCATGGGACTGGATATTACCAGCAATGAGCAGTTGACGTATATTATGGGACGGTTGCGCCGGATTAAAGGCGTGTACAAAGTAGAACGGAAAACGTCCGGAATGTAGGAGGCGGTGTATGCGGGCAGTGGTGCAAAAAGTCACGGAAGCCTCCGTGACGGTGGAGCAGCAGGAAATCAGCCGGATTGGCAGGGGCTTTCTGGTCCTTCTTGGGGTAGAAGAGGGGGATACGGAAAAAGATGCTGCCTATCTGGCAGAAAAAATTGCAGGCCTGCGGGTATTTGAAGATGCAGACGACAAAATGAACCTGTCTCTCATGGATACAGGGGGCGCCGTACTCTTAGTCAGCCAGTTTACTCTCTTGGGCGACGTGCGCCACGGCAGGCGGCCTTCTTTTACAAAAGCGGCCCCGCCAGAAATAGCAGATGCCCTCTATGCCAAGGTGGCAGCGCTCTTGCAGGATAAAAAGATCCCGGTCGCCCTGGGAAAATTCCGTGCCCATATGCAGGTGGCGCTCATCAACGATGGACCGGTCACGATATTGCTGGACAGCCGAAAAGTTTTTTAACAGGAGACCAGCTATGAAAAATCAAGCAAAATTTAGCCCATAATTACTTTCTCG
>CAJMHI010000070.1 GCA_905213155.1 uncultured Acidaminococcus sp. | reverse complement strand
ACCTGCTATGGGTCATTTTAATTTTTGCTGTTCAGTTTCATTTTACAATTTACCGCCAAAAATTGAGCCACTATGATCATAAATAATTGAGCCACGTGCTTATCAATTTTTGAGCCACCTATCAACTCTCTTTCTTTTCAACATGGCTTTGCAGGCGGTATGAGTTACCATTCATATTCAGTATGTGAGAATGGTAGGTTAACCGATCCACCAGGGCCGAGACCAAAGCCGCATTCGAAAGCATCTCGGTCCATTTTGAAAATTCCAGATTGGTGGTAATCACGGTGCTGGAGCGTTCTGACCGTTCAGCAATTACCTTGAACAGCAGCTCGGATTCCTCCTGGTTAAACTTTGCGTAACTTAGTTCATCCAATAGCAGCAGATCTGCTCCAGCGATGGTCTTTTCCATCTTTCGTAACTGGTAATCACTCCTTGCTTCTTTGAGCTCAGATGCCAAAGTACTGGCATTGTAAATAGAACCTTGTATCCCAAGATACATGCTTTAATTCCAATTGCCGTCATCAGATGGGTCTTCCCGGTCCCGGGATTCCCCACCATGACCATGTTTTCATGCCGGCTTATAAAGTCACAGCTGGCCAATTGCTTAACATATTCAGGCTTAACATACTGAAGCCTGCTCATATCAAACTCTTCCAGAGTTTTCATCAATGGAAAGTGCGCTCGTTTCAAACGGGTCTGTCGTTTCTTTTCCTGACGAGTCTCATACTCCCGTTTCATTAGTTCCAAAACGAACGCTTCAACACTCTGGCCAGGCCGGTAATGATGCACCTCCTTATCCAGATTTCCAAAGGTCGGTATCTTCAGCTGTTTGGCATAATACCGCAGGGCTTCTGTTATCCCGGGTTCTAGCATATACTATTTCCTCCCAATAAAGAATCATAATGGGAAAGATCCACCTGCTTCACAACGACTTGGTCCTGTATCACGACCGGTTGTGTAGACCTGGTCAGAAATTCATTTTTTCTCTTCCAGAAAGCATTCTCTCCTTGTTCCGTGCATATTTCCAGAATCTCCATAAGATCCTTTGCTGTGAACTCACTGCTTTCAAGCAGCTGCATAAGCCGGGGACTAATGTTTTGCTTCACCGGCCGTGCCTGCAGTATGCTGCGGGGTTTCTGTTTCAACAAAGGAAGGTAATGGGATAGGCTGAGGATTTGCTGTTGTTTCTCATAGCAGCGTTCATGCACTGCAACGGCCTTTCCATCGATCAGGATAGTGACTTTTTCAGCAGTGGCTTTGAAAGCAGCTTCCTGTCCCACATATTTTACTGGTACAGAATAGGAGTTGGTTTGAAAGCGGATTGTCGCATAAGGAGAAATGCGGCTGACATCCGTTACGCTGACATCATAGGGGCGGCCTGGTAAAACCAGGAGATTGGCTCTGTCCTGGCACAGCATTGCTTTTACGGGTGTTGGCCGTCCTGATACAGAATGGGTATCTATATACTTACGGCAGTATCCTCCAATCAGTTGGTTCAGTTCATCTAGGGAATCGGCCCGGGGAACCGGGACCAATACATTCCGACGGATGAATCCGACCAGGTTTTCTACCAATCCCTTTTCATTGCCGCTCCGGACATTGCAGAAATCAGGAAAAAAGCAGTAATGGGCTGCCAAAGCCTCATAGCTTTCCTGAGGAACCGCAAGTTTTCCGGATCCGCTCTTCACGGCGACCTTGGCGTTGTCAAAGATAACACGTCTTGGAACGCCTTGAAAAAATTCGAAAGCCCTGATGATTCCTTCCAGGAAAGCCTCGCTGTTTTGCTTGCGGAAGCAGAATACAAAAGGGGCACAGCTGTAGCAAAGCCTGGCACAGAACATATTGAACAGAGTCCGGTTCCCTTTCAGATAAACATAAGCCGTTCCAAAATCAATTTGCATTGCGCTACCTGGTTCAAACTCCAGTGGGACATAAGCTTCCATAAGATTGCCGCGAAGCTTGCGAACCAAGGCACGGACGGTACTTTCACCTCCAGTGAAATTCATTTCAGAGATTAAGCGATGATAGATTCGTCGTGCTGTATGATGCTGTTTCTTATTGGGTTCCAACGCATCTTCTTGCAGACACTGCTGGATAAATTGGATGATGTCCGGCGTCATCATGCTGGCAGCCCGGCAATAACTGGCCCGAAGGCCAGCATAGGTATCCCCGTGACAATATTTTGCAACAGTGTTACGGGAAATTCCCAGTTGCTTTGCAATCTGACGCTGATTCAGTCCTTCCACAAGAAATTTGTGGCGGATTGCCGCATATTCGTCCATTGTGACACTCACCTTGTTTCTACCCCCCTATAACCAGATTCAATACTCTCATTATAGTGGGAAGTGATTTCAAAGTGGCTTACTTTTTCGTAATCACTAGGGCCTGAAATGGATCACTTTTATATTAGCATTTACATATTGTAACGAAACGGGATAGTCATTTGTCGTGCATAGCGAAATCCTCTCCGTTAAAATATTCTGTAGTGTATACTGATAGCAATGAAAGGAAAGGTGGGGAATGCAAATGGAACAGCAGCAAACAATACCAAATGGTGCATTGGGGAAATTTTTAGGATTTAGCCTGCTGGGTGTCTTTATGTTTTTCTTCGACACGGAATGGATCAGCCCCAGTTTGAAAAGTGTTCCTGTAGATGTGATCGTCACATCCTTGCAGAAATACTGCATGCCGCTGGTGCAGATTTTTATTCTCGCTGTGATGTATATCGGAGCAGTCCGTCCGTTCTACCTGAAAACCTGGAAGAAAAGTCCTATTGATATCTTTATGTCCTTTGCTAAAATCGGCGGGGCTGTTATCGGAACCATCATGTATTTCGGGTTGTGGAAAAGCAACACCTGGCTGTGGCGGGGAGATATCGGCCCATTCCTATTTAATAAACTGGCCATTCCTGTAGGTCTTGTGATTCCTATTGGTTCTGCATTTTTAGCATTCTTGGCCAGCTATGGATTAATGGAATTTATCGGAGTACTAGTGGATGCTTTTATGCGGCCGGTTTTTAAAACTCCGGGGCGTTCTGCCATTGACGCCGTAGCTTCCTTTGTAGGTAGCTACTCTATTGCCCTTATTATCACCAACGGTGTGTATCGGGAAAACCGCTATACTGCACGGGAAGCGGCAATTATTGCTACCGGATTTTCCACGGTATCCGTTACCTTCCTTTTGGTAGTGGCCCGCACATTGGGATTAATGGGGCTGTGGTCCACCTATTTCTTTGTAGCCATGCTGGTTACGTTTATTGTTACGGCTATTACAGCACGCCTGTGGCCGTTAAGCAGTATCCCTGATACCTATTATGGCGGCAAGGCGGCGGAAGAACCTGTAGAAACCGGAAATCGTCTGCAACGAGCCTGGAAAAAGGGCTTAAAGACGGCAGCTGCCCAACCACCGGTATTGCAGCTGTGCGGCGAAAACCTTTGGGCCGGACTAAAAATGGCGTTCAGTGTGATTCCGTCCATTACTTCTGTAGGCCTTTTGGGCCTGTGGCTGGCAGAATTTACACCGCTTTTTGATTACTTTGGCTATCTGTTTTATCCCTTCTTCAAAATTTTTGGTGTCTCCCAGGCTGTACTGGGCGGGAAAGCAGCGGCACTGTGTTTGCCGGAAATGTTCTTGCCTTCTATTTTGATTAAAAATTCCGGTACCATGCTGCTAAAATTCGTGATTGCTGTGGTCAGTATTTCTGAAATCCTGTTTTTCTCTGCCAGCATTCCCTGCGTAATGGGAACGGATATTCCTCTGAAGCTGCGTGATATCGTGGTGATTTGGTTTGAACGGGTAGTTCTCTCTATTTTGATCACTGTACCCATTGCCTGGCTGCTGGGGCTGCCGGATTAATCAATTACGAGATATAAGAAGGGTTCTCTCTTATAGGTACGGCGTGAAAGCCTCCATCTATCGCTGGGTAAAGAAACTGGCGAAATAATAGAAGTTAATTGCATCTTTTGTGCAAAAAAGCCTAATCAGGTCTCTGTCCAGAAAATAGGTGTAAGTAAGATTACATTAATGGGACTGTTGTATGTGTGAAGGGATTCTACATGCAACAGTCCTATCATTATTATGGCTTGGTATACTTTGGGGTGAGTAATATTTGAGAATGGAGAATGGCTGGAGTCGCGTTGGCAAAATATTGCTGTAGTAAAGAAACAAAATATTTCTCGCTCTGATTCATTGTAAACCCTTTTCTGAAGGCAATGGTTACATACCATTGTACGGTAGGGACAATATGGGCATAAATAATTCCATCAGAAGGCGTAGCACAGGAAAGAGGTACAAAAGTACTGCCGAGTCCTTGCTGTACCATGATAAGACTAGCAGGATGACTGTTAATTTCCATGATAATATGAGGAATAATGTGCTGTGAGGAAAAACATTGTTCCTGCAGGGTGCGGATAGTTGTTTGGGATTTTGAAAATATCATAGGCTCACCTGCTAAATCTTTTACTAAAATTTGAGGCAGATCATCCTGTAAGTCATGTTTATGCAATGGGATTTTGCGGATATGGGCTTTTGGAATTGCTAAAATAAGTTCTTCGGACTGTAGAAGGATTCCTTTGTAAGGGAGTGAGGTGCTATTGGATAAAGGCAAAATAGCCATGTCCACGATACCATCTTTTAATAAATGGGTTAAGGGCAGCGCAATCTGTTCTTCAACTTTGACTTGGATCGACGGATAGTCTTTTTTGAATTCTTTTATGATGTGAGAAATTGCCACAGCACCCCATTGCGGTGTAATGCCCACGGTAAAAGAGCCGGTCTTGGCATTATCTAGATCGGAGAGTTGGTTGTATAGATTCTTCTTTTCTTGGAGAATTTGCTTGCATGCGGTGACGTACATCTTACCAGCAGGAGTAATGGACATTTTGTTCTTTTTCCGTTCAAAAAGGGAAAGTCCCAATTCACCTTCCAACTTGGTCAGGTGCTGACTCAGGGTGGACTGAGTAATGAATAAATTTTCCGCTGCACGAGACAGATTTTGTACTTTTGCAATTTCCACAATGTATTCTAATCCGTGTAGATCCATTTTTCACCTCAATAAAACAAAGAACTGATGCGTAGCCTTGGCTCTAACCTTTTACTTATTATACCTGGAAACCAGCTCCTATAAATATTAATTTTTCTGAAAATAACATTCGGAATAATCCATTATACAACAGACTATATAAATGATACGATGCTATTGATCAGAAGGAGGTATGTCTCGTGAAGATAAAGAGTGTCAAGGCTATTGGATTGAAGTGCTTGAGTCCTATTATGAGCGATGCGATGTCAATTTGTAAACAAAGGCAGGCTCTATGGATCAGAGTAGAAACGGATGATGGGGACTATGGATTGGGGGAGGCTTTTACTTTCGGGAGTCCTTTAATTGCAGGTAAATATATTGTGGAAGAACAATTGGCTCCCATTCTTGTCCATGAAGACCCAGCAAATATTGAGCAGCTTTGGCAGAAAATGTTCTGGCGTACTGTGGCAAATGGCAGAACAGGGCTAGTTATGAGCTGTATCAGTGGTGTAGATATTGCCTTATGGGATTTAGCTGGCAAGAGGGCGGGAGTTCCTATTCATACCTTATTGGGAACTCATTCTGGAAGGATTCCCTCCTATGCAAGTGGCGGATTTTATGCGCCAGGCAAAGGGGTGGATGGACTGCGAAAAGAAGTAGAAAAATATCTGAAAAAAGGATATAAAGATATAAAAATAAAGATTGGCAGAACCTCTGACATTGCAGGGTGTGCCGTAAAATATACCGCTAGCCAAAATTTTAGTGTTTCTTATGAAGAAGATATTGAGAGAATTTATACTGCAAGAGAGTGCATGGGAAAAGAAGGGCGCTTAGCAGCAGATATTAATGCAGCATGGCCGACCAAAGCAGTTTTGCAAGCTGCAAATGATTTTATGGGGGCAGGACTTAATATATTGGAAGAGCCAACCTTGTTTGAAGATGAAGCAGGATTAGGAGAGATTCGGAAAGTTATGCCTGCAATAGCCTTAATGGGATATGAAACAATGCAGGGCAGTCACAATTTTGCACGGGTTATCAAAGAAGATCGTGTAGATATTGTGCAACCAGATATTGGCTGGAGTGGCGGTATCAGTGAATTGCGTAAAATTTCTGCGACAGCTGCAAGCTTTTCAAAACCCGTATCATTGCATTCTTTTGGTTCCTGCATCCATTTTGCAGCGAGTTTGCAATTGGCAGCGAGTTTACCAAATACAGAAGCTATTGAAAACGAAGAAAACCCAAATTTTCTTAAAACAGGCTTGATAAAACAACCTTTTGAGTATGATGCAGAGATGAACTTTATTGTTCCCTCAAAACCTGGATTAGGAATTGAAATTAACTGGGACAAAGTGGCGAAGGTAAGAGTATTTTAAAACTTTCGATATCCGTTATGGGGAGAAAAAGGAGGACTTAGCTATGACACCGGAGCTATATATGCTGGCTCTCGTTATTTCTATATTTGTGTTGTTGATTCTTTCCCTAAAAGTAAAAATGAATAGTTTTATGGCATTGTTCTTTACAAGCATGGCGTTGGCTATTTTCTTTGGGTTCACACCTTTAAAAGGATTAAATGCGATTGAAACTGCTTTTGGTAAAAGCCTTGGCAATATTGGGCTTCCGGTGTTGTTTGGAGCAGTGCTGGCTATGGGCGTGCAAGATTCTGGGGTTGCAGTATCTATTAGCAATTTTTTTGTCAAATTGTTTAGAGGGAAACATCTGGAGTTGGCGCCAACTTTGACTGCCTTCATTATGGCAATTTCAGTTTTTGGGGATATCTCTCAACTTTTGACTGCACCGATTGCTGCAACAATAGCAAAACGCAGGGATATGAATATGGCTGTAGTCACACCCTATATTATTACGGCAGTCTGGTTTACCCATGGGGTAGTGCCTCCCTCGGCGGCCATTTTGGCAGTTGCAGTGATGCTGGGCGCCGATGTAGGGATGGTTATCCTGTGGGGACTGGTTATTTGTTTGGCAGCACTGTTGATCGTTTATGCGTTGACAAACCGTTGGTTAAAGAGGCATGCTAGCTATGCGGCTCCTAAACCTGAATATACAGTGGGGATTGAGCCGGTGCGGGACGAGAATGCTAGCGTAGAAGAACTGCTGATTAAAGAAAAAGATCTCCCGAACACTGTTGTCGCTTTTCTTCCTTTAGTAGGGCCGGCTTTTCTGATTGCCTTAGCTTCTATTTTGAATATGACATTACCTAAGACTTCAGCGTAACTTGAAAAAGTAAATGCCAGTGCACGAGTAAATGCAGTGGGGTATTTGA
>CAJMHI010000069.1 GCA_905213155.1 uncultured Acidaminococcus sp. | reverse complement strand
ACAGAATCTAAAGAAAGGAAAATGGTGATTTTGCTTCTGTAATTATCATACAAGCGGAAAGTATGAAATTCCAAATCCAACATGAAGTTCCCGGGCGTCTGCGGGTGCAATGCCTGGCCCAGGAAGGCCGGATGGTGAAGTATTTTACCCTGGAACAGGGAGCCGCCATTTTGGTCGGTTTACAGTACGTGCCCGGTGTGAAAAAAGTCAAACTGTACACCGGAGCCGCAGGTCTTGCCGTATTCTATCAGGCGGATCAGGACGGCACCCTTCGCCAAGGGATCCTTACTGCACTGGCCAGGCTTAATATAAACGATCCGGAACTGCGCAAAGCATCCCGGGAAAAAGCCCAGTCCCTGATGCTGAACCGGCAGTACCGGAATAAATTAATCGGCATCACGGTGCGGCATTTTGCATCCCGCTGGATCCTGCCGCTACCCATTCGGGTGATTCGCTGCTGGTTCTACGATATCCGGTTTATCTGGAAGGCCTTGCAGTCCCTGCGCCATGGCAGGCTGGATGTGCCGGTGCTGGATGCCACTGCCATTACGGCTGCACTTTTGCAAAACGATGTGAAGACGGCTGGTTCCGTTATGTTCTTACTGCGAATCGGCGATCTGCTGGAAGAATGGACCTATAAGAAATCGGTCAATGATTTGGCCGACAATATGTCCCTGCACATTGATACCGTTTGGAAGGTCATCGACGGCAGCGAAGTGGAAGTCAGCCTTAATGAAGTAAAGACCGGAGATCTGCTTACGGTCAAGATGGGCAGCACCATTCCTTTAGACGGAGAAGTGGTGGATGGCGATGCCATGGTGAACCAGGCCTCTATGACCGGGGAATCCATGCCCGTTCATAAAACGGCAGGGATCTCTGTCTTTGCCGGTACCGTGGTGGAAGACGGAGAGCTCACCATCAAGGTTAAGAGTGCCGCCGGCGGCAACCGGTATGACCGGATCGTGAAAATGATCCAGAATTCGGAAGCTTTTAAGTCCAATTTGGAGAGCCGGGCCAGCCATCTGGCGGATGGTCTGGTACCTTGGTGCCTGGGTGGGACACTTTTGGCGTATCTCTTAACCAGAAATGTGACACGGGCTATGTCCATTTTGATGGTGGACTTCTCCTGCGCGCTGAAACTGTCCATGCCGCTTTCCGTGCTGAGCGCCATGCGGGAATGCAGCACCCATAAGATTACGGTCAAAGGCGGCAAATTCCTGGAAGCCGTCGCCGCAGCGGATACGGTTGTCTTTGATAAGACCGGTACGCTGACGCTGGCCAAACCAAAAGTAGCGGATATCATCTGCTTTAGCGGCTATGACCAGAAAACAGTGCTGCGCTATGCGGCCTGCCTGGAAGAACATTTCCCCCATTCTGTGGCCAACGCCATTGTGCGGGAAGCTGCCGATAAGGGTATTAACCATAAGGAAATGCACACCAAGGTGGAATATATCGTGGCCCATGGGATTGCTTCCCGGGTCAGCGATGTCCAAGCCAAGGATAAAAACGTAGAAGGCAAGCGGATTGTTATCGGCAGTGGGCATTTCATCTTCGAGGATGAAAAGGTCACCATACCCAAAGGCGAAGAGGATAAATACGAGAACCGCCCAGAAGAATATTCCCATATTTATATGGCGCTGGACGGCAAATTGATCGCTATCCTCTGCATCCAGGATCCGCTTAGACCAGAAGCACCGCTGGTGATGAAAAACTTGCGGAAGGCCGGATTTAAGAATCTGGTTATGATGACTGGCGACAGTGAACGGACGGCTGCTGCAGTTGCCGCCAAATTAGGACTGAATAAGTTCTATGCAGAAGTGCTGCCGGAAGATAAGGCCCGTTTTGTGAAGGAAGCCAAATCTAGAGGTCACCGCGTGGTGATGGTGGGTGATGGAATCAATGATTCCCCGGCCCTGTCCGAGGCCGATGCAGGGATTGCCATTGCCGAAGGTGCAGATATTGCCCGTGAGATTGCAGACATTACGATTTCCGGACATGATTTGCAGCAGCTGGTGGTCTTAAAGCAGATCAGCACGCTGTTGATGCACCGGGTCAACTTTAACTTTGATTTTGTCGTAGGATTCAACGCAAGCCTGATCGGCCTGGGGGTGATGGGCATACTGCCTCCGGCTACAACGGCTTTGCTCCATAATGGCTCCACCATCGCGCTTAGCTTGCATAGCATGACCGATCTGATGGATGCCTAACTAAAAAATGTGCCGAACGTAGATGGCGTTCGGCACATTTTTTAATTAGGTAGATACGGAGCCAGGACAAATTCAATAATTTCCAGCAGAACCTGTGCTTTGGGACGGTTTTCCGGCGTAATCGGTGTAAGGCGGTCCCGCAATAAAAAGAGCATTTCCGTGACGGAAGTGAGGATAAAAGGGATATACCGGTAGTCCTGCCCCTTTTTAGGAGGACGCAATTGGCCGCTTGTCAGGGCCTTTTCTAATAGGTCATGGACGTATTCTTCCAGTTGGAAGATTCTTTGCCAGGGTTCCTCGGTAATCAGCCCGGAGGGATGTAAGATTTCCTGATAGAGAATGTTCACATGGACGTGAGGATCCAACTGGCTTTCTAAAATCCGGAGAAAATATTGTTTTATTTTTTCCAAGGGGGAAAGTCCCATGGCGGAAACCGTTTTTTTTACCTGCTGCAAAAACTCCAGTTGCCGTAGTACAACGGCCTGGTATAGTTTCTGCTTGCTCCCGAAATAGTAGGAAATCAAAGCGCTGTTGCAGCCGGCCGTGAGACCGATTTCTTTGATAGAAACATTGAAATAGCCTTTATTGTCAAATAGCTGGGCGGCTGCATCCAGAAGTTTTGCCATGGTCGCCCCGGCATCGTGTTTTTGCATAATCTTTCCCCTTTTACGACTTGTTCGTTTGATTAATTGAATTATACCATAGCAGGATACAGATTGTACACGTAAGAATATTAAAACGTTTGTTTGTGCAAGCTTCGTACAATTTTGCTATAATACAAGAGAAAAACTCGGAAAGGATGAGACCCGTGGAAATCTTTTTGCAGGGGGGGATTTTGGTTGCCCTGGTGATTTTGGTATTTATGCTGTTCCGGTTAAAGGAAACATTAACGGCGCAGGAGGCAGGCCGGCAGCTGGCAGCCAGGGAGGATGCAGAACGGCTGCGCACGAGCCTGGATCAGAAAGTCACCTTGTCCATGAGCGTGGTCAGTGACCGGCTGGGGATGGTGAACCGGAGCCTGGGAGCTTTGCAGGCGCTTTCCCAGCATGTCAGCGAACTGAAAAAAGTCCTAAGCAACGTGAAAAACCGGGGCACCTGGGGCGAAATGCAGCTGGGCGCCCTTTTGGCAGATCTTTTGGCACCGGAACAGTATGGTACCAATGTGGCCATTCGTCCTCGGAGTCAGGAACGGGTGGAATTTGCGGTTAAATTGCCGGGTAAAATAGCTGGCAGTGTGATTTGGCTCCCTATTGATGCCAAGTTTCCGCTGGAAGACTATGAACGGCTGCTAAAGGCGCGGGAGGCAGGAAGTAAGGACGGAGAGCTGGCAGCCTTAAAACAGCTGGAAACCCGCCTTAAAAACGAAGCCAAAGATATCCGGGATAAATATATCGCACCGCCCTATTCCACGGATTTTGGAGTGTTGTATCTGCCGCTGGAAGGGCTTTTTGCAGAGGCTGCCGATTTGCCAGGGCTTATGACGGAGCTACAGCGAAAATACCGGGTAACCCTTGCGGGCCCTGCTACTCTTGCAGCCCTTTTAAACAGCCTGCAGATGGGTTTTCGTACACTGGCCGTACAGAAAAGCACCAGTCAGGTGTGGCGCCTGGTGGCGCAGATCAATACGGATCTGGAAGTATTTGCCCAGGCGGTGGAAAAAGCAGGAAAGAAACTGGAAGAATCCCAAACGGCCCTGGAAGCCGTGCAAAACCGTACCCGTATCCTGAAAAACCATTTGGATCGGGCGGAGCGGTACACCAAAATGCTGAAGGGAGACGAGTCGTAAAAAGAAATTGATTTGTTTTTGTATCGCAGTTTACAAAAACAGACAAAGATCCAAATGATGGGGATGAATTTTAGGAAAATTACAATTTTCCTTGACAAACTAGATGGTTATAAGTAAAATCGTAAGCAAGTGTTAAGAACAACCTAAATAGCGTGATTAAAATTGTCCATGAAGGAACCAAGTACACAAAAGTTTTTCTGCAGAGAGCTGCTGGCTGTGCGAAGCGGTGAAGGCTTTGGTGGAATCCACTCCTGAGACGGCGGGGGTCGCAACCCGCCCGGCCAAGCCGTTATCCTGAAAATGAGGCTGCTTGCAGCAAAAAAAGGTGGCACCACGTGAGATTTCTCCCGTCCTTGAAACCCGGTTTAGGGGTTCAAGGCACGGGATTTTTTAATGGAATTTTGAAAGCGTGAAGGAGCGGAGAACAAATGGAAAAGAAAAAAATTATTATTACGGAGCGGATTTCGGACAAAGGCGTGGAATTGTTAAAGGCACAGCCGGACCTGGATGTGGATGTAAAATTTGATATTCCCCGGGAAGAACTGCTGAAAATTGTAGGTGCCTATGATGCCATCATCGTGCGCAGCGTGACCCGTGTGAACGAGGAATTTTACAAAGCAGCCAAAAATCTGAAGGTGGTGGGCCGTGCCGGCAACGGGGTGGATAATATTGACCTGGAAGGCGCCACCAATCGGGGAATTATCGTGGTAAATACCCCGGAAGCCAATACCATATCTGCGGCAGAACATACCATTGGCCTGATGCTGGCTTCCTGCCGCAATACCGTACGGGCACAGAAAATGATTGAAAGCAAGGTCTGGGACCGGAAAAACCTGAAGGGCATCGAGCTGTACCATAAAACCTTGGGGATTATCGGGTTGGGGCGCATTGGCGCCTTGGTTACCAAAAGAATGCAGGCCTTTGAAATGAAAGTTATCGCCTATGATCCCTATATCCCGGATACCCGGTTTAAACGTCTGGGCGTGGAAAAATGTGAGACCTTGGAAGATCTGCTGCACAAAGCCGACGTAATCAGCATCCATACGCCGAAAACGGAAGAAACCATTAACATCCTGGGAGCAGAAGAATTAAAGCAGTGCAAAAAAGGCGTTCGTCTGGTGAATTGTGCCCGGGGCGGCCTGTATAATGAACAAGCCGTGGCGGAAGCCATTGCCGCTGGACAAGTGGCCAGCATCGGGCTGGACGTGCTGGTGGATGAACCCAAACCCATTTCTCCCTTAATCGGCATGAAAGAATGCGTAGTGACCCCGCACCTGGGTGCAGATACCGTGGAAGCCCAGGACAAGGTAGGGATTTCCATTGCAGAAGAAGTAATTAATGTCTTAAAAGGACAGATGGTGCCCAATGCGGTGAACCTGCCGGCGCTGCATCCCCAGGATATGGAAGGCATGGTGGGCTATTTGCAGCTGGGAGAATGTTTAGGAAAACTGTATTACCAGCTGGAAAAAGAACCGGTGGAAAAAGTGGAAGTGATCTACGAAGGGCCGGCAGCTCGGTTGGAAACCAACCTGATTACCCGCAGCGTGTTAAAGGGCCTTTTGGAACCGGTGTTGCGGGAACGGGTGAATATGGTTAATGCGGAGCTGGCAGCAGAAACCCGGGGGATTGCTGTGGTAGAAGGCAAGGTCAATGGAGAAAACAGGCTTAACCGGATCTCTGTGAAAGTGACCAGCGGTACAAGCAGCTTTACAGCAGCAGGAACATTAGCTCCGGATAATGTGCCCCACCTGACGCAGATTCAGGGATATGCCTATGACGTTGTTCCGGCACCGTATATGCTCCTGGCAAAGAACGAGGATAAACCGGGCATGATCGGGCAGCTGGGGACTCTTTTGGGTGCCGCCCATGTAAATATTGCCACCATGCAGGTATCCCGCAAGGAAAAAACCGGCACCGCCATGATGGTGATGACCGTGGACAACCCCGTAGAGCGGCCCACACTGGATATTATTGCCGGGCTGGACGGGATCAGCAGTGCAGATTTGGTGAGAATGTAAAAAAATTGCCTCACACGAAAATTTCTATTGAAAAATCCTTTTCCTTTTTGTAAAATATTTTACTATGTGAGGATTCAATTCTTTATGAAATGTTTTGTTAAGGGGGCGTAACTATGCAATTTAATCTCACGGCGTTTATCCTGAATCCTCTGGTCTTGCTGTTTTTCACTATGGTACTGGGAAACCTGTTCGGCCAGATTAATTTCAGGAAATTTAAATTCGGCATTACAGGGACCTTGTTTGTAGGGTGCGGGATTGGCTATTTCCTGACCGAATATGCGGCGACCTTCCCCAAGGGAAGTCCCTATTATATGTCTGCTATGAGCATTATCCAGGGGAAAGTGATCAATGCCACCATGATGAACCTGGCGCTGATTATCTTTCTGGTAGGAACCGGGCTGCTCGCTGCTAAGGAAATGAAGTATGCGATCAGCAAATTTGGGAAGCAATTTGTATTTATCGCCATTTTTATTCCCTTCATCGGTGCGGTGGCTTCTTACGGATTTTCCCATTTCTGGGATACGTTAAGCCCGTACCAGGTGACCGGGACCTATACCGGGGCGCTTACCAGTTCTGCAGGTCTTGCTGCGGCAACTGAATCGTCCGACAGTGAGTCCCGCCGGGTAGCACAGGATTTTGCCAACCAGCCGGCACGGACGCAGAATAAGATCCTGGCGATCATTAACGGGGCCAAGGCTCGGGACGCCAAACTGCAGGACAGACCGGCGCCTGTCGTACTGACCAAAGAAAACATCAAACATCTGGAAACTTCCGACGTGGAAGTGTTCGTCACCGAAGCCAAAGCTGGTGTAGGGGTAGGACACTCCATCGGGTATCCGTTCGGGGTCTTGTTCCTCATCCTGGCTATGAATATCCTGCCCACGGTTTTCCGCTTTGATGTGGAAAAAGAAAAGAAAGAATACTTTGCCCAGAAAGCGGAAGACCTGAAGAACAATGCTGATCTGGCGCCATCCACCATGCCGGAAGTGGCGATGGACTTTGTGGGATTTTCTCTGGCGGCCTTTTTAGGGTATGTGCTGGGGTCCATTAAGATTTCCCTGGGGCCTTTGGGCATGTTCTCCCTGGGCGCTACCGGTGGTGCCATCATTGTTGCGCTGGGACTGGGTGCTTTGGGCAAACTGGGGCCCATCAACTTCCGTATGAATGCCACCGTTTTGGGTAAGATGCGGACCTATTTCCTATCCGTGTTCCTGGCGGGTACCGGCTTAAACTATGGTTATCGTGTGGTAGATGCCGTAACGGGCAGCGGCTATATGATTGCGATTATTGCCTCTTTGGTGGCCATTTTGGCTATTTTGGCAGGCTTTTTGGTGGGACGCTATGTATTCCATATCAACTGGATGCTGCTTTCCGGTGCGATTACCGGCGGCATGACCTCCGCACCTATTAAGGCCGGGCTATAATTGACCCAAAGGGCCGGAAAAAAATGACCCACAT
>CAJMHI010000068.1 GCA_905213155.1 uncultured Acidaminococcus sp. | reverse complement strand
ATCTCATTCTTCTTCACGATGGTGTTTTCGTGTCCAGGTTTTTGTCCGCACCCCCCCCGCTCCACCCCTTTTAGGTTTGCAACAAGAGCCCGGTATTCCACGCCTTCCAACTGTGTAAGATTTCGATAGACCTCATCCGTATTCGCCATCTGGGGCACAGCTTTGGGATGCATGAAAGACCCCACTTCAATCACCTTTACCCCAGCTTGTTCCAGCCGGTGGATCATCTCCAGCTTTTCCGCTACCGTGAGAATCTTTTTCTCATTTTGCAAGCCATCCCGTAAGCCTACCTCACATACAACAACCTGTTTTGGCAGTTCCATAGCTTTTTCCTCCTATTTTACAAACAAAAAGCCTTTCCATGCAGTGTTTCCTGTGTCAGTACAGCTATGACAACAGGGTAAGGCGTGGTATAATACAAAACAAAGAAATGAAATATATCGTAACTTTAAATATTTTCGTGTAGTTTCTTCGCACTATGGTATGTTAAAGAATAGGGGTGCCTCTAATGCTCAACACAGAAGAATATTTCCTTGTGGTAGTCCAGGAGAAAAGTATCTCAAAAGCAGCGGAAAAACTATTTATGTCCCAGCAGAATCTGAGCAATCATATCGCCCGGTTGGAAAAGAAATATGGAAAACTTTTCCTCCGTCGCCCTAAATTCTCCCTCACGCCGATAGGTTCCGCCCTCTACCACACCCTGCAGCAAATACGGATTCTTGAGCAGGGGCTTCAGAACCAGCTCCAGGAATGGGAAAAAGCACCGTACGGTGTCATTCGTTTTGGCATTCATTCGGCCCGTGCCAGGGTGCTGTTTCCGGGTATCCTTGCCCGGTACCGGAAGCAGTATCCTCAGGTGACCATTCAGCTCTTTTTACAGGATACAATTACTAATGAAACCATGCTACAAAACGGGGAGCTGGATATTTTCTTGGGGATTGATGCCCATCAAAGTCCCAATTTCCACCAGATCCCCCTATTCCATGAGCCAATCTGTTTGATCGCAAATGCCGAAGTACTGCAAGCAGCTGATGTCGTCACTAAAAATGGTGAAATTGAACTAGGCGATTTATCTCGTCTCTCCTTTCTGCTTAGTCCCCCAATCTCAAACTTCCGCCAGAAAATTGACCGGTTTTTGGCAACCTACAGTATTTCTCTAAATGAGAGAATGACGATCGGAGATTTTGAGATCCAATTACTTTTGGCGGGGCAAAGCGAAGGAGCCTGTTTCTGTGCCAGCAGTTTCTTCCCGAAACTCCGTCAGATCAACCAGTCCTTACCTCCTGAAAAACAGCTGCGGATCTTGCCTGTACATGGCATGGATCTTACAAGTGACATATCCCTTGTGTGTCACCGTCTTGCCTTTCCCTCAAGGATCCTAAAAGGATTTGTACAAGCCATTAAAGGGGAATTGCTTCCTAAATTTGCTTCTCATACATAGAATACGCTACTTTTCACCCGGAATCTGTAGCACCGCACCTTGATTGGCACTGGTCACTAGTGCTGCATACCGGCGCAGGGCAGGTGTAGCTTCTTTGTGGACAGGGACAACATTAGCCAGCCGTTTCTTGATTTCTTCTTCTGGTACACACAGAGTCAATTGACGATGGGGTATATCAATAATAATTTTGTCTCCTTCTTGCACGGCAGCAATAGGACCGCCCGCTGCTGCTTCTGGCGAAACGTGACCGATGGCAGGTCCCCTGGTGGATCCGGAAAATCTTCCATCAGTAATAAGTGCACACATTTCATCCATGCCCCGCCCCACGATCAGGGACGTAACCATATGCATTTCCCGCATGCCAGGTCCACCTTTGGGGCCTTCATAGGTAATGACAAGGATATCACCTTGTCGTATTTTATCGCCAGAAACGGCTTTGCAGGCGTCTTCCATGGAGTGGAAAATACGGGCATGCCCTTCAAAATAATACATGGAGGGTTTGACCCCGGATTTTTTGACCACGGCGCCACCCGGAGCCAGATTCCCATGCAGGATTGCCAGCCCTCCTTCCGGATTTTTGGGATGCTGGAGCGGGAAAATAACGTCATTTTCCACTAACGGAACATCCGCTAGATTTTCTTTTAGGGTTTTTCCCGTAACCGTAAGTACGGAAGTATCCAGTTTGCTTTCTACGGCCTTCATAACCGCAGGAATACCTCCCTCGTCTTCCAAAACGCTTAACGGGTATTTGCCCGAAGGTTTGATATTGCACAGGTATGGTACGATACGACTGATTTCATCAAAGTCCTTTAATGAAATGTCAATTCCCGCTTCATGGGCAATGGCAGGCAGATGGAGGGTACTATTGGTAGAAGCGCCCATAGCCATGCTAACTGCAATTCCATTGCGCAATGCTTGCCTTGTCATGATTTTGTGAGGTGTCAATTCTTCGTGAATCATTTCCACAATACGCCGTCCGGATTGTTTGGCAATCCGGCGTTTTTTTGCAGATACGGCATGTGCTAAACCGCATCCAGGCAGAGCCATCCCCAGAATTTCTGTCAGGCAACTCATGGTATTGGCCGTTCCCAGCATGGAACAAGTCCCCACCCCGGGCAGCGCACTCTGTTCTGCAGCCTTTAATGCCTCATAGGAAATTTTCCCGATCTGGGCTTTTCCAATCAATTCCCGCATATCAGTTAACGTCACCGTATCCATAACGCTGCAGCGCCCTGGCAGCATGGGTCCTCCGGGAACCATAATGGTGGGAATATTCAACCGCATAGCCGCCATCAACATGCCCGGCACGATCTTGTCGCAGCCTGGCAGCATCACCATTGCATCAAACTGATGAGCTTCAATCATATACGCAATGGAATCGGCGATAACTTCCCGGCTGGGCAAGGGATAGCGCATTCCTTTGTGTCCCTGACAAATACCGTCGCAAATAGCAATGGTATTAAATTCCCGTGGAATACCACCCGCTTCTATAATTCCCTGTTTTACAAAGTCCGCAATTTCCCGCAAATGAAAGTGCCCGGGAACCATTTCCGTAAAAGAATTTACGACGGCGACCATAGGCTTTTTCAAGTCTTTCTCATCCAAGCCAGTGCTATATAATAGCGCACGATGGGCGGCTCGTTCAATCCCGTTGGTGAGCTCTCCGCTCCGATAGGACTTATAATAAAATTGGTCTTCTTTCGTTGACATAATAGCTCCCCCTTTGTCCGCAGTATTTCTCTTTCTGCTGTTATTGTAACAAAGGGGGAGTACACTTTCCATCATGTAATTTATGAATGGTATAAACAAAAAAGTTGTGTTGTTATTTATTTCTCCAGTAGGTACAAGGTACAGTGCACCACCTTTTCTCCTTCCCCCTGATAGGCCTCCAAGGGTCCGCTAACTTGGGTAAAAAGAAGCTTTGTCTTTGGATCCACCTGATAGGTCATATCTTTTTCTTCCAGAGTTCCTCCGGATGGATAGTTCCGCTGAAGGGTCTGGAAAAAGGGAGCCAGATCAATCTCCCGTTTATTTCCTTTGCGTTCTATCAAAAGTTTACTCTTTTTGACCCGGGCAAACTGAATCGGATTCACAGTGCTATAGCCGGCAACCGATATAGTTTCTGGCTTATACCAATAGTTTATGACCTTATGACTTTCACCGGTTGCAGCAGGCAATACAGCGAGAAAATTCTGCTCCTGCAGCTGTTTGACCACGGGGTATTTCCAGCGTCCCGGATTTAAAACCAAATACTGGTAACTGCTCCGTAAGATCTCTGCATCCTCTTTTTGTATTGGCCTACCTTTTTGAAGAATGCCATTTTCTAAAAGTTCTGTACGGGCTAGGGTGCTCTGCAGGCGTTCTGCCTGAAACCTGGCAGGAAAATCATAGACATTGAGGGGCGTTATCGTAAGGAGCACTGTCAATACGGCCGCAAGCGCATATAAGCCACGAGGTTTGCGGTTTGTGATGCCAAAGAGCAGCACACACACGCCAAATAACGTGCAGCAAAGGGACAGCCACCGAAGAGACGTGAGTCCATAGGCCTCCAGCCTGATCTTTACACACCAAAGCTGTACTGCAACCACGGGAAGCAGTATTAGGCACCCCCACCGCAACACTCGTCCCATCCAGGGTCTATTTCGGTCGCAGCAGGAAAAGTAAAATAGCGCATACATACCCACGGCCCATGACACATACCAGTTCATAATCCCTACAGGCATTTGTCGCTCTAGCGCGCTTTTTCCTAAATATAAATAGAGGATCGCTACAAGCACCAGTGCCGCAGGCAAAATAATTTTTGCCAGAATTTTTTCATACCAGCTAGGCCGTTGCAGCGCCTGCCCCTTTACGGGGATCCGGGACAAAAAGACCTGCCACCCTGCCACAAAAAGCGCCGTATAAAAGCCCCAGACATACCAGTCCCAGGGAAAATATACCTGGAACAATAAACTGATACCGGATAGGCATAAGGCCAGCAGGAAAAATACCAAAAAGCCAATACTAATACCACAAAGCATCCCAAGTAGCAGTGCGGAAAAAAGTGCCAATCGGCCTTCTCTTTCTTCACAGATTAGGAAAAGAAGCGCCAGAGACAGGACAAAAGCCCCCGGCACAGCAAAGAGCACATAACTGGTAAAAGGGATTTGATGCAACGCAAACCACAGGACGGCAACTATAGGGAGACCGCCCAATTTCCACTGGTAAGAAGCGTTTCCCCTTCTCTCCTGGTATACATCTACCGGCACAGAAAGCCATAGGATAAGTTGCAGCGCTAATAAGCCCTGGGATAAGGGCGTCCATTCCCAAAGCCATTTCCCGTTTCCTGTCCAAAGCGCTATCCATCCTGACAAGGCAATGAGCAAACCGCCTGCCGTCCCCATGACAAATCTGCGCATGGTCGCATTCATCTGGTGAAGCCGAGCCTTTAGCAATAGGTTCATAACAAATCTCCTAAGCAATCTAGTGTTGTGCTATATTCCCTATATGTAAAAAAGAAAAAGGGAGCAGGCCAAAAGTCCACTCCCCCGTTCCGTTAATGGTGGAACAGCCGCACACCCGTCATGGCCATAGCTATGCCAAATTTGTCCGCCGTAGCGATTACCTGGTCGTCCCGGATGCTGCCGCCGGTTTGGGCTACATATTGCACCCCGCTGCGGTGTGCCCGTTCAATGTTATCACCAAAGGGGAAGAAGGCATCACTGCCCAGAGATACCCCTGTATTTTGGGCAATCCAGGCGTTGCGTTCTTCTCGTGTCATTGGCTCCGGTTTTTCCGTAAAATAATTTTCCCACTGCCCGTCTGCCAGAACATCTTCTGCATCATCAGACAGGTAAACGTCAATTGTATTATCCATCACCGGCTTGGCGATATCGCTTCTAAAGGGAAGTGCCAGCACTTTAGGTGCCTGCCGCAACCACCATTTGTCCGCTTTGTCGCCCGCCAGCCGTGTACAATGCACCCGGCTCTGCTGCCCAGCGCCTACGCCAATGGTCTGCCCATCTTTCACATAGCAAACAGAGTTGGACTGGGTATATTTCAGGGTAATCATGGCAAGAAGCAAATCCCGCACAGCGGCTTCCGGAATCTCCTTGTTTTTCGTAGGACGATTCTGTAGCAGCGCAGCGGTAATCAGGTCATTATTCCGTTTCTGTTCAAAGGTGATGCCAAAAACTTCCTTTGTTTCCAGATTGGCTGCTTCGTAAGATGGATCAATCTGCACCACATTGTAGCGGCCTTTTTTCTTGGTTTTCAGGATAGCCAGCGCTTCCGGTTCATACCCCAGAGCAATGACGCCGTCACTGACCTCGTGCTGCAAGATCCTGGCAGTAGGAACATCGCACACATCCGAAAGCGCCACATAATCCCCAAAGGAACTCATACGATCCGCACCCCTGGCACGGGCATAGGCACAGGCTAAAGGAGATAATTCCATACCCTCTACCCGGTACACCTTTTGCAGCGTCTCCGATAACGGCAGCCCTACTGCTGCACCAGCCGGACTTACGTGTTTAAAAGAAGCTGCTGCCGCAAGCCCTGTGGCCCGTTTAACTTCCTTCACCAGCTGCCAGGAATTAAGCGCATCCATAAAGTTGATATACCCTGGGTTGCCGTTTAATACGGTAAGCGGCAAATCACTCCCGTCCCGCATAAAGATCCGTGCCGGAATCTGGTTCGGGTTGCAACCATACTTTAGTTTCAGTTCTTTCATAGAAACTCCTCCTTGCCGATCGTTTTATTTGCCGGTACGGCCCCTTTGGGTCAGTGCCACGCCTTGTTTGCACAGGGGACAATCTTCCGGTTTATACGCTTCCACGTCCAGCCGCAGAAGCGGTTCCATGCGGCAGCCAAAATCCACTTTTCCGCCGCTTCTATCCACCAGGAACCCTACACCTACGGGAATGCCGCCTTCCCCTTTAACCACATCAAGGACTTCCTGGACGCTGCCGCCTGTAGTCACAATATCTTCCACGATAAGGACCCTCGTCCCCGGTTCAATGTGAAAGCCCCGTTTAAAAGCCATCTTGCCATTAACCCGTTCTGTGAAGAAGAATTTTGTTCCCAGATTTTTCGCAACTTCATAAGCTAGTAAAATACCGCCGGTCATAGGGCCTACCACCAGCTCTACCTGATCGTTAATAAAGCGGGACGCAATTTCCTTGCACAGGGCTTCCGTGTAGGCAGGATGCTGCAGTACATTAAACTTTTCCACATACAGTGGGCTGTGCAGTCCGCTGGTCAGCAAAAAATGGCCATGCATTACGGCATGCGTTTCTTCCAGCATACGTAGTACCGATGTATTGTTCATTGCAATGCTCCTTCCATTTCTTCCAGGATTTTTTCTGCCGCTGCTTTTTTATCCGCTGCCTGCGTAATGGGACGCCCCACCACCAAATGGGTAGCACCTGCCTGTAACGCCGCAAAAGGCGTGGCGATCCGGCTTTGATCATTGGCAGCTGCCCATGCGGGCCGCACGCCGGGAGTCACGATGAGAAAATCCCTGCCACAACGCTGGCGAATCCCGGCCGCTTCCTGGGGCGACGCTACCACGCCGTTTAATCCGCTTGCCTTGGCAAGTGCAGCTAGTTCCAGTACTTCTTCCCCAATGGGTTTAGCATAGTGCAACGGCTGCCATTGGGCAGTATCCATACTGGTCAGCACAGTAACACCGATTAATTTGGGTGCCGGTTTTCCCAGCTGTGTCGCTGCTTCTTTCACCCCCCTGGCACCTTCTGCCATCATTTTAGGCCCGCCTACGGTGTGCACATTCAAAATATCAGCGCCCAGTGCCGTCAAAACCTGCAGGGCATGGGCTACCGTATTGGGGATGTCCTGGAGTTTCAGGTCCAGAAAGACTTTTTTATTTTTTTCCTTTAGATATCGTACCACATCCGGGCCTACTCCGTAAAATAATTCCATGCCAACTTTATAAAAGGAAACGCTATCTCCCAATTCATCCACCAGCACTTTAGCTTTAGCCAAGTCGGGAACATCAAGAGCCACAATCAACCGTTCTTTTGCGTCCATATCTTCTTGTATGATAATTACAGAAGCAAAATCACCATTTTCCTTTCTTTAGATTC
>CAJMHI010000067.1 GCA_905213155.1 uncultured Acidaminococcus sp. | reverse complement strand
AATAACAGATTCTTTGCTAAAGTCTTGCCCAGCAAGTGGAAGCTTCGGACAACCATACTTCTTCGCCCACCACGATGTAATAAACGGTACTAAAATCGCCGTAACAACAGCCGCCGCTGCAACTTGTGCCGTTGCAACCGGTTCATAGGGAGCCCAGGCTGGATCAATTAATGCAACTGCGGCCGGTACGGCAACTGCATTTCCAGCAGTTGTAGATACGCCCCAAGCCGCATATCCTGGTCTATGTCCAATAAAACGTTCACAGGCCAGTATAAAGATTCCACCGACAAAACAGCAAATCAGTCCTAACAAGATTCCTCCCATTCCACCTTTTGCCAGATTCGTCAATTTGATTCCAGCCCCCAGGCAGAATCCAACAAAGGGAATCAGAATACTTCCCGCAGGAGCCAGTGTCTTTTGAATCTCTTTATCCAAGTTTCCCAGAATCATACCCACTAATAACGGCCCAATCGCAGCGATCAAGGCAATCAGGGGAATATTTGCCAGACCAGAGGCTCCCATAGCGACTAAGGTTAAAAACGGTCCATCATTAATTGTCAGTAATGCCATGCTGGCACAATCTGTCTCATCCCCGAACTCTGTCATAAGAGCCAGATACACAGACCCGTTGGAATTAGTGACTGCACTAATAATTGCAAGAGTCGTTAACCCCAAAAATCCCGCTTTTCCACATAGCAATCCTACAACAATCCCGATAGCAGCGCCAATGATAAACTTAGAAAGTAAAAGCAACCCACCACGCTTTAATACTTTTGGCATATCTGCCAACTGTAATGTCGTCCCTAAGCAAAAGAGCTGTATCCCGATTGCTGTTGCGGATCCCGCACTGGTAAAAGTAGCCGTCGTGAAAGACCCAATTTTTACAACTTCTGGTATGAATGTATTGATCAATGACCCTAAGATCATCGGGACCACCATCATTCCAGCAGGCACTTTTTTTACATTCTCTAAAATTTTCATGTGTCTCCCCCTCTCCAAACCTCTTATTGAACTATATCCTTATAATAGTTAAGTCTATTTTTATGTACAATATGGTTTTTTATCCATGTTGTTTTGGCAACGGAATATCTGCGATTTTTCTATCATTTCATGGTATAATAAATATGCTTTCGGATATTCGAACCATGTTTTGGAAAGGAACTCTTATGGTTACCAAAGATCCATTTTCACCGCATCGACCAACGACCAGAGTCTTGGACATCTTGGAATTATTGGCCTCCAATACCGACGGCTTTACTCTATCTGAAATTGCCGACAAAATTTCAGCTGCGAAAGGAACTCTGTTTCCAGTGCTACGTACTTTATGCTTTAGGAAATTTGTTCTTCACGAAAAAACGACTGGAAAATATACAATTGGTATCTCTGCTTTTTGCGTCGGAGAATCTTACACTAACAACAGAAATACTATTCAGTTTTTCCACGAAGAGATGCTTTCTATTGTTAACCAGGTTGGTGAAATTTGCCAACTGGGGATTTTAGATAATTCCGATGTACTCTATCTTGCTAAAGTCGATAACAAAGAAGCCATCCGTTTAGTTTCTCATGTGGGGAAGCGCCTCCCTGCCTACTGCACTGCATTAGGAAAAGCACTGTTAAGTGAACATTCGTTAGATGAATTACGAGCCCTCTATCCATATGGTCTCCGTGTTCGGACATCACAAACGATCACGTCTTTCATCAAGCTAGAAAAAGAATTGCAAGAAATCCGCAGAACACAGATTGCCAGCGAGTATGAAGAATGTTCAAAGTATCTTACCTGTTTAGCAACGCCCTTGCGTTCAGAAGGGAAAATTATTGCTGCATTGAGTGTAAGTACCCCGACTTTTCGTCTCGACAAGAACAAAACAGAATTAACAAAACTTGTCCTGCTTTATGAAAAAGAAAAAATTGAAACTTACCTGAATGCGGAGCAATTCAACAGTTCTGATTTCATTTTTTGAGGTTTCCTCTAAGTTTGTAAACGAATAAAGCACAGATATCGTAAAAACGGTTCCTACAGGAAAACAAACTATCCCTATAGGAACCGTCTTTCATTTTTTGTTTTACCAGGAGAGCCCCTTATGAGCACAGACAACAATCCGATTCAGATCAATTTCTACAACAAAATGATATTGTACCTTCCCATCTTTAGCCACAAGTACTCCCATGCGGTCCCATCGCTGCAAACAGAGCCATCTGAACTTATCCACTCACTTGAAAAGATTGACAAAGCCCATAATAACAAACGAATTCACGATATTAATGAACAAACTCCCCACTAGAGGCACTATAAAAAATGCACGTGGTGAAGCTCCATATTTATCTTCTACCGATTGCATATTTGCCATTGCAGTAGGAACTGCCCCCAATCCAAATCCACAATGACCAACAGCAATCATTGCTGCATCATAGGATTTCCCCATAAATCTGAAAGTAACCAGCACCGCAAAAAGAAACATCATGATCGTTTGGGCAAAGAGTAGGATCAACATCGGAATAGCCAAGTCAGCCAGTTGCCAAAGCTTAAGCGTCATCATGGAAAGCGCCAAGAAAATATAGAGAGAAATATTACTTATCGTTTGAATAGCCGTAAGGCGTAGCCTAAAGCAATCTGTGTGATCAGCAATATTTCTTACAATCAATGCCGCTGTCATTCCTCCTACTGAGGCAGGAAATGTTAGCCCAAATTCTGATAATACAGCAGAAATAACACAGCCAAATCCAACTGTCAAAAGTAGTTGATAGGTGGCAACGGTCAAAGTCCGTTCACGAGATTCTCCTGTTTCAGCAAGTATCTGTTCTTCCCTTATATCGATGGCAGCAGCATCTTCACTTTTAAGGTTATATTTTTCGATCAGGAACCGGCCCGTCGGCCCTCCTATGAAACTTCCTGCAACAAGGCCAAAAGTAGCTGCTGCCAAAGAAACGGTTGTTGCGGTATCAAGTCCTACACTTTCTAGCACCGGTGCAAATGCGGCTGATGTTCCATGTCCTCCCGTCATCGGAATAGAGCCAGTTGCGATTCCAATCAACGGACTGATTCCCAGTACTTTGCAAAGAACAACACCCAGGCCATTTTGTAAGACTACCAACAGTGAGGATAGAACCAAAAATATAATTACCTGCGGCCCCCCTTTTTTCAGCAACTTCCAGCTTGCTGTAAATCCGATTCCTGCATAAAACAGCAGCATAAACAAATCTTTAAATGCCATACTAAATTTTATACCAAAATTCCCGGTCTCATGCCCAAGTAAAATCAAAATTGTGCAGAAAAAGCCACCAATAACTGGAATAGGGATACAATATTTTTTCAACACATTACAGTGATTTCTTACAAGCTCTCCGACCAACAGTATAATCACCGCAACAGCAATCGTATGGTACTGATTGAATGTTATTGTCATTTCGCTCCCCTCCATTTTCCCACAGGATTTTTTACACAAGTTCTACTTCAATCAAGCACGACCTTTCCTTCTTTTAAGATATATTTGCCGTCTGCAATCAGCGTAGCTTCCTTCATAATTAAATCATAGTGACATGCAGCCTTAACTTTTCCACCCAGAGTAATACTGGTGCCAATTCCAATATGTGCCGATCCATAAACACCTTCATCTTCTAACATAAATCCCATAAAATGGCACTTTGGGTTAAGGCCAATGCCATTTTCTGCTACGTTAAATACATTAGGATCGTTTTTCGATTCTAAGTCTTCCCGTAAGATATCTGCCTGCTTTCCCCCTTCAATCTTAGTTATAAAGCCATTTTCCATTGTGCAAACAACCGGTTCATCCAATACACCTATTCCTAAATAGGGGATACTAGCATCTGCAACGATAATTCCATTTGCAGTTCCCTCTAATGGCGAAACATTGGCTTCCACCGTAGGAACAGTGGAGAATTCTCCTTTTTCAACCATGCAGTATAAAGAATTGCCTCGTCTTCCCTTTGCACTATAGCTCAATTTGGTTCCTTGTTTAGTCGACAAAAGGATGTCCGTTGCCCCTGCCATCGCTTGCGCCACAGCTTTACATTCAATCTTGGCTCTTTCAAAATCACATTCTATTCCGCCATGAATCATCATATTTTCCTCAAATTGTGTTAGGACAACACCTCTTGCACCATTAGCCAAGGCCTCCTTTACAGCACGTGTATGTGTAATAGATTTCCCGACAACACAAATAAATGCTTGGCTTGCTTTCATGGCAGCAGCGACAGTTACTGGTGGTTCTTCGCTGTCAGTTACTCTGGACTCCATAATAGATATTATTGCATGCGCACCTGCAGCATACGCAGCTTCGGCAATCACTTCTGCTATAGAAAACTTTAAAGGATCCGTAACAATCAAAACTTCCTCTCCAGGCTGTACTTTCACACAAGTCTTAACAATTTTCTCTGCCCCTTTTGCCATTTGAAAATTTTTCATTTTCCTCACCCTTTCAATATTATATATTCTATAGAAAAATACCTATACCATGAAAATAGCTCATGGCATATAATGTTTTCTCTTCGCTTCAATATACGCTTTTCCATTCATAATATGTTCTTTCATTGCCTCTTGGGCGGATTTTAAATCTTTATTTTTTAAGGCAGATAAAATCTTACTATGTTCTATGATAATATTATTTCTCCGAACCGTATCACTAGCAGAAAACTTCATATCTCTTGCAAGAACATTGTCCAAGGATTCAATGAGTTTATATAGCGTTCTATTGTTGGCAACATTATAGATAATATTATGAAACCTTCTATTTATCGTCGCTATATCAAATATATTTGTTGTTATCTTACTGTAATTAATCAAATCCTCTATTTTTTGTAAGGTCACATCATCAAATTTATCAATAGCTAATTCTAAAGCCAAATTTTCTAGTGCTAATCTGCACCGATATACATCTGTAATTTCCTCATCATTTATACCATGCACAATGGCACCCTGATAAGGAATCAATTCAATAAATCCCTCACTGGCTAATCGTTTGAAAGCTTCCCTTACCGGCGTCGCACTTACATTGTATTCTTTAGCTACATGTTCTTCCCGTAACCGACTCTCTGGCTCTATGACACCACTAATAATTTTATCTACTAATACTTGATAGACTCTTTCACTTAAGGTAACTTTGTCAAATCCATCGTTCGTAAAAGATTGCATTTTTCTTCCTCCTATATTCTATATAATATAGTAAAATCTGAAAATTGCAACGATTTTTCTATTTGTTAGTTTTTCTCGTTGTTGTTTGTTACTCATTTTACACTTTTGTCAAAACAGGTGATATCCGTATAGAGACCTAAAATCGCACTCTTGCTCTTTTGGCAAAAGAATAGGGGAGTTCTTACAGAAAGCTTCTTGCTTTCTTCTATGGTTTTGGTACAATGAGACCCGAAGGAGGTGGCAATTATGTGTGCTGAACTAGAAAAATGGGGGCTTGAAGAGCGCCAGGAAGGTCAGCTGCAGGGAGAAGGGAATCCAGCTTCTCTATTAAAATGCTTAAAGGCTGATGGCCGCTTCCAAGATATGGATAAGGCTCTGGATAATGAAGTATTCCGTAAAAAATTATATGAGGAATATCAGATCAGATAAGAATCAGGATCTGTCCTGATTATCTTCACACTCTAGCTCGTCATGGGTTTCTACCCTTGGCGGGCTATTTTTTACTATAAAAACTTCCCCTTCTCCTGTCAAAGAGCAGTAGTGAGAATGGTTTTTTTATAAGCTGAAAATAACTCTCTAGAAAACGAGAGCCATCGCGGACAATCTTAGTATATTTGTTTTGTATTCAGCTCATCAATAGCCACATTACCAATTATGCTTTTGCGGGAAAAGCTTTGCCAAGGTAGCGTCCACATCATGCTTTTTGGCATGAAGATACTGCGTCAGGCGGCGCTTGAACAATGTCAGTTCATAGCGGCGCAATTTTTCATTGCCATATTCTGTCGCCATGTATACGTCATATGTGGGAGTCGTGCCTCCCAATGCCGCCACGGCACAATGTTCTCCTTTTGCCAGCTGCTCCTTCAAAAAACAGATGGGAGCAAAGAACCAGTAGTCATGTTCCATAAGGCTCCAAGCGACTTGATAGGAATCAACCTTATAGGTGGGGGAAACACCTACAGGCACATAATGCCGATACCATTTCCGGAAACTGTAGCCACAGTTAATGTAGATCATCTTTTCCATATTAAGTTCTGCCGGCGTCAAAAGTTTCTTTTTGTAAAGAGGGGCAGCGCTCAGGATAACCAAAGGTTCCGAATAAAGCAGTCTGGTATTAATACCGATCCCCATTTTTTCTTCAAGACAGAGCCCCAAATCCACTTCATTCAAGTGTAATTCATCGTAGATCGTCGCTGTATGGGTCGTCCGGATGGTAATTTTCCATTTTTTCTCATCGCTACCAAGGGCGATGAAAAAAGCCCTAAGCAAGTAATTATTAATGCTATTAGTACTTCCCACTTTAAGTTCCAAGGATTCTGTGCGCTGGTTAAAGTTCATAACTGCATTATTTGCATCAAGCCAAGACTGCGCCAGTGGCAGGAAGCGCCGCCCATTCGTCGTCAGCATTGTCTGCCGGGTTCCTTTGCTGCGTTGTAGCAAGGACGTATTAAGCTTCTTTTCCAATAGCTTAAGCCGATAACTTACGGTAGCTTGAGATACGTAGAGCAGCTTTGCGGTTTTACTGATATTGTTCACTTTGGCTAAGGTAAGAAAGGTCTCAATGAGCTCTTTTTCCATAATATACACAGCCTCCATAGAGCAAAGTTATAAAACAAGTTGATATATTTTCATGATATCATTGATAATTTCAAATGGCAACAACCTGTTGGAAACGTCAATCCATACTACTGCAGTGGATAGATAGAAATACAAGAGAAATTTAAAGCAAAAGTTATCAATTCCTTTAATATTTAAATGAGCTCATTTTAGTTTTTATTTTTACTGATAATTGTGTAAGATTCGATCTATAAGAACTGTTTGATAATTCTAATAATAAGTTGACAGGAGGTCATTCGTTATGAAAATTATGGATTGTACACTGCGGGATGGAGCAAATGTAGTCGGTGCTGGTTTCTCTAAAGAACTAACTCGCCTGATGTTGGAAGGACTCATTGAAAGTCATATTGATACCATTGAAATGGGGCATTGCACTGGTCTGGGAAGTATGAAGCATGGTGGGAAACAGGCTCCCGTTACGGATGAAGAATATCTGGATGTCATGGCACCGTTTGCGCAAAAGGCACATATCGGGATGTTTCAAGCTGCTGCCAATGCAGATGAGGAGCTAATAGCGCTTGCAAAATCTAAGGGGCTTTCTTTCTTACGCGTTGGAATCAACGCCAGTGAGGGGAAAAAGGCAGAAAAGGCTGTAGAAATGGTCCGTAAATATGGCCTTGAAGCGAAATTCAGCCTTATGAAAGCATATGTATCTACACCAGAAGAGCTAGCAGAAGAGGCAAAATTGCTGGAATCCTACGGAGCCCAAGCTATTACTATCATGGATTCAGCAGGCTACATGTTCCCAGATCAGGCATCTGCTTATACGGAAGCGCTTGTTAAGGCAGTTTCTGTTCCCGTCGGGTTCCACGGTCACAGCAATATGGGGCTGGCTATGGCTAACGCACTAGCTGCTGAAAAAGCAGGCGCAGCATTTATTGACTGCGGACTCATGGGCATGGCTAGAAGTGCTGGCAATATTATGACCGAGGTGGCTATTGCTGCCTTCCAGCGAGAAGGTAAAGCTGCAGAATACCCGCTCTATACGCTGCTTGACTTTATTGACAAACGTCTCATGCCGGCTATGGAAAAAGAAGGGTATCATAATCCGCTAAAACCGCTGGACTTGATCCTAGGCATGGCGGGCTGCCATTCCAGCTTTATCCCGGTCTATAAGGAAGTTGCTGCTGATAAAAAAGTCAATTTATATCAATTAATTGTTGAAACGTCCAAATTAGATCGGCAGAGCCCGACGCGCGCACTGATGGAACAAGTTGCGCAGTCCTTGCAG
>CAJMHI010000066.1 GCA_905213155.1 uncultured Acidaminococcus sp. | reverse complement strand
GAACCGCCGTGTACCGAACGGTATGCACGGTGGTGTGAGAGGTCGGCGGGCCATTACCCGCCTCCTACTCGATCTATTTTGAAGGATGGTGAACATGATGTTGGAACCAAATACCATGCGGCTGCAGCTGTTGCCGCTGCGGGGAACCATTGTATTCCCCGGGATGATTATCAACCTGGATGTGGGGCGGGACCGCTCCATCCGGGCAGTAGAAACGGCGATGAATACCACCAAGAGAATTTTGCTGGTGACCCAGAAATCCGTGGAAGCGGGCGATCCCAAAGCCAAAGACCTGTATAACTTTGGGGTGATTGCAGAAATCAAACAAATGCTGAAGCTCCCCAACGGAGCCATGCGGATTTTGGTAGAAGGTCTCTCACGGGTGGAAATTATTTCCGTGGTGGATGCGGTGGGCATGAGCCTGGAAGCCTATGTAACCCCGCGCCCGGATGTAACCATGGGAGAAAACTCCACGGAAGTGGAAGCTCTGAAACGGATGCTGATCGACACCTTTGAACAATGGGTGCTGGCCAGCAAAAAGCTGAATACCGAAGTGATGCTCACGTTTAAGGACCAGGAAGACCCGGGCCGGATTGCGGATATGATGGCCGGGTATCTCACCATTGACGTGGCGGAAAAGGAAAACCTTCTGGAAGCGGTGGATGTGAAGCAGAGAATGAACCTGCTGTACAGTTACCTGGTAAAGGAACTGGAAATCGTCCACCTGGAAAAAGATATTTCCCAGCAGGTGCGGAAGCAGATTGAACAAAACCAGCGGGAATACTACCTGCGGGAACAGCTGAAAGCCATTAATAAAGAACTGGATGGCGGCGGAGAACACAGCGGGGAAGTCAAAGAATACCAGGAAAAATTCAAAAAGAAAAACTTCCCGAAAAACGTCCAGGAAAAACTGGACAAGGAGCTGGACCGTCTGAATAAAATGCCGCCCATGATGGCAGAAAGCGCTGTCATCCGAAACTACCTGGATACGGTGCTGGCGCTGCCCTGGGGCAATATGAGCCAGGACAACTACGACTTGAAAAAAGCCGCAGCGATTTTGGACAAAGACCATTATGGCCTGAAAAAAGTCAAAGAGCGCATCTTGGATCACCTGGCTGTCCGGGCGCTGACCAAGAGCAATCGGGGACCGATTATCTGCCTGGTAGGACCTCCGGGCGTGGGCAAAACCAGCCTGGCACAAAGCATTGCCCGGGCCATCAACCGGAAGTTTACCCGCTTGTCTTTAGGCGGCGTGCGGGACGAAGCAGAAATCCGGGGGCACCGCCGTACTTATATCGGCGCTATGCCGGGACGTTTGATTAACGGTCTGATTGACTGCGGCACCGATAATCCGGTATTTCTTTTGGACGAAGTGGATAAGATGGGTGCCGATTTCCGGGGTGATCCTGCGTCGGCGCTCTTGGAAGTGCTGGATCCGGAGCAAAACAGTCATTTCAGCGATCACTATATTGAATTTTCCTACGATATGAGCAATGTGTTCTGGATCGTTACGGCAAATACTGTAGAAACCATTCCTCCGGCGCTATTGGACCGGCTGGAAGTGATCGAGCTGTCCAGCTATACCGATGAGGAAAAAATGAAGATTGCCCAGCTCCATCTGCTGCCCAAGGAACGCACATTGGCCGGGCTCACCGGAAAACAGCTGAGTCTTGGTGCTGCGTCCATTCACCACATCATCCGGGATTATACCCGGGAATCCGGCGTGCGGAATCTGGAGCGGAAAATTGCCACCATCTGCCGGAAAGCAGCCCGGAAAATCGTGGAAGAAGGGGTTGCCAAAGTTTCGGTGACGCCGACCCATTTGAAAGAGTATCTGGGGCCAGCCATCTTCCTGGAAGAAGATATGCGGGCCAAGGCCGAAGTGGGCGTTTGCACCGGTCTTGCCTGGACCAGTGTGGGCGGCGAACTGCTTAAAATCGAAGTGGTGGTTACCGAGGGCAAAGGTAAGCTGATGCTGACGGGACAATTGGGCGACGTGATGAAAGAATCCGCCCAAGCGGCCTTCACCTATATCCGCAGCCGGGCCAAAGCGTTGCAGCTGGCACCGGACTTTGCGGACAAAGTGGATATTCACATCCATGTGCCGGAAGGCGCCACGCCAAAAGATGGGCCCAGTGCCGGTATTACCATGGCAACCGCTATGGAAAGTGCGCTGAGCGGCCGCAAGGTGAAAGCCGATCTGGCTATGACCGGGGAAATTACCATCACGGGCCGAGTGCTGCCCATCGGAGGACTAAAAGAGAAAGTGCTGGCGGCCTATCGCTACCGGGTTAAAACCGTGCTGATTCCAAAACTGAACGTACAGGATCTGGAAGAGATTCCGGAAAAAGTACGGGAAGAAATGAAATTTATCCCTGTGGACCATATGGACCAGGTCACGGAGCTAGCTCTGGAACCCGCTTCCAAAGGGAAAAAGAATGCGGCAGCGGCACAAGACCCTAAAGGAAAGAAAGAGCAGGAAAATGCCAAGTAGCGCATGGGATATTGTCAGTGCGGAGTTTGTAACGTCGGCGGTAAAGGCTACCCAGTACCCCCAGGATACGTTGGATGAGGTGGCCTTTATCGGCCGCAGCAACGTGGGAAAATCTTCCTTGTTAAATTCTCTGGCCCGGCGTAAAAATCTGGCGCGGGTCAGTGCCAGCCCTGGCAAGACCCAGACCATTAATTTTTATCAGCTGCGGGCCAAGAAAAATGGGGAGAACGGGGCGCAGCAGCATACCTTTTATGCGGTGGACCTGCCGGGCTATGGCTTTGCCCGGACCAACCAGCAAAATAAAGAACAATGGTCGGCGTTCATCTGCAGCTATATGGAAAATTCACCCTACCTAAGGCAGGTCTATCTCCTGATGGATTGCCGGAGGGATCCTATGGAAAGCGACAGGGAATGTTATGAGTGGCTGGTGTCCTTAGGGCTTTCCGTGGTGGTAGTGCTGACCAAGACGGACAAGCTGGGCAAAAATGCGCTGGCCAAACAAAAAGCCCTCTACCAGCGTACCTTTGGATTTGGCCCCGGGCAGCTCCTGACCTATAGTGCCATGAGTCATGAGACTCGCAAGGACTTAATTCAGCGGATTATGGAAGGATTGGATGCATAGAGAAAGGCGTGAGGCCCATGAAATATATCAAGAAGGGAAAAGAGCGGACAAAGGAAGACCGCCGGAAACTGCGGGAGACCGTTGCGGCCATTATTGATGATGTGGTGGAGCAGGGAGATAAGGCCCTGCACTTTTACAGCAAAAAGTTTGACGGCTGTGAACGGGAAAGCTTTCGGGTGACTCCGGAAGAAATCCGGCAGGCCTATGAAGCGGTAACTCCGCAAGAACTGGCGGACATGAAAGCCGCTCTGGCCAATTTAGCAGCGTTTGCCAAGGCACAGCGGGCCACGATTCATGATTTGCCGGATTTTGAACCCACGCCCGGGATTCATCTGGGACATCGGGTCATTCCGGTGGATTCCTGTCTCTGCTACGTACCCGGCGGGCGCTTTCCTCTATATTCTTCTGCCATGATGCTGATTACGCCGGCTAAAGTTGCCGGGGTGGAGCGTATTGCTGCAGCAAGCCCTGTGAGCCACGGAACGGGCCATATAAACGCGAAAACCTTGGTGGCCATGGATTTGGCTGGGGCCGACGAAATCTACGCTCTGGGAGGCGTACAGGCAATTGCAGCGTTTGCCTATGGCACACCTTCTATTAAACCGGTGGATATGATTGTGGGTCCTGGCAATCAGTTTGTGGCCGAAGCCAAGCGGCAATGCTATGGACAGGTGGGCATTGATTTTGTGGCGGGCCCCAGCGAAGTCCTGGTGATTGCAGATGGGAGTGCCGATGCGAAAACCCTGGCGGCAGATTTATTGGCCCAGGCAGAGCACGATCCTAATGCCAAAGCCATTCTTCTTACCACGGATGAAAAATTGGCCAATGCAGTGATACAAGCTGTGGACGAAGAACTTTCCTGGCTGCCTACGGCAGCCATTGCCCGGGAATCCTGGGATACCTTCGGAGAAGTGGTACTTTTGGATAATTTGGAGCAGGCGGTAGAAAAAGCCAACAGTTACGCTCCGGAACATCTGGAAGTCAATGTGCAGAATCCGGATGCCATCCTTTCCAAGCTCCACAATTACGGGAGTCTCTTTATCGGCGGAAATACGGCAGAAGTGTTCGGGGATTATGCTTCCGGGACGAATCACACCCTGCCTACGGTGAAAGCTGCCCGCTATACGGGCGGCGTTTATGTGGGGACGTTCCTGAAAACCTGCACCCACCAAAGCATGACACCGGAAGCGTCCAAGCAATTGGCACCACTGGTGCACCGGATGGCATTAGGAGAAGGGCTGGAAGGCCATGCCTATGCCGCTAAGTGCCGCTTCTAATCATAAACCAAAACGCCGTTTCCGGGGAAACGGCGTTTTTCATTACCACAAGGAGGGCTCATGGAAACCATCCAAACGTTAAAAACCTTATGGACCGATCAAACCATGCGGGTGGACAGCAGCATGCACATCTGGGAAAGTGCCGTATTATTGCCTCTTGTAAAGGGGGCAACCGGCTGGGAAATTCTTTTTGAAGTGCGCTCTGCCAACATTCACTGGCAGCCCGGAGATATTTGTTTCCCGGGCGGTCACAGGGAAGATACGGATCCTACACTGCTGGCGACGGCCCTTAGGGAAACAGGGGAAGAACTGGGGATTCACGCAGATAAAATCACCGTACTGGGGCCCCTGCAATATTTTTATGCCTATAGAGGTCCTATTATTTATCCCTACGCCGGGATTCTCCCTGCGGAAGAACCCTTGCACATCCAGGCGGAGGAAGTAGGGGAAGTATTTACCGTTCCTCTAGAGGATTTGCTGCATCTCACACCGCTTACCGGCAAGGTGACCATGGGTAGCCGCAGGGAAGCGGGCTTTCCCTATCCGGAGAGCCAGAAAAATAATACCGAATGGAAACCCATTTCCACCTATCCGGTGTATTTCTATCCGTGGAAAAACCGGATGATCTGGGGCATTACGGCACGGGTTCTCCACCAGTTTCTGGAGCGGGTAAAGCGCCGGGGGGCGCTTTAAAAATAGAAGGCCCTTTGCCGGGTTCGCTGATATACGGCGTCAGCAGCATGCAGACTTCCGTTTTATTTTTGCTGGAAGACCGATACTTGAAAAACTCTCCCAAAAGAGGAATTTTGGAGAGGAGTGGTATCCCTTCCAGCCTTTTTTGTTCTTCCTCGCTGATGAGTCCGCCGATGACCAACGTCTCTTTTTCCCGCATCCGCACATGGGTGTCCGCCGTCCGGCTGGCGATACGGTAATTTTTTAGTTCCGCAATCAGCGTGGGCGTGCTCACTTCTGTATGCACCTTGGCAGTAATCATGCCGTCATTGCTTAAAAGCGGCGTATAGGAAAGGCGGATGCCCGCATCCACATATTCTGTAGTGGTGGACGTGGTGCTGTTGGTGACTTTTTCCGTGACCACGGGAATGTGGTCGCCGATAAAAATACTGGCTTCTCTCCCAGGCAACGTGATAATCCGGGGCGTCGCCAAGATTCTGGCTTTTCCCTCCTGGCAGAGGGCGGACAATTTGGCTTCAAAATTTGTCCCGTACCCATGCCCTAAATGAATCCGGCCACCGTACTTAGTTTCCACGGATGTCCCGCTGTCCCGGGAGGCGGGCAGGGAACCCCAGTGCCATTGCAGGCCCAGTTCCTTGGAGGCTTCCTTGCGCAGAGATAAAATCCGGGCTTCCAGGGTGATTTGCTTTGTGGGTTGGTCCAAGGTGCGTAAGGTCTGCCGCAAGCGTTCTTCTTCTGCGGGGCTTCCTTGCAGCAGCAAAGCGTTGCTGTTCAGGTCCCAGGTGAGGGAAGGGAAAAGCGGCTTTAAGGTTTCAGCCGTTTCCTTGGCGGCAATATAGTCCAGGGGATGAATAGATAACCGCCCAAAATTCCGGGCCATTTGCTCCCGTGTGGAGACGATAATGGTGTTGCCTTCCTGCTGACAGCACAGACCACGGGAACGGGTGACCAGATCCAGTGCTTCCCTAAAGGGAACCTCCTGAAGATTGATAGAAAGGGTACCGGTCACCTGCGGGTCAGTAATAATGCTGCGGCCGGAGAGTTCGGCCAGACTGTGCAGAATTTCCTTTACCGGGGCTTCGTGTACAGTGAGGGAGATGGTATCGGCTGCTAATACCCAGCGAACCGGGGTAAAAAGGCAGAAGAAACAAAAACAGAGTAAGCGCAATAAAATTTTCATGACCAGCGTTCTCCTAGCGGGATGGTTTCTCCCCTGCACTGTAGTGTATTTCCCGTTATGCTCTGGATGGTCCCTTTGCCCGGCAGGGCATCGCCCTCGCCTGCCAGCAGGGAGCCATTGGGCGTTGTAACCAGTACTTTTTTATGGCCGTCCACAGTTATAATCCCGCTGAAACGGTAGCTAAGAGGTGCCGCAGGTGCAGGGGACACTGCAAGATTTTCTGGGGGTATACTTGACGGGGAAACGGGTATTTTTTCTTCCACGGGCTTCTTCTCTAAATCAATAGGGTGATTCAGCGGGCGAAAAGGATCCCGCCGGGGCTGTGCTTCGGGAGCTATTGCTTTCGCAGTTTTCTTTTCATGTGATATTGTCTGCTCTTTGGGAACAGGGGGGAGCGGGGCAGCCGCTGGGACTTGGAGCTGCGTATAGACATAAACACTGCTGATTGTTAAGGCTGCCCCCACAAGAAAAGGGAATTTGTATAATTTAAAAAAATAGGGTATACTATGAGCCATGCATTGCCTCCAATCTTTTTCCTTACATTCGCTTTTTTATTATAAGGAAAAAGCGGCCGGGTGCCTATGGCAAAAGGGAAATCGTCCTTTTGAGAGCGGGAATCCGGAACTTGTAGGAGGATGTTTTACATGCTAAGCACATTGACAACAGAAAACAAAATAATTAACAGTGAATTTGTAAGGGAAGAAGCGGCTGCTCCTGCCGTGCAACTGGCAGAGGAGATTTTGCAGCAAAGTCTTGCGCTGGGCAGCAGTGACATTCACCTGGAGCCGGGCAAAGAAAAAATGCTGGTGCGCTGCCGTATTGACGGCGTACTCCAGCCGCTGATGCAGATCCGAAAAAATTTGCAGGACCCGGTCTTGAGCCGCTTTAAGATCCTGGCAGGGATGGATATAGGGGAAAAACGCCTGCCCCAGGATGGACGCTTGCAGGAACGATGGCAGGGCAGCCAGGTGGATATCCGGGTTTCTACACTGCCCACCCTTTTTGGAGAAAGCATGGTGCTGCGGCTGCTGAATCAGCAGCAGGTGCATCCGAAGCTGGCTTCCTTGGGATTTTCTGCGACCCATTTGGAAACCTTTCGCCACTTGATTGGCCAGCCTCATGGACTTTTTCTGGTGACAGGACCTACGGGCAGCGGGAAATCTACCACCTTGTATGCGGCTCTTTCTGGACTTGATCACAAAGAGAAAAAAATTATCACCGTGGAAGACCCGGTGGAATACCAGATGGAAGGCATCAGCCAGGTGGCTGTGCGGCCGAAAATCGGGCTGACCTTTGCCCGGTGCTTGCGCAGCATACTGCGGCAGGACCCGGATATTGTGATGATCGGCGAAATCAGGGACCGGGAGACCGCAGAGATTGCCATCCAGGCGGCGCTTACCGGGCATCTGGTGTTTAGTACCCTGCATACCAATACAGCGGCAGGGGCCGTGACAAGACTTTTGGATATGGGCGTGGAGCCCTATTTAGTATCTTCTGCTCTTTTGGGCGCGGCAGCGCAGCTTTTGGTGCGGCAGCTCTGCCCCCATTGCAAAGAGCAATATATGGCAGAAAAAGGCAGCTGGGAGGAAACCTATCTGCACCTTTCCCAAAGTGTCTCGTTGTATCGCCCAATGGGCTGCGAAAAATGCCGGCACACCGGATATATGGGGCGCATGGCGCTTCAGGAACTGTTTGTGCTGGAAGAAAAAGCACGGCAGCAGATTTTGCAAGGCGCCAGTGAAATGCAGCTGGAGCAGATGGCTCTTGCAGGCGGCATGGAAAGCCTGTGGCAGGATGGCCGGGCCAAAGTGCTCGCCGGGGAAACCTCGCCCCAGGAGCTGCTGCGGGTCTTAGGGCCGGGAAAAAGAGACCAGCTATGAAAAATCAAGCAAAATTTAGCCCATAATTACTTTCTCGCACT
>CAJMHI010000065.1 GCA_905213155.1 uncultured Acidaminococcus sp. | reverse complement strand
CTCATTCTTCTTCACGATGGTGTTTTCGTGTCCAGGTTTTTGTCCGCACCCCCATGAACCGTTTAAACGCGCATTATAAAATTTATAAGTTTTACCTGGATCCCCAAAAGAATCTGCTGATGGATACCAGCGTCATCTTTCGGGACAGCAATGTGGACGGCAATCAGCTCTACAGCCTGTTTGAGATTATTGCCCACGATCTGAAAGATATTCGTAAAGAAATCAAACAAGCCATTTGGGAAGAAGAAAAAGTATAGGAATTATTTTCTTTAAAAGACGAAATTTCACAAAAAATATTATATAGATTACAAAAATAAATATAATATAAAACAATATGCTTAAAACGATAAGTTTTTCTTGTGTTATGGGATTTGTTTTCGTATAATAATTTCAACTTGCAAGATAATGTTCATGATTTTCATCGTGGTGCTTGCAGGAAATTAGGAAAATGAAGGTGAAAACCATGCGCGGGTGGAAAAAATCATTGGGAGTATGGATCGTTTCGTCTTTAGTGGTGCTGGGAGTTTCCGGTTGTGGGAAATCAGGCAGCGGGGCGGATGCCAATACCATTAAAATTGGCGGCCTGTTTGAATTGACTGGTGCCGTTGCCAATTATGGTACCAGTGGACAAAAAGGGACCCAATTGGCCGTAGAGCAGCTTAATGCCAAAGGAGGAGTCAATGGAAAAAAGCTGGAATTGGTGTCGGCAGACAATAAATCCGAACCTTCTGAGGCGGGCAACCAGGCGACCAAGCTGATTACAAAAGATAAGGTTTCTGTGATTGTAGGGCCTTATACGTCCGGCAGCACGGCAGCGGCTACCCCAGTGGTCACAGGAAGTAAAGTACCGCTTATTACGCCTTCTGCCACGGCCATGAGTATTACCGTGGATGAGAAGGGGAATGTGCGTCCCTATATTTTCCGTGCTTGTTTTACAGATCCGTTCCAAGGAAAAGTCATGGCTACTTTTGCAGCTGATGCGCTGCATCTGAAAAAAATCGCAATTTTTAACGATTCTTCCAGTGATTATTCCAAAGGATTAGCCGGCGTGTTTTCTACAACTTTTAAAGAAAAGGGTGGGGAAATCGTAGCACAGGAGGCGTTTTTGGCTAAGGATCAGGATTTTAAATCTACGTTGACCAAACTCAAGCATACAAATCCGGATGCTCTATATGTTCCCGCCTATTATGAAGAAGTCTCGAAAATTATCAAACAGGCTCGGGAAGTTGGTATTACTTGTCCGATTCTGGGCAGTGATGGCTGGGATTCTCCCAAACTGGCAGAGATTGCAGGTCCGGATGCTTTAAATGGAACGTATTTTAGTAGCTTTTATTCTTCCCAGGATACGGATCCCCATGTACAACAATTTATTAAGGACTACAAAGCAAAATATAATGAAGATCCGGATGGGTTTGCTATCAATGGCTATAACTGCGTACTCATGGCGGCAGAAGCTATGAAACAAGCGGGCGGTACGGATGGCACAAAAATTGCGAAAGCCTTGGAAAGTTTAAAAGACTTTCAGTTGGCTACAGGAAAAGCAACCATTGACCCACAACATAATCCCATTGTAAGTGTGGATATTATCCGGATGCAGGATGGAAAACAGGTTTTTGATCGAAAAATCAGCGCCTAATATTCCTTGTAGAAAGAACAAAAATCCACAAAATACAAACAAAATAAAAAACATACATAAAACATAGTATTGTTTTTAAAAATAACACTAAAATTGTTAAAAAAGACTGTTGCAAAATTGTGAAGTGTCCCGTATAATAGGTATAACTTGTGAGGCCGACCGGTGATGGGTCACCAGCAAGAAAAATGAAAAGAAAGTAAAGGTGTTGGGCATGAAAGCATGGAAAAAAGCGGTCGGCGTCCTGACCATGACGACCCTGGCAGCAGGCGTGTTTACAGGGTGCGGAAAATCAGAAAAGGCCGCCGGAGGCGGAGACGATGTGAAAGTGGGAGCCCTGTTTGAACTGACGGGGAACGTGGCCAATTATGGGAAGTCCACTTTTAATGGCGTGCAAATGGCGGTGGATGAAATCAATGCCAAGGGCGGCATCAATGGCAAAAAGGTTACCTTGGTGCAGGCGGATAATAAATCTGAGCCCTCTGAAAGCGGCAATGCGGCGACGAAGCTGATTACCAAGGATAAAGTGGTCGCTATTATCGGTCCTTCCACCAGTGGGTGCGTATCCGCAGCAACGCCGGTAGTGACCAATAGTAAAATTCCTCTGATGGCTCCTGTGGCTACGGCACCAGGGATTACCGTCGATGAAAAAGGAAAGGTACGGCCGTATATTTTCCGTGCCTGCTTTACCGATCCGTTCCAGGGTAAATTGATGGCACAATTTGCTGCTGATACCTTGAAAGTGAAAAATGTAGCGATCTTCAATGATTCTTCCAGCGATTATTCCAAGGGGCTGGCTGATGTGTTTGCCAAAACTTTGGAAGAAAAAGGCGGGAAAATTGTAGCACGGGAAGCGTTCCTGTCCAAAGACCAGGACTTCAAATCAGCGCTTACCAAGCTGAAAGCAGCTAATCCGGATGCACTGTATGTACCTGGGTACTATGAAGAAGTTTCCAAGATCATTAAACAAGCAAGAGAAGTTGGGCTGACCTGTCCGATTATGGGCAGTGATGGCTGGGATTCCCCGAAACTGGCGGAAATTGCTGGAGCTGCGGCGCTGAACGGAACCTATTTCAGCAGCGCTTATTCAGCACAGGATCAGGATCCCAATGTACAAAAATTCATCAAAGATTACAAAGCAAAATACAATGCAGAACCGGATACATTTGCTATCCATGGCTATGATGGGGCTATGGCCGTGATGGAAGCCATTAAGAGAGCGGGCAGCACGGATGGCACCAAGATCGCTGAGGAACTTGCCAAGATGAAAGACTTCCAGGTTGCTACGGGGAAATATACGTTGGATGCGGAACATAACCCGGTATCTGGCGGGATTATCATCGAAATGAAAAACGGCGTACAAACTTTCAACAAAAAGATTACTTTGTAATACTAGCAGGAAACGGCGTCGGATCGGATGTTCTGATCTGGCGCCAAACTTTTTCGTGAGGAGGCTTTGCGATGGATGCGGGATCCTTTACCCAACAATTTGCCCAGCAAATTGTCAATGGCGTATCCTTGGGCAGTATTTATGCGCTGATTGCCTTGGGGTATACGATGATTTACGGCATTATCAAATTGATTAATTTTGCCCACGGGGATATTTATATGCTGGGGGCCTATATGGGATTTGTTTGTATTACCCGGTTTGGGCTTCCTTTTCTTCCTTCTTTGGTTCTTGCCATGGTGGGTAGTGCCCTGGCAGGCATTGTGATTGAACGCATTGCCTATCGGCCAATGCGTAATGCGCCCCGTATTGCGGCACTGATTACGGCCATTGGGGTATCGTTTTTTTTAGAAAATGGAATGATTTTGCTGGTTTCCCCGCAGCCACGGACTTTTCCGGCAGTTTTTGCCCCTACGGTATACCAGGTAGGCGGCGTGGTCGTTAATAACCAGCAGATTATGATTTTGGTCAGCGCCTTTGTGCTTATGCTGGCCCTTACGTATATCGTAAACCGGACAAAAGCAGGGAAAGCTATGCGGGCTGTGAGTTTTGACGCCGATGCAGCACGCCTGATGGGAATTAATATTGACCGGGTTATTTCCACTACCTTTGCACTGGGCAGTGCATTAGCCGCCGCCGCTGGTGTATTAGTAGGGATTTACTATAACTCCATTGATCCTTTGATGGGAATGATGCCCGGTATCAAGGCATTTATTGCGGCCGTGGTGGGTGGCATCGGGATTTTGCCCGGCGCTATGCTGGGAGGCATTATCATGGGCCTTGTGGAAGCTATGGTTTCCGGCTTTTTCTCCTCTACCTTCCGGGATGCAGCTGCTTTTGCCATTTTGATTTTGATTCTGCTGGTTAAGCCCACTGGAATTTTGGGGCAGAATGTAAAAGAGAAAGTATAGGTGAACGCCATGGAAAAAAGTTTACGCAAACAGGATCTTCTGGGGCTGTGTATCCTGGCTGTCATCTTCGCAGGATTGTATCTGCTGTTTGACCAGGAAATCCTGGATGATTATGTTGAAACTAACGTGATTATGATTTTGATTAACATCATTCTGGCTGTGAGCCTGAATTTAATCAATGGCTTTACAGGACAGTTTTCCATTGGACATGCAGGGTTTATGGCTGTGGGGGCCTATACGTCCGCCATTATTACCGTAAAGCTGGGCATGGATTTTGGCATGGCATTAGTAGTTGCCACGGTGAGTGCTGCCATTTTGGGATTTTTGGTAGGAGTGCCTACCTTGCGCCTTAATGGGGATTATCTGGCCATTGCTACCTTGGGGCTGGGGGAAATCATCCGGATTACCATCTTAAATATTGATTATGTAGGGGGCGCAGCCGGATTTATGGGGATTCCCCGGGAAACTACATTCCCCATCGCATTTTGGATCATGGCATTTGTAGTTTATGTAATCAAGAATTTTAAAAACTCTGCAGAGGGCCGTGCATGTCTTTCCATCCGGGAAAACGAGATTGCGGCAGAAACCATGGGAATCAATACTACCCGGTATAAGGTGCTGGCTTTTACTATTGGCGCTGGTTTTGCAGGAACAGCGGGGGCCTTGTTCTCCCACTATTATTATATTGCCCATCCAGCTTCATTTACTTTTATGCGTTCTTTTGATATCCTGACCATGGTGGTACTGGGTGGCTTGGGATCCATGAGCGGAGCCGTAACAGGAGCCATTGTTTTGACTGGAATTTCGGCGGCTTTGGCAGATTATCCGGAATGGCGGATGGTGATTTATTCAGTGGTGCTGATTGTGTTAATGCTGAACCGGCCACAGGGAATTTTTGGCAGCAAAGAAATCAGCATGAAAGTATTCCAATCTATCAAACGGGGAGGTGGAAACCATGGCGGAGCTGCTGCAAGTCAATAATGCTTCCATGATTTTTGGTGGACTGCGGGCTGTTTCCAACCTGACCATGCGCATTGACGAAGGCGAACTGATAGGGCTGATCGGTCCCAATGGAGCCGGTAAGACCACGGCTTTTAATATGCTTACCGGCGTATACGAACCCACAGAAGGGACCATTGTCTTTGACGGACAGAAAATCAATGGGAAAAAGCCGTATCAGGTGACCAATATGGGCATTGCCCGTACCTTCCAGAATATACGGCTGTTTTCTGAATTGACGGTGCTGGATAACGTAAAGATTGCGTTTAACAGCCATATCCGGTATGGTCTTTTAGAAGCCATTGGACGCTTTGGAAGGTATTTTAAAGAGGAAAAAGTTGTAGAAGAAAAAGCGCTGGAGCTATTGAAAATTTTTCACTTGGAACAGTTCCAAAGGGAAATGGCTAAAAATCTCCCCTACGGGGAGCAGCGCCGTCTGGAAATTGCCCGGGCGCTTGCAACAGGACCTCGTCTATTGCTGTTGGATGAACCAGCGGCCGGTATGAACCCCCAGGAAACCAAGGAATTGATGGAACTTATCCGCTGGATCAAGCAAGAATTTAAGTTAAGTATCCTTCTGATTGAACATGATATGAATTTGGTCATGAATGTGTGCCAGCGGATTTATGTGCTGGAATATGGCATTTGTATTGCCAGTGGTACGCCGGAAGAAATCAAGCGCAACAAACGGGTTATCAAGGCGTATCTGGGCGAGGAGGTGTCCTGATGCTAACCGTCAAAGGGTTGAATGTTTACTACGGGGCCATCCACGCCGTTAAAGATTTGGATTTAGAAGTGGCAGATGGGCAGATTGTGACCTTGATTGGTTCCAATGGCGCCGGTAAATCCACCACCATGCATACGATCTCCGGTCTTTTAAAGCCTAAAACCGGTAGCATTTTGTATCAGGGAAAAGAAATCGTGGGAGTTCCTGCTCATAAGCTGGTGGGAGAAGGATTGATCCAGGTGCCGGAAGGGCGTCACGTGTTTTCTAATATGAGCGTTATGGAAAACCTGGATATGGGGGCCTATCTTCGCAAAGATGCGGCAGGTGTCCAACGGGATAAGGACATGGTCTTTGAAAAATTTCCCCGTTTAAAAGAGCGGGTGAGTCAATTAGCAGGTACCCTCTCCGGTGGGGAGCAGCAAATGCTGGCCATGGGCAGGGCGCTCATGAGCCGTCCTAAACTATTGCTTTTGGATGAACCTTCCATGGGGCTGGCACCTCTTTTGGTAAAGGAGATTTTTTCCATTATCAAGGATATTAACAGCGAAGGCGTGACAGTTTTATTGGTAGAACAAAATGCCAATATGGCACTTTCCATTGCGGACAAGGCTTACGTCCTGGAAACCGGCCGTATTGTATTAAGTGGTACGGCAGCAGAACTAGCGGCCAGCGAAGCCGTGCAAAAAGCCTACTTGGGTGGCTAAGAAAGGGGTAACAAGGTATGCTGATACAAGAACTTATGACCACAGAGGTCAAAACAGTGGGAGCGGACCAATCTCTTTTGGAAATCCGGGAACTGCTTTTGAATCACAACCTGCGGCGTATTCCTGTGGTGGATAGCGACGGCAGACTGAAAGGCATTATTACCGATGGGGATGTAGCGCGGGCTACCCCTTCAGATGCCAGCACACTGGACCGGTATGAGGAAAATTACCTGTTGGGGAAACTCAAGGTTAAGGACTTAATGACCAAAGCAGTCGTAACCGTGAAAGCCAAGGATGGGGTGGAAACTGCCGCCTATCTGATGTACAAATTCAAAATTGGGGCCCTGCCGGTGGTGGATGATACCAATAAAGTGGTGGGGATTATTTCAGATACAGATTTGTTCAAGGCGTTTGTGGATCTGTTGGGATATGCTAAAACATCCACTAAGATTACCATTGACACCCAGGACAGGGTAGGGGTACTGGCTGATTTAACGAAGATCTTCAAGGATAATGGTATCAATATCATCTCGGTACTGACCCGGAAAATCGGTCCTAAACGGGCTGCTATTGCGGTGCGGGCGAATCTAACCGGGCGGATGGATATCATTCAGACCATTCGGGATGCTGGCTTTGTGATTATTGATATTTCCACTACGAAAGTAGATGATGGGGATGAATAAGCCACAAGAATACCGGGTGGGCGATGTCGTCCGGATGAAAAAATCCCATCCCTGTGGCTCCTATGAATGGGATGTGTTGCGGGTAGGAATGGATTTTGGCATCAAATGCCGGGGATGCGGCCATTATGTGATGCTGCCACGTCCTAAATTTGAAAAAGCTGTCCGGGAAATTCTTTCCCATAAAGAGTCCTAACTGACAGGCCAGTGGTGTTTTCACGCACAACTGGCTTTTTTTGTATGCGGAATCATTTGGCTGTGGAAAGAAAAGAAAATCTCCCTGCACCATGGTATAATAAAGCGTAAAAAAATAGCACCCTAAGGGGTATAATGTTTTATATTAAAAATATAAAGTAAGAAGAAATGGGGGATGGTTGTGAAAAAATGGTTTCTGCTCTGTCTTTCTGTGCTGCTTGTAGCGTTTTCCATTCCCAGTGAGGCAGTGCACTGGATTAATTTGGGGCAGACAGAGGAAGGGCTGGTCTCCATGGACCGAGATAGCTTACAGGTCCGCTCAGAATCATCCGTAAAAGTCTGGGAAAAAGTTATGTGGAGCAAAGCCAATGCCAAAGGCGTGGCAGGGGAATTGAGGCACCAGGAATATGACATGAAAAAGAAGCAGTGGCGGCGGCTGAGCACCTACAGCCTGAATCGGCGAGGGAAAAAGGTACAAGGCAATCGGAAAATTGGGCAGTGGCAGCCTTTTGAACCGATGCCACCATTGTTTACCCGGGCCCGTTATGAACGGGATTATGCCCATTTACAAGGTCCATGGGTTTTTATTCGAACACTTCCTGGTGTAGGAAAAAAATATTTTAATCCCAAATCCTTGGAGAAAAAAGGGCGGGATACATATGTTGTATGGGAAAAAATGGTGATGCAGCGTCCTGTGAATGGCACCAGTATATTACTCTCCCAGACCCGGTATGACGTAAATAACAAGAAGGCCAGAACACTGTATCTTTGCACCTTTGATAAAAAAGAAATCATGCTGGATCATTATGCAGTCAGTGATGCCTGGAGCGCCACTGATGACCAGTATGGGGAATATATCGGGGAGCAGATCGCAGCGTATTACCAAAAACACCCGCAAAAGAGCCGGAAATGATGGTTGACAGCAGTATTTTTTTCTGCTAAGATATAACCACTTTCTCATTCCGAGAAAGACAGCAGCGCCCGACTTATTTAGAATCATTGTTAAAATGTTTCACCTGAAACATTTTAACAAAAAAGATACTTGACAAACGAATCAGAATTTGTTAAGCTTTATAAGTCGCTGGCAAAGCGATGGGCGAACTTTGAAAACTAAATATTGTTGACAGATGTGCGGGTCAGGTCACTTCGTGACCGACC
>CAJMHI010000064.1 GCA_905213155.1 uncultured Acidaminococcus sp. | reverse complement strand
ACGAGATATTCACTGTGGACTTTTTATGTGTTCCATTTCATCTTACAATTAACCAACAGAATATCAAGCCCTATACATGCTAAAATGCGTTTTATAAAGCGTTTCCGATTAAGCCGCCCGGAGATCAGATAAAACTGCTCCAAAAAACTCTCCTGTCGTATTGTTACGCTGCCATCCATACAATCCCTTCCTTCCAATTTTTCTACTACCTGTATTATACAAAGGGAAAATCGTTCCTGCAATATCAATCAGCTGGGTCCATCAGTCAAGCGGTATTGTACCGGGATATTCAGTCGTCCTGCCACGGCGTTGCCATTGCCGTCACGGGCCGGTGCATAAGAAGACGCAAAGGCACTGCGAATTGCCGCCTGATCCAGGCGGTCATAGCCGGTACTGGATAAGAGTCGTACGCCTGTTATCGTTCCCGCTGCGTTCACATCCACCTGTATTAAGCAGGACCCTTCTTCCCCATTTTGCCAGGCGCTCCGAGGATATTGTTTAATAAAAGAAAGTACACTCGCATCCCGTCTGCCTGTACCTTCTATCACAAGCCGCCCTCCTTCAGGGTTTTCCTGCTGCCCAGGGGTGCCGCCTGGCCCCGTTTTTCCAGTAGTGGTTCCTTGAGAATTGCGTTCTCCTGTCTCATTGCCTGGAAAGGCAGGCTGCTCTTTCACGCCTTCCTGTGGTGCTGCAGAAACCGAAAAATTTTCCTGCACCGCTTCAGGAATAGCATCTGCCAGCGCCGGAAGCACTACATTTGCGGCTCCTGTCATAGCAGCAGACTCCCCTGGGCTTTTTCCAGTTACAGTTCCAGCGGCGCCACCGCTTTCTTGCCGATCCCCCAAAGGAACTATATCAATTTGTACGGAACAATTGGATGGCGCCAGCGGAAGTTTTTGCTGTACTGCAAGGCCCACGAGAGCCAGCATAACAAGATGAAAGGCGAGGGAAATCCGGATATATTTACGCCATCTGCCCATGCCGCTCCCCCGGTTCCCTTATTCCTTGCTTCACATTCTGCAATGCCTTGCCAAGCGCCTGAATTTTTTCTTTCCATTGCTTTTTTCCTTCGGCAGTTTCTTCTACGGAAAGAATGAGATCTTCCCCATTCCAAAAAGGCCGTACCGGGCTGCCATAAGCTTTGCTGAGGAGCGGCCCTGTGATAACTTCCTGAGGCCGCCCTGCCGCCAGGATTTGCTGCTGCCCCACCAAGATGAGATGGGTGCAGTACCGGGCGGCAAGTTCCAAATCATGGCAGGCGATGAGTAAGCCTCTCCCTGTCGCTGCCAGTTCACGGCAGAGGGAAAATACTTTTTCCGCCCCAACAAAATCAAGTTCTGCTGTGGGCTCATCCAGGAGCAAAAAATCCGTTCCCTGAAGTAATGTACGAGCTAACAATACCCGCTGCCGCTCGCCGCCGGAAAGCTGGTCTATAGTTTGCTTACTGCTTTGTCCCATGCCCAGCATATCCAAACACGCTTCTGCCAGGAGATGATCCTGCGCAGTTTCCTGCCACTGCCATGACAAGTAGGGCGTACGCCCCATAAGCACCGTTTCTTCCACCGTATAGGCAAAAGGAACACTGCGCTCCTGGGACAAACAGGCAATGTGTTGCCCAACCGTCTGGCGACGCATGGCCTGTAATGGACTCCCGTTAAGTTTCACTTGTCCACGTAAAGGCGGCAAGATGCCTGCCAAAGTCCTTAGCAGTGTGCTTTTCCCTGCGCCGTTAGGCCCCACAAGGCCGATACACGCCCCGGTATGAAGCAGCACCGTCACTTGTTCCAGGACAGGATGCCCGGGATATCCTACTGTGCCATTTTGCAGTGCAAGTTCCATATCACTGTCCCCTTAAAATTGTTTCTTCCCGTTTCGGAAAGAGAACCTTTTCATAGGCCGCATTGGCCATCGCCTCAATGCCATACACCACCATGGGAGACGCATCATACACATACCGATCCGGCAACGCAACCTGGCGCCGGCCTTGCAAAGAAACCAAGGCCGGATTATTCAAGAACTGCTGCATAAATGGATCATACTGATTTTTTTCTTCCCCATAGGGCTGGGAAAGCAGGAAAAAATCCGGATTGGCTTTCAGTACGGCTTCCGGCGTCAGCGCATCCCCGTTGCGTAGGCCAGCCGCAGCAATTCCATTGATAAAGCCTGCTTTTTGTGCCAGCGTATCATACAAAGAGCCCTTGCCCCCATAGCGGCTCATCAGGGAAACCAAAAGGCCCACAGGCTTCGAGGATGATTGCTGCTTTAGAACATGGTCGATTTTTTCCAGCTGCGACTGCATTTGTTGTACGATTGCATCGCCTTTTTTTTCCTTGCCCATAGTTTTTCCAATCAGCTTCACATTTTCCTGGATCTGCTGCAATGTCACCGGTCCGTAACACACCACCACAGGGATTCCCATTTCTTCCACCTTTTGGATCAATCCCGGATCAGACCACTGGGAAGCCAGGAACACATCCGGATGGAGACTGGCCACGGTTTCCGGGGTTACCTGCCGCAGTTTTGGCTGCACCGTTTTTGTTTCTGCCGCTATAAAGGAAATCCCCGGTTCCTCGTCCAAATAATACGCGCCTGCCAGATGGTCTGCGGGGACGATACACAAAAGGGTTTCATCCAGGTGTAGGGAATCGGTGAGGACCTTTTGTGGCGCTTTGACCAGGCTTACCACTTTGCCCCGCACGTCCTGGACCGTATACTCTGCGGAAGGGACTGTTTTTTCTATGCCGCTGCACCCTGCGCAGAGCAAGGTACACAAAAGAATCAGGATTCGAAAAAGTTGCATGACAGACTCCTTTACCAAGGTTTGTCTCCATTATAAAAAGGAGCCGTTGCATTTGCAACAGCTCCCTAGTTTTTTCCTCCGCCCTGTAGGGGCGGGGGACCGCGCTTGCGCGGTAGTGGGGCATCCCGGAGGGGCCTTAGAAGGAATATTCTGCCCCTACAATAAACCGCCGGCCAGGCATAGGATAACTATCCTGTCCATTAACGATACCGCCTTGTTCCGCATAGGCTGCGTTATTCAGGTTATACACGTTCACAAAGCCGGTCCAGTTTCTATCGAATTTGTACCGGGTCACAAGATCCATAGTGAGGTAGTGATTTTCCCCGTAACTTGCGTCGGAAAGTCCGCTGGCCGCCCGGGCACGGAGATTCACATTCCACTTGGTGTCATGATACCGGACACCAAACTGATAATAATTGGGAGAGTAGTTGGTGTCACGAACATAACCTGTATCATTTCTGTTATTTTCTACTTTGACATAGGTATAAGCCGCATCCACATCCCATAACTTGTTCAAATGATGTACCAGGGACAGGGACATGCCACGTTTTTTCTGCCTGTCTATATTTTCCGCGTAGTAGTAAGGGTACTCGTTTCTCCAGTTGATAGCATTATGTAAGTTACTGTAAAAAGCGGTTACGGCAGCATCGGTCTTAGGCGTGATTTTAAAATTGTATCCCAATGTATACACATTACCAGTTTCCGGTTTTAAATCATCTTTACCTAAATATCCGTAATAATAGGTAGTCCCTCCCCATTCATAAGACCCTACATTGTGGTAATACAAATCATCAATGGTGGGTGTACGGAATACCTGGTTCCAGGAGAAGTAAGCATTGCTGTCCTTGCTGAATTTTTTATTCAGTGCCGCACTGCCCGTGGTCCGATTGCCGCTGCGGCTGTGCTTATCGTAGCGGATGCCAGTATTAAGTTTCCAGGTAGGGGCAAATTCCCATTGGTCCAACAGGAAGACGGCTTTATTGTTATAGCCTTTTTTGCCGCCATAACTGGTTTCATTATCCGCTTTGGCATCCCGGTATTCCAAGCCGGCAGTCAAGGTGTTGGTAGCAGACAGGACAAAATTTTGCTGTCCTTCCACGCCCCAATCCGTCTCATCCATATGGCCCTGGTTATAGTAGCTGTAGAAATTACGATAAACCTGTACATAGCCGCTATTTTTGGCGTTCCGGTTCCAATCATATCGCAGCCCTACGTTGTTGGTTTTTTTATCAATGTGGGATGGCGCTAGAGAGGTATATTGATACGGATTCCAGCCCTCCATATTGGAATAATCGTAACTAACTGTCAGTCCGTCATCTTTCGTAAAATCCTGAGTCAGTTTCAAGGAAATGGCATCTTGCCGATAGCCGGATTCTCCCGGCCACTTTTTGGTATCTCCGTGGGTATCTTTGAGTTTGAAGTAAGACGCTTTATTGCGGCTGGCAGCTACCTGCATCCCGGTTTTTCCCGTTTTGCCCCCTACCAAAAGGCCCAAGTCCTGATTGCCCCAGGAACCGTAGCCCACTCGGATTTTTCCGGACGTCTCTTCCGGCGTCTTGGTAATGATATTAATCACGCCGCCCACGGCATCAGCGCCATAGAGGGTAGAAGCGCCGCCTTTAACCACTTCAATCCGCTCAATGCTGTCTACCGGAGGCAGGGTATTAGCATCAAAGGTGGCTTTAGCCATACTCCCCATGCTCTGGTTGAAGCGGCGTCCGTCCACCAGCACCAGCACTCTCTGATCCCCATTTAAAATAATATGGGATTCATAGCCTTTTACACCATTTTGCATCACCCGTGCTCCAGGTACATCTTCCAGAGCATCGGTGACAGTGCGATAGCCCCTTTCATGCAGCTGCTGGCTGGTGATCACCGTAACATCCGCCGGCGTATCCACCTTTTGATTTTTTAACCGGGTGGCCGTGATAACCACTTCTTCCGCCGTGGGGGTCTGGGGTTCCCCAGGTGTAGAAGCCGCATACGCGGCTGTGGCACTTCCTGCCAAAAGGGCTGTGAGAATACTCACCGCCAGTTTTCTTTCCCAATCTCTCCTCATTGCAAAACGACCCTTTCCTGTCAAGATTTGTTCGATCCTCTGCCATTAGTTTACCGTGTATTGCCCAAGAAGGCAATCAGCAAATGACAAAGGACGCTCCGTCCTACAGAAAAGGGTCATTTTATATTTTTACGCACTTAATATTCCACATGCATCAGATAGAGTCCCTGGGGCGGAGCCGCCATGCCTGCCTGTTTGCGGTTTTTGGCAGCCATAATGCGGCGAAAGTCTTCCACGGACCATTTGCCCGTCCCCACTTTCACCAGGCATCCCACCAGATTACGCACCATCCGGTACAAAAATCCATCGCCGGTGATGGTGAAGGTATAAAAATCCCCGTTTTGTTCCCACCGGGCTTCGGTCATGGTCCGCACTGGACTGGTATCCTGGCTGCCGGCGTTTTTAAAAGAAGAAAAATCATGCTGCCCCAGCAAAAGAGCTGCAGCGGCATTCATGGCTGCCATATCCGGCTTTTCCCGGATTTCCCAGGTGGTATTCCGCCGAACAGGATCCGGCAGCGGAGAATAATACACGATATACTGATAGGTCTTAGCCACGGCATCAAAGCGGGCATGAAAATCATCCGGCGCAAATTCCGCTTCCCGCACCGCAATATCCGGCGGCAGATGAGGTTCCAGGGCCCGTCGATAATTTTCCGGGGGAATCCGGGACGCCGTACTAAAGCTGATCACCTGTCCCAAGGCATGCACTCCGGCATCGGTCCGTCCCGCAGCTTTAATAAGAATCGGTTCTTTAAGTACCTCTGTCAGTGCTTTTTCCAATAGTTGCTGGATGCCCACGCCATTTTTTTGCCGTTGAAATCCCTGGTAGTGGGTCCCATCATAAGCCACCACAGCCTTTATTGTATGTCTCATGACGCGCCCCAGCGCAGAAAAGCCAGCACCGCAAAAAGGGCCAGCATAATGACAGCAGCGAGCACGTCGGTTTTATGAAAAAGCAGTTCATGCATTCTCGTCCGTCCTTCCCCGCCCCGGTAGCAGCGGGCTTCCATGGCAAGAGCCAGTTCATCCGCCCGGCGAAAAGAGGAAATAAACAAAGGGATTAAAATGGGCAGCATACTTTTTGCCCGTTTGACAATATTCCCTGTGGAAAAATCTGCGCCCCGGGACTGCTGGGCCTTCATGATCCGGTCGGTTTCTTCCAAAAGGGTAGGAATGAACCGAAGGGCAATGGTCATCATCATGGCCAGTTCGTGGGCGGGCACGCCGATGATTTTAAAAGGCCGTAGCAGCGACTCAATGCCATCGGTGAGCACAATGGGGCTAGTGGTAAAAGTCATTAATGAAGAGACCAAAAGCAACAAAATCAGCCGCAGGGACATCTTCACCCCCATGATAATCCCTTCCTTGGTAATAGAAAAAACTTTCCACTGCCACAGCACTTCTCCAGGATCCGCAAAAATGTGAATACCCAGCGTGAGGACGATAATAATCCACAACGGTTTGATAGAGCGCAGCAAAAGTCCTGGCGGCAGTTTGGCCAAGGCGGCCCCCACCACCAGAAACGCAATGAGAATGCCATAGGATATGGGCACATCCGCCAGAAATACCATCACCATATAGCATAGGACTGCTAAGATTTTTGTCCGGGGATCCAGGCGGTGGATGCAGGAAGAACCGGGGTAATACTGCCCCAAGGTAATATCACTTAGCATGTTTCCACCCCTTTGCGTTCTCTATAGCCTGAATCAGTTCTATTTTTGTCAGCGGTGTTCCCTTAATTGGCAGTCCCTGCTGCCGCAAGGCATCTGCCAGTTTTAAACTTTCCGGCACATCCACGGAAAGTTGCTGGAGTTTTTCCCGCTCCGTGGTAAAAATCTCCCGGGCCGGGCCGTCCAGCTGCAGTTTCCCTTCGCTCATCACCAAAAGCCGGGTCGCATAGCAAGCTGCCTCTTCCATGCTATGGGTAATGAGAAGAATACCCATTTTCCGTTTCTTGAAAAGTCTCTCTATCTGGGCAAAAATGCTGTCCCGGCTGACAGGATCCAACCCGGCACTGGGCTCGTCCAAGATCAGGTAATCCGGTTCCATAGCGATGACCCCGGCAATGGCTACCCGGCGCATCTGCCCGCCGGAGAGCTGAAACGGAGAGCGCTGGGCAAAGGACGCAAAATCCAGGTCTACAAATTCCATGGCACTGCGCACCGCTTGGGCTACGTCCTCTTCCGTTTTCCCCTGGTTCCGGGGGCCGAAGGCAATATCTTCGTAAATAGTTTCTGCAAACAATTGATGTTCCGGATACTGAAACACCATGCCGACCCGATCCCGGGCTTTTTTTGTTTCCGGCGTCCGGTTTGCCAGGTTCACGCTATCCACCAGTACATTGCCGCTCATAGGATGAAGTAAACCGTTCAAATGCTCTGCCAGCGTAGATTTGCCGCTGCCGGTGTGTCCGATCAGCGCCGCAAATTCTCCCTTTTCCAGAGAAAAGCTCACATCATCCAGGGCTTTTACAGAAAGACTCGTATGGGCATTATAGTTATAGGAAATATGCTCTACTTGGATGGACATAATGCGTCACACAACTCCTTATGGGTCAAAATAGGAGGCAGCGTATGGCCATTCATTTGCAGCGCATAGGCCACTTCTGCCGCCAGGGGACACTCCAAGCCTAAACTGCGGACCTTGTCCACCTGGGTAAATACCTCCTGCGGCGTGCCTTCCATGGCAATTTCTCCCTGCTTCATGGCGATTATCCGGTCCGCCAGCATAGCTTCTTCCATTTTATGGGTAATATATACGATGGTAATATGTTTTTCTTTATTTAGTTGCAAAACCGTACTGACGATTTCCTTGCGCCCCTGGGGGTCCAGCATAGCGGTAGGCTCGTCAAACACGATGCATTTAGGCTCCAGGGCAATCACCCCGGCGATAGCTACCCGCTGCTTCTGTCCGCCGGACAAACGATGGGGCGCATGTTTGGCATAGTCTAGCATCCCTACAGTCTCCAGGGCTTTTTTTACCCGAGGGTAAATTTCAGGCCCTGGTACCCCGATATTTTCCAAGCCGAAAGCCACATCTTCTTCCACAATGGCTGCTACGATCTGGTTGTCTGGATTTTGAAACACCATGCCTACACTTTGGCGCACCGCCCAGAGGTTCTGTTCCTCTGCCGTATCCAGTCCGTCTACGATACAATGGCCGCTCGTAGGTGCCAATAACCCGTTAAAATGCCGTGCCAGCGTGGATTTTCCGCTGCCGTTGGTCCCGATAATGGCAACAAATTCCCCGGGAGCAATGGACAGCGAGATGCCCTTGAGGGCTGCTACTTCCTGATTCTCCCCATCCACATAGACGTGGGTCAGGTTCTTTGTTTCTATAATTGGTTCCATAACATCCTCCATGAAACTAAATTATAGCTTTACCGGCCTAATTCCGTCAAATAAAAAATGGCTGCCGGTTAACGAACATTTTTCGAACTAGATTGACTGCAGCAATAGCCATAGGAATACTTCTGCTCGCAAAATTTAGCAAATATGTTAAATCTAGTCAGGATCGCCTGACGAAAAGGTCGATTTCCGAAATTCTATTGTAAAAAGCAATCTTATTTCGTATAGTGAAGATACTTCCGGAAGAATATTACTCTGACACCATAATGGACACTTCACATTTTAGGAGAACTCTATGAATTCCTTAGCACCTAAATTGCAATATCAAATTGAACACTTTGTAAGTCACCCAATTTGCCTACTT
>CAJMHI010000063.1 GCA_905213155.1 uncultured Acidaminococcus sp. | reverse complement strand
GGCGGCCTAGGGACTTTCACCCATTAGAGTGCGCCCATGCCGGGCTCACCAAGAACAGCCAGCCAAGAACCAAACCGTTCTTAGCTGGCTGCTTTTTTATGTATCCTAAACAACCTGAAACCAACCCTTGTACACCTTGGTTGTTCATGATTTGTTTTGCCACTTGCGTTAGAAGCACAGCTGCTCCTCAAAACCAGCCCGATCTATGCTATAATAGATAAAATATGCCAAGGAGGAGTGGCGAGCAATGGGGTTAGGTTTACGAGGTAGCGGGGCGGGAAGAACATGGGGCCTGATACTGGCACTATTTTTGGCAGTAGTAGTGTACTGGCTGCCGCTGGAAGGATTGACACCCGCAGGGCACAAGGCTCTTGCTCTTTTTGCAGGGATCTTCGTCCTCTATTTATCCCAAGCGCTTCCCCTGGCCATTACCAGCCTGGCGGTCGTTCCTCTGGCCGTATTGTGGGGGATTGCGCCGCTTAGAACTGCCTTGCGTCCTTTTGCCTCTCCCATAATTTTCCTTTTGCTGGGTGCTTTTTTGCTGTCTGCGGCCATGCTGGAAACCGGCCTGGCAAACCGTCTGACGTTTCTCATCCTAAAAAAAGTGGGGACCACTACCTTTCGGATTACCTTAGGGGTTACGCTGGTAAACATCGTGCTGAACTTCCTGATCCCCTCCAGCACCGCCAAAGCAGCCATCTTGCTGCCGCCCTGCCTCAGCATCATCAGCCTTTTTAAGGAGCGTCCCTGCCCCCGCTTTGCCACCAACCTGCTGCTGACATTAAGTTTTACTACGTCTGTAATTGCCGTCGGTGTCCTGACAGGCAATGTGTGCAATTCCATCGTCAATTTCTATCTCGGCCAGGCCGGCGGCCATGAACTGCTTTATCTGGAATGGCTGCAACTGGGATTTCCCCCGGCCCTTATCATGACTTTTCTGTCCTGGTTCCTGATTCAGAAATTCTTCCCGCCGGAGGAAAAAGGAATTCCCGGCGGCCGGGAGTTTGTCCTCCAATCTCTCAAAGAAATGGGGCCCATGGACAGCCGGCAAAAATATACCCTGGGGGTATTTCTCGTCACGGTTTTCTTATGGGTATGCGGCGGCTGGCTCCACATTGATACCACTACGGCCTGTCTTTTCACCAGTTTATTTTTGTTCCTCCCCAAATGGGGCCCCATCACCTGGAAACAGGCCAGCGCGCAGCTTCATCCGGACATTCTGCTTATCACCGCAGGCGGTTTCAGCCTGGGGGATCTATTGATGCAGACCGGGGCCGCTCCCTGGATTGCAAAACGCAGTTTTTCCCTGCTGGGCCTGGATCAGCTCAGCGCCATCGTACTGCTGGCTGCGGTAGTCATCCTTTGCCAGTTTCTCCATGTCTTTTTCGTCGGGGCCACGGTGATGTGTACGTCCATCCTGCCCATTCTTATCGCCATGGGCCAGCAGGCCGGCCTGCCGCCTATGTATTTGCTGCTCCCTGCCGGGATGATCATCAGCGGCTATCCCTTGCAGATGTTTTATTGCACTACCCCCAGCATCCTGGTATACGGGACAGGAAAAGTCGATATCACCGCCTTTCCCAAAGTGGGCATTCCCCTTTCTCTTATCGCCTGTTTGCTCTACATTTTGTGCGGAGCTAAATTCTGGTAATTCCATTACACAACATTATAAATTACCACATTTTATTTTCTTATTTGTTAAATATTTTTAAATTAAAATCTTCTTTTAGTGAAAAGGTACACGATATACGCCCCAATTTGCGTTTTTTGTCCTTGTGCACGCCCCATTTCCCATAGTATAATATCCTCAGTGATGATCGTATCGTCACAAATACGAAAGGAGATGTTGGTATGTTCAAAAAATTGGGAAAAACTCTGGTAATCACCGCATTATCCGTGGGCGTGTCCATGGGCTTTATGCTCCAGGCAAATGCCATGGTCGGTGGCAAACCGGTCATTGGAATTTCCTGGAAGAGTAACAGCCAGGACTATTCTGCTATCAAACGGATCATTGAACTGGCTGGAGGCGTCCCGGTAGAACTAAGTCAGATCAAAAGCAATGACGTAAAGTATGACGCAGATGGCAAAGTGGCCACCAGCGACATCGAAAAATCCGGTATGCTGAAAACCAAACAAGCCAATGCCATTAAGGCCCAATTGCTGGATCATACCAACGCAGCCGCCGTTATGCAGGGTGTTGACGGCATCTTCTGCACCGGCGGGGAAGACATCAGCCCCAGCCTGTATAAAGTCCCTGAGAAAGAAAAGAACCACGGGGAAGAAATCAACGCGGCCCGGGACGTTTCCGACTACACGCTGCTGGCCTATGCGTTAAAGAATGATATTCCCATTTTGGCTGTCTGCCGCAATGAACAGATGATGGGGATTCTCTACGGAGCCAAATTCATCCAGGATATCCCTGATTATTACAAGGCCCACAACAAAGCCTATGACGATTTACACCGTATGCCTCCTGGAACCCCCAACCGGGATTATGCACGGCATGATGTCCACATTCTCCCTGTGAAATCCCATCTGCGGGAAATCGTAGGCAGCAATGAGCTGAAGAATATCTCCTCCTGGCACCACCAGGCACTGGAAGATATTTCCGGGACGACTCTGCTCCAAACGGCAGAAACCACGGACAATGGCATCTCCATCATTGAAGCCATTGAAGACCCCAGCAAGAAATTCTGCGTCGCTCTGCAGTTCCATCCGGAAAACGATCTCAGACATGTATTGGTTGAAAAAGATGACGCCAAAGACTACTGCGACACCACCATTTGCATGAATTTCTTTAAGGCGCTGATGAAAGCCGCCACAAAATAACAAGTAACGTAAAAATGCACGGAAAGAGTATGTACTCCTTCCGTGCATTTTTACGTTATAGCGAATAGAGCTCCGGCCGGCGATCCTCGTAGGAGGGGAGCTTGCGACGAACAGCAGCAATCCGGTCCAGGTCAATTTCTGCGGCAAGCAGTGTCGGTTCTTCCCCAGCAGCCACCACAGGAACACCCATAGGATCCACCACTACGCTCTCTCCCAGGTTGTTGCTCTTGCACAAGTCGCAGGCACACAGGTACACCGTATTTTCCACCGCCCGTGCGTTAATCAGCGTATGGAACTGACGGCTCTTCATGTCCCCTTTTACCCAGGCTGTGGGCATGACGATAATATCCGCCCCGTGCTTCCGTTCATACCGGGCCACTTCCGGGAAGCGCACTTCATAGCAGACAAAAAGGCCGAGCCGCCCAAAAGGCGTATCAATGGGCTCAAACAGATGATCCCCGGGCTTTTTGTTGGCCGATTCCTTGGCCCCAAAGGCGTCATACATATGGGTTTTCCGGTAGGTGGAGACAATCGCCCCGTTGCTATCCAATACAACCGTTGTATTATAGTTGCGGTCATCCTCCGGGTCTTCCACCTTTTCATTCATTCCGAAGATTATCCATAGCTTGTTTTCTTTGGCCAGCTGCCGCATCCCCGTTACAAACGGGCCATCCAAAAACTGTGCGGTACCCAGCATAGTCTTCCGCTCCGTTCCTGCCGGAAAATGGCTCATAAATCCCTCTGGGAATACCATGAGGTCCGGGTGGTAGGCCTGCATTGCCCGGGCAACTGCTTCCTGGGCATTGGTCAAATTCTTAGCCGGGTCCCCCTCTTCCGGCATCTGCGCCAGTACAAAAACACTTTTTCTTTTTGTCATGTTTGTGGTTTTCCTTTCATTCATACATCAATCGGTTATCATATTCTGCCCGATATTTCCAATTCTCGGTAAGAATATAGAAAGGCACATATTCTAGAAGACTTCCATCGTCCCGGTAGGTCCGACGGTTTACCAGCATTAAAGGGGTTCCGTGTGGGACCTGCAGCAAAGCGGCAATCTCCGGTGGAGCTCCTACGGCTTGGATCTCATCCTTTGTCCGTTGAATCGGGATATGGAGCTCATCGTAGAGAGCCAGCATCGAAGAAAAGTTTTCCTTGCTGCGGATAAACTCCGCAGCAACACCGATAACATAATGCTGCAGATAATAGATCGGACGCTCTTTGTAGAAACGCAGCCGCCTGACGCTTACCATTTCCGTCCCAGCAGGAACCTCCAGCAGATTTGCCAATCCTGTAGAACAATGCTTCTCCTGCACAGATAACGTATGACAAGTTAAGTACGCTGCTTTTTGGGAAAATTCCTGCCCAAAGCCACTTAGTTCCACATGGGGCCATTTTTTCAGACCCTTAACAAAGGTTCCTTTACCTGCCCGCCGATCAATGAACCCTTCCATGCTAAGTTTTTCCAAAGCCTGGCGAACAGGCGCCTTACTGGCCCCAAAAGCAGCGCACAGTTCCTTTTCTGTCGGCAGCTTCGCTCCCTCTCCATACACATGCCCTTCAATTTTCTTTAATAAATCCTGGTAAATCGTCTCATATATGGGCTCTTTCATTTCGATACCCCTGATTCTCACTAAAGACTGGTTTAAATGCCTGGGATACGGTTATGCCTTTTCGAAGTATTTGTAATTCCCATTAATATGGGGCAGACTTTCCCCTGCATCAATTCGCTTTTTCGTAGCAGGTTCGCCATTTTGCTTAGCAACGGCCCTTTCCCCATATTCTTTGGCAAACTGCGGATCCACCACAAAGATTCCGTCATCGTCAGCTACAACTAAATCGCCCGGTTTAATGACCACGTTATCAATTGCAATGGGGACATTAATCATTCCCTCAATTCCAAGGCTGCGTGTCGTTAAGGCACTGACACCATGACAGAAAATATTCAGGTGCATAGCGCGCAGCGCGTTTACATCCGTAATGCAGCCATCAATAATAATTCCTGCAACACCTTTTTTCTTATAAGAATAGCCAACCAGTTCACCTAAAGGAGCGCGGTCATATTCGTTGCAGGTATTGACACACAATACGTCTCCTGGCTGCACTACATCAATCGCTTTATGGATGGCAATGGAATCCATGTGCGGCAACTGTACTGTTACCGCATTACCGACAAAGTGAAAGTTTTCCTGAAATGGTTTAAGACTCGTAATAAAGCCAAAATCCGTCATATGCCCAATAGAAGATGGGCACACCTGCTCATACAGTTGACGCAGTTCATCAGTTACACCTTGTACGCGTTCTTTCATTAAAAACATCTTGACTGCCTCCTTATTTATTCAATTCATATGCATAATAGATAATACCGGATGTCATTAACCAGGCGATCACCAACATGGGAAATCCCGCTCTAAAGTAATCTTTGATTTCATAGCCGCCCGGCTTCCAGACCAAAAGATTAGGACCGGTGCCAAACGGGGTACAGAACGCCAGAGAAGACGCCACGGCAATCCCCATTACGACACCCCTGGGATCCAAGCCCAAAGACTGTGCATAGACAATCCCTAAAGGAAGCATGATCGCAGACAACGAGGTCCCCATCATAAATTGGGTCAGAAATGCGGTAAGCCCTACAATCAATAAGATCGCCACAAAGGGGCTAACCGATGTCGCATATTGACCAATGAGGTCGATCAGCAATTGCGTAACGCCAGTCTTGGCCATGGCGCCGCTCAAGGGGAATACTCCTGCCACCAGGAATAAGGTAGGCATACTGAAAGAATCCAAAGCGTCTTTAACCGTGATGCAGCCGGTCACAATCACCAGAATGGCACCAATAACAGCCGCCAGATGGAACGGCATTAATTTCGTAGCCAGCGCTACAATTAAAAGTACGAAAACCAAAGCGGTTGTTATCATACCTTTTTTATCTTTTTTGGCAACCGGTGGAATATCATCATAGCTGGTCTCTACGCTGGGAAGGCTCCGGCTGCCAATAAAATACATATACAATCCGCCAATGATTGTAATGGGCAGCCCTACTTTGGTAAATTCAAAGAATCCATATCCAGCAAAACCTGCCTTTTCCAAAAGACCACTGGCAATAATATGCGGCGTTGTCCCCACCAAAGTAATTGTACCCCCCATGGAGGCAAAAAATGCCAACGTCATATAAACGCGGGACAGCTTCACATGGGCTTTCTGTGCCATAGCGCCCACAATAGGCATTAGACAGCCAGTAGTTCCCGTATCATTCAGAAAGGCACTCATTCCCGAAGCAACCACGGCTACGCTCAGAGTCAGTCGCCGTTCCGTCTTGCCGATCAAATTAATAATGGTGCTACCAATCAGATCTGCCAACCCTGTCTTCATAATAGCACGTCCAATGACGAACATAGCCATAAAAAACATACAGGTTGAGTTGGAAAAATCCGAAAATGCAGTAGCAGGTTTTAAAATACCTACAACCGCTAAAATCGTAGGAATGGAAATTCCCACAATCACCGGATCAGCAATTTTCCAGTTCAGGGCAAAAAAGACCCAGAAAAACAGACCAATGACCAACCACATTTGCCAAGTCACGTTTCTTTCCCTCCATTCATAAACCACGCTCGGTTTCTATATATCATAATATTATAATATTATGATATATAGTGTCAAGATTGGTTATTGGTCATAATATAGGAATATTTTTTATGGTTTGTTCTTACCAGATGATAACTATACTATCCAAAAAAGACAGTGATGGGAAATCCACCACTGTCTTCTGTTTAAAGCCATCTATATGGCTAGTCGGTTTAATTTTTTAAAGCGTCCAAGAATGCATTCATTGTGGCATCGCCCACTTGTGAACGGACTTGTTTGGTTACGATATCAAAGCTCTTATCTTTCAATTGCTGCAGAACAGAAGGATCCAAATCAATATCCTTCATACCGGCTGCCACCATTTTTTTACGATCTTCCACGGCGCTCTTTTTCATAGTATCTTCTGCATACTTTTTAGCTTCTGCGGCCGCTTCATCAAATACTTTTTTGTAATTATCCGGCATACTGTCATACTTGGCTTTATTAACCAGGAAAAGATTCGGATACAAGATATGGTGGGTTTCCACCAAGTACTTTTGCACTTCAGGGAATCCTGCATTCAGAGATGTATCATACGGGTTTTCCTGTGCGTCAACCAGATGCTGCTGCAGGGAAAGATATAATTCACTGAAAGCAATGGGAGTAGGGTTGGCTCCGATAGCCTTCCAAAATGCAATATGGTTGTTATTTTCCAGCGTACGAATTTTTAACCCTTGAAAATCTGCGGCTTTATGAATTTCCCGGTTGGAGGTCGTTTCCCGGAAGCTGGCAGCCTGCGCCATGCTCATATACTTATATCCTTTATCTGCAAAGGATTTTTTCAGGATCTCTGCGTATTTACTATCATTCAGGACCTTATCAATTTTAGCCTGATCCATGCCAAGGAAAGCATACGGAAGATCCAGCACTGCCAGTTCAGGAACAAAAGAAACGGCAGGAGATGGTTGGAAAATCATGCCTCCGATATCCCCGTTCTTTAAGCTTTGCATCATTTCCCCATAGGTTCCCAGCTGATTCCCGGAATACACTTCCACCGTAATGGCGCCGCCGGATTTCGCTTCTACCAGCTCTTTAAACTTCTTGCAGTAAAGGTCACCGATAGAGTTTTCTGCAGCACCGTGACCAAAGATATAGTCAAATTTCTGGTCCCCTATCGCTTTTCCGCCACCTGAAGAACTTGCTTGCTGTTTGGAATCACTTCCACCACAGGCGGCAGTGAGGAACATCAACAGCACCATTCCGATGGCTAACAGCTTCTTTTTCATTTCCACATCCTCCTTACAATAGACATAAACTTAAAGCCGGAATCAATGTGATCAGCAGAACAGCCACACAATACACGAAAATAAAGGGAAGGACTTTTTTCCCAAGAGTCATGACAGGAGTATCCACCAAGGGCGAGACAACAAACAAATTCAGACCAAAAGGCGGCGTTACCAGCCCAATCGCCAGGCAGACAACAAGAATAACTCCAAAATGAATCGGGTCAATATGGTATACTTTCAGCGTCGGCATCAGGATTGGGGCCATAATCACAATTGCAGGCCCAGTATCCATGACCATACCCAGCAGGAAGAACAGGACAACGACTGCCAACAGGAACACATCCGCAGACGTGAATGTCGCTGCCAGGACCCTGGAAATCGTCTGCGGAGCCCTTAATAACGTAAGCACTCGACTAAACGCAGTAGCAATGGCCAGAATAAAGATCAGGGGCGCATAGGAACGAACGGACTCAATAATCAGCTTCCAGATTTCATGAACTTGAATCGTATGATAAATGAACATACTGCAGAAAAGAGAGTAAAATACGGAGACACAGGCGGCTTCTGTCGGTGTCGTAAGCCCGCTGTAAATTCCGCCCAAAATAATCAGCGGAGAAAGCAAAGCCCAAAAGCTGTCTTTAAATAGATTCCAAAAGCCTTGTTGCCGCAGTGCCTCGTAATTTTTTGCGATTTTTTCTTTATCTTCACCATAGCGATGGCAATAATACCAGCAATACCCCATCAGACAACCGCCAATCAGAAGTCCAGGAATAATGCCTGCAATAAACAATTTTCCTACGGAGGCGCCTGTAGCCAGCCCATACAAAACAAACGGGATGGATGGGGGAATGATAACACCCAGGCTCCCAGCCGTTGCAATCATCGTCGCAGCAAAGTTTTTATCGTACCCCAAACTGACCAAAATAGGGATGGTCATTGAGCCGACTGCCGCTGCTGTAGCAGGCCCCGAGCCAGAAATCGCACCATAAAACAAACAGGTTGCAACTGCTGCGCAGGGCATACCCGCCGTCCTTCTCCCAATAAAATAAGCAAAAACATCAAATAGTTTCTTGGAAATTCCTCCCCGCGCCATTAAAACTCCCGCAAGGATAAAAAGGGGAACTGCCAGAATTGCAATAGTGTCTGCGCCACCGAAAATAGCCCGTATCAAAGCATCAATCGAAGTTGCCCCTCTTGCTCCCATCAAGGTTGGAAAAATGGTAGAGACAGCAAGGGAGACCAGCTATGAAAAATCAAGCAAAATTTAGCCCATAATTACTTTCTCGCAC
>CAJMHI010000062.1 GCA_905213155.1 uncultured Acidaminococcus sp. | reverse complement strand
ATCTATACAGGTAGCGTAATTTCTACCGCTGTTCAATTTGGAGTTGCAATTTACGGAAAAATAAAAATCGTACTTGTTTTGCCTCATTTTTGTTGCCCCTACAAAGGGGATATGATAAAATAATAAAAATACCGACCGGGAGGCCCCCGGATGGAAGAATCTTGTAGTAAGGAAGGATGGTAGAAATGAAAAGAATGAACAGAATGCAGGGCGGACTGAAGGCGCTGGCAGGTATGGGGTTATTGGCCTGTATGCTGGCGTTTGGCGGCTGTGGCGGAGATACGGCCAAAAGTGATTCCGGCAATAAAACCGTCAGCGTAGGGATTATCCAGCTGGTGGAACATCCTGCTCTGGATGCGGCCAACAAGGGATTTGTGGATGGGTTGAAAAACAAGGGCTTTGAAGAAGGCAAGAACCTGAAACTGGACAAGCAAAATGCCCAGGCGGATCAATCCAATCTTCAGACTATTGCCCAGCGGTTTGTCAATAATAAAGTGGATTTGGTGTGCGCTATCGCAACGCCGGCGGCCCAGACCATGGCCAATGCCAGCAAAGAGATTCCCATTGTAGGAACGGCCATCACGGATTATAAAACGGCAAAACTGGTGCAGGACAATGCGAAACCGGGCACCAATGTCACCGGTACCACGGACAAAAACCCGGTGGATAAACAAATTGCCATGATTAAGCAAGTGCTCCCCCAGGCAAAAACGGTGGGCTTTATTTACAATTCCAGTGAAGTCAATTCCCAGATTCAGATTGAAGAAGCCAAAAAGGCGGCTGCTGCCCAGGGACTTGCGGCGGTGGAAGCAACGGTTTCTAACGTCAATGATATCCAGCAGGCGGCCCAAAGCCTGATGGGCAAGGTGGATGCGATTTATGTGCCTACGGATAACGTCATCGCTTCTGCGATGCCCAACCTGACCAAGATCACGGATGAAAAGAAGATCCCTGTGTTCTGCGGCGAAGCCAATATGGTTAAAGGCGGCGGACTGGCAGCGCTGGGCGTAGATTACTACAAACTGGGCGTACAGGCCGGAGAAATGGCCGGGGATATTCTCCTGGGCAAAGCCAAACCCCAGACTATGGCTGTAGAGGAACAGAAAACCTTTACCGTTACGCTTAATGAAGAGGCGGCCAAACGGCTGGGGATTACCTTCCCGGATGCGCTCCTGAAAGAAGTTAAAGGAGCTAACTAGTCATGATGGATCTTTTGTTACCGACGATTTCCCAAGGGCTGTTGTGGTCACTCTTGGCCCTGGGTGTGTATATTACGTTCCGTGTTCTCGATTTGGCGGATTTGACCGTAGAAGGATCTTTTCCTTTGGGGGCGGCGGTTGCCGTTTCCCTTTTGGATAAGGATGTGCATCCCGTCGCAGCTATTCTGGCGGCAGCCCTGTGCGGCTGTCTGGCAGGCGTTGTGACCGGCCTGCTCCATACGAAGCTGAAAATCCCGGCGCTTTTGGCCGGGATTCTTACCATGATTGCCCTGTATTCCGTGAACCTGCGGATTATGGGACGGGCCAATATTTCTCTTTTGGGCAAAACCACGGCCTTTACAGCGCTGCAAAATGCTTTAGGGTTGTCCTATTCTACAGCCGTCTTGGCAGCGGGACTTTTGGCCTGCGTAGTTTTTGCAGAATTTATGTACTGGTTTTTTGGCACTGAACTGGGAGCGGCCCTGCGGGCTACCGGATTTAATCCCCAGATGATCCGGGCCCAGGGAGTTAATACCAATATTATGCTGCTACTGGGCCTTGGCATCAGTAACGCTTTTATCGCCGTTACCGGGGCGCTGGTGGCCCAGAGCAACGGCTTTGCCGACGTGGGCATGGGCGTGGGCACCATCGTTATTGGTCTTGCGTCCGTGATTATCGGGGAAGTTTTATTCGGGACCCGGAGCTTTAAAAACTCCCTGATTTCCGTTATTCTGGGGTCCATTGTGTACCGTCTGGTGATTGCCGTGGTTCTGCAGATGGGAATGCCGCCCAATGATTTGAAACTCTTTACAGCGGTGCTGGTAGCCATTGCGCTCAGCCTGCCTGCGGTGAAGACTAAATTTCAGGGCAGAAAGGCGGGATTGTAATGCTGGAACTGGAGCATATTTCCAAAACATTTTTCCCCGGTACGGTGAATGAAAAAAAAGCCCTGCTGGATGTATCGCTGCACATGGACGAAGGGGACTTTATCACTATTATCGGCGGCAATGGCGCTGGGAAATCCACCCTGTTGAATTCTGTTGCCGGCGTTTTTCCCGTGGATAAGGGCAGTATCAAAATTGACGGCGTGGACGTAACCGGGATGCCGGAACATAAACGGGCCAAATACATCGGCCGGGTATTTCAGGATCCTATGATGGGCACCGCTGCCGGGATGATGATTGAAGAAAATTTATCCCTGGCTTCCCGGCGAGGGAAGACGCCTGGATTATCCTGGGCCCTCAAGGATAATGAACGGGCGCAGTTTAAAACCATGCTGAAAGAATTGGACCTGGGGCTGGAGGACCGTCTTACCACCCGGGTAGGACTGCTGTCCGGCGGACAACGGCAGGCCTTGACACTGCTTATGGCTACTCTGACCAAGCCGAAACTGCTGCTTTTGGATGAGCACACGGCGGCTCTGGATCCCAAAACAGCAGAAAAAGTGCTGGGGCTCACACAGAAAATTATTGCTCGGGATCATTTGACGGCCCTAATGATTACTCATAATATGCGGGACGCCCTGCGGTTTGGCAACCGGCTGATCATGATGGATGCAGGCCGTATTGTAGTGGACGTGAGTGCAGAAGAAAAAGCTAAACTGACCATTCCGGACCTCCTGGACCTATTTGAAAAAGCGGCCGGTTCGGAACTGGATAACGATAGAATGATGCTGGGGTAACCCGGCAAAAGCATGAGGAGGCAATTCCAATGAACAAGGTTCCGTTCTTGACAAAAGAACAAGCAGAACAAATTGCAGAAACGTATCCAACTCCGTTTTATGTGTATGACGAAAAAGCCATTCGGCAGACGGTGCGGAATATTAACAAAGCTTTCAGCTGGAATAAAGGCTTTAAAGAATATTTTGCGGTCAAGGCGACACCACTGCCGGGGATTTTGCAAATCATGCGGGAAGAAGGCTGCGGGACGGATTGCTCCTCCTATCCGGAACTGATTTTAAGCGATGTGACGGGCTTTAAAGGCCATGATATCATGTTTTCTTCCAACGATACGCCGGTAAAGGATATGCAGGAAGCCTATAAATTACAGGCGATTATCAATTTGGATGATTTTACTATGATTGATTTTCTGGAAGAGGTAGCAGCCATTCCGGAGACCATCTGTTGCCGCTACAATCCCGGAGGCGTTTTTGCCCTGGGCAATTCCATTATGGATAATCCTGGCGATTCCAAGTACGGCATGACCAAAGACCAACTGCGGGAGGCCTTCCGGGTTTTAAAAGGTAAGGGCGTGAAACATTTTGGGATTCATGCTTTTTTGGCCAGCAACACGGTGAGTAACGAATATTATCCGGAACTGGCTAAGCAGCTGTTTGAACTGGCTGTGGAAATGAAGCAGGATACCGGCGTGGCCGTGGACTTTATCAATTTGTCCGGGGGCGTGGGCATTCCGTACAAACCGGACCAGAAGTCCAATGATATTTTTGCCATTGGGGAAGGCGTGCACAGGGTCTTTGATGAAGTGCTGGTTCCTAACGGCATGGGGAATGTGGCGATCTTTACGGAAATGGGCCGTTTTGTTACCGGGCCTTATGGGGCACTGGTGACAAAAGTGCTGCATTTCAAGCATATTTACAAGGAATATGCAGGCGTGGATGCATGTGCTGCCAATTTGATGCGGCCTGCCATGTATGGGGCCTACCATCATATTACGGTGCTGGGCAAAGAAAATGCGCCCTGTGACCATACGTATGATGTGACGGGCGGTCTGTGCGAAAACAACGATAAGTTTGCCATCGACCGGAAGCTGCCCCTTCTGGAAGAGGGAGATTACCTCTTTATTCACGATGCCGGGGCCCACGGTTCCGCTATGGGCTATAACTACAATGCCAAATTGTGGTGCGCAGAACTTTTGCTGAAGGAAGATGGCAGCGTGGCCTTGCTGCGCCGGGCAGAAACCGAAAAAGATTATTTTGCCACCTTGGACTTTACCCATCTGTTTGATACAGTGCAATGAACAGGGTAGAACGAGAAAAAACCTTAAACGGTATCCTCCATATCCCGGACCTGAAGTTAAAACTGGCCTTTGAAGGAATGCTGGTAGGGCTTTTTGCCGGGACCATGATTACTGTGCTGCGGCTGTGCCTGGGCTTTGTAATGGAAAACCGGAGAACGGCGGTACTTTTTCTTCGCAGCCTGCCCCCAGTATATATTATTTTTTGGGTGGCAGGTCTTATCCTGCTAGCCGGATTTATCGCCGGCTTGGTGCGCTGGGTGCCTGTGGCGGGCGGCAGCGGTATTCCCCAGATCCGGAGCATTGTGCTGGGACTGGAAAAAAGCCGGCACTGGATGCGGGTTCTTTTGGTGAAACTGCTGGCAACGGCTACCGGTATCGGGGCTGGTTTGTCCATGGGAAGAGAAGGCCCCTCGGTGCAGATCGGCGGTATGGCCGGGCAGGGCGTAGGGCGTTTTCTGGACAATACCAATCTGGAAACCCGTGCCCTTATCAGCAGCGGGGCAGGAGCAGGCATTGCGGCAGCCTTTAATGCACCGCTGGCCGGCGTGCTGTTTACCATGGAAATCATCCATAAAAATATGTCAGCCCTGGTGATGGTGCCGACACTTATGGCGTCCACAACGGCTACGCTGTTGGTGCACAATGTATTTGGTCATGAAACGGTGCTGGCTATCCCTAAAATGGAGATTATGCCTGTGAATTACCTGCCCCAGCTGGTGGGCTTGGGGATTTTGACAGGCCTAGCGGGCGTAGCTTTTAACAAAGGCACGTTTGCCATGGGGAAATTTTATCAGCTACCGATTTTTAAAAATTCCTGGATGCGGATCGGGTTTGCCCTTTTATTGACCATCCCAGTGACCTATTTGCTCCCGCAGATTTTGGGGGCGGGGGACAATCTGATTGAAGCCATGGTGGATTTGGAAGGGTCCCTTCCTTTGATTCTGGTGTATCTGGTGGGGAAATTTGTCTTCACCTTATGCAGTACGGCTTCCGGGGCGCCTGGCGGCTCCCTCCAGCCCATGCTGGTGTTAGGTTCTTTGTGTGGCGGGCTGTACGGTGGCACCTTGGCACAGCTGGGTATGCTGCCGGAAAATTTCCGGCTTCATATGGTGGTTTTTGGCATGGCGGGCCTGTTTACCGGAAGCGTCCGGGGGCCTGTGACGTCGGTGCTGCTCCTTTTGGAAATGACAGGACGGTTCTACCATTTGGTACCCCTTTGTATCGTCGTAATCTTTGCCTATGCGGCTGCGGAAATTTGCGAGGATACGCCAATTTTTGATGCCATGCTGGAGAAATCCTTGAAGGCAAAGGCAAGCAACCCCAATTTAATGGCGGCTCCCCGGGAACAGCATCTGCTGGAAGTGGCAGTGGAAGGCGGTTCCTATGCGGAAGGAAAAACACTGGCCCAGATTCATTTTCCGGGCAACGCTCTGGTGATCAGCGTGCGGCGGGGGGATATGGAACTGATTCCCCGGGGCAATACGCTGCTTTTAGCAGGCGATTATGTGTATCTGCTGCCGAACCATGGAAAACTCTCAGAACTGCATAAAATCTTTCGATGTAAAACCGGGTGAAGCGCTCCCCGGTTTTTTGTATGGGCAGAAAATGGTATAATAAAGTGTTAGAACGGTTGTGGGAGGTGAATGGCAGCATGGAAGAAGATAATTTATTTGCAGTACCGACGGAAGAACCTTTGGCGGCACGGCTCAGGCCACGGACACTGGATGAATTTGTCGGGCAAAAGCACCTTCTGGATCCGGGCAAGGTCTTGCGCAATTTGATTGAAGCGGACCGGATTTCCTCCATGATATTCTGGGGGCCTCCCGGCGTGGGGAAGACCACCCTGGCACAGATTATTGCTCAGTCTACGAAGGCGGGGTTTATTAATTTTTCCGCCGTGACCAGCGGAATAAAAGAAATCCGTGCGGTGATGCAGCGAGCAGAAGAAAACCGCTGCTTTGGACACCGGACGATTGTATTTGTGGACGAAATTCATCGCTTTAACCGTGCCCAGCAGGATGCATTCCTGCCCTATGTGGAAAAAGGCTCCATCATTCTCATCGGGGCCACTACAGAAAACCCTTCTTTTGAAATCAACGGGGCGCTATTATCCCGCTGTAAGGTATTCGTGCTCAAAGCGTTGGAGCCGGAAGACATTATGAAAATCCTCCAGCGGGCACTTACCGATCCCCGGGGCTTTGGCAAAGAATCCGTGCATATGGACGAGGAATTGCTCCGCATGGTGGGCGAATTTTCCAATGGGGACGCCCGATCGGCCATTTCCACCTTGGAAATGGTGGTGTTAAACGGAGAACAACGCCCGGATGGGATTTATGTAACACGGGACACGGTGGAACAGTGTACCAGTAAAAAAAACCTTTTATACGACAAGCACGGGGAAGAACACTATAATGTAATTTCGGTTCTCCACAAATCCATGCGCAATTCGGATCCGGATGCTGCGGTCTACTGGCTGGCCCGGATGCTAGAAGCGGGGGAGGATCCCCTGTATATTGCCCGGCGGGTGGTGCGCTTTGCCAGCGAGGATGTGGGGCTCGCGGATCCCAGGGGACTGGAAATTGCCGTGGCAGCGTACCAGGCTTGTCATTTTATCGGCATGCCGGAATGCAGCGTAAATTTGACCCATGCCGTGATCTATCTATCCATGGCGCCTAAAAGCAATGCACTGGATGTGGCGTATGCAACAGCCCGGACGGATGCCCTGGAGCACCTGGATGAACCCGTTCCCATGAATATCCGCAACGCCCCTACGAAGCTGATGAATCAGCTGGGGTATGGTAAGGGCTACCAATATGCCCATGACCTGCCGGAAAAAATGGCGGCCATGCAGTGCCTGCCGGATTCTCTGAAAGACCGGGCCTATTACCAGCCTACGGACGAGGGAGTAGAGCAGCGCTATAAGGAGCGGCTGCAGAGAATTAAAGCCTGGAAGAAGGCGCATGAGACGTAGAGATGTCGGAAAAAAGGCATAGATTTGTTCCATCTTTGGCACAATTGTCCAGTATGATAGAAAGCAGGAGAAAAATCATGATTATCGGAATTGGTATTGATATGGTCAAAGTGGCACGGATTGAACGGGCCCTGCGGCAAAAAGGATTTAAGGAGCAGGTTTTTACCCCGGACGAAATCGCCTATTGCGAACGCAAAGGCGCTCACAGCAGCGAATCCTATGCGGCCCGGTTTGCCGCCAAAGAAGCTTTGGGAAAAGCCCTGGGAACGGGAATCCACCGCAGTGAGCTTTTGGATGCGGAGATTTTGGTAGATGAACGCACCGGGTGTCCGCAGCTGCATCTGATGGGAAAACTGCGGGCAGCAGCTCTTTTGCGCCATGTGGAACGGGTTCACGTAAGCATCAGCCACACGGCAGGCAATGCGGTAGCCGAAGTGTTACTGGAGGAATAAGCACATGAAATTGATTTCTGGCAAGGCTATGAAGCAGGTGGATGACGCGGCGATCCAGCAAATAGGCATCCCGGAAGCAGTTCTCATTGAAAATGCCGGGCGGGCTGTGGCACAAGCGGCAGAAAAGCTCTTGGGCGGCACTGGCGGGAAAAAGATCGTCTGCCTGATCGGTAAAGGCAATAATGGGGGAGACGGCTTGGCAGCGGCCCGGTTTCTTTTCCAAAAAGGGGCTGCCATCACCATCGTCTGCGGGGAAGATCCTCAAAAGTTTGGGGAGGGGGCGGCACTCCAATACCGGATGAGCCAGCACTTCCCTTTGCGGCATTTTGTATGGGAAAACCAGCAGGAAGAGGTGCTGAGCGCCTGCGCCCAAAGTGATTTATTTATTGATGCGCTGCTGGGAACCAGTTTTCACGGAAGTATGCGGGAGCCTGTGCGGTCCCTTGTAGAGACCTTGCGGATGGTGCCTACTCCAGTCCTTGCCGTGGACATCCCCAGCGGTGTAGAAGCGGACACGGGCAAAACGGAGCTGGCGCTTTCGGCCCGGGCAACGGTGACAATGATTGCTCCTAAGCCAGGCCTCTATCTGTATCCCGGGGCCAGCTTTACGGGAGAAATTATCCTTGCCAATCTGAATACGCCGCCGTCTCTTTTGACAGAAGCGGAAAGCCGGGAGGAGCTCTTGACAGCAGATTTGGTGCAGGCATGGCTATCCCGGCGCCCTGCCAACGCCCATAAGGGCATGAACGGGAAAATCGGTGTATTAGCCGGCAGTTTAGGTTATGCCGGTGCGGCTGAGCTGTGTTCCAAGGCGGCGGTGCGTGCTGGTGGGGGCCTTGTGACGCTGTACACACAACCGGAAGTGTTGCAGCCGCTCATTATCAAATCCACGGAAGTTATGGTGCGGCCGCTGGCAGAAGCCGGGCTGAACGCACTTAACAACTATGACGTAATCGCCGTGGGGCCGGGAATGGGTAAAGCACCGGAGACCGTAGAATTTGTCCGGCAGCTCCTGCCCCATCTGGAACAGCCATTAGTCATTGATGCGGATGGCCTGAATGCCTTGGATGGACAGGATACCCTATTAAAAGAATTGCCCCCAAAAATCCTGACACCCCATCCGGGCGAAATGGCGGGGCTCTTAGGGTGCAATATCAAAACCGTATTGGATGACCCGGTAAAGGCTGCCCGGGAGGGGGCTAGTCGCTGGAACGCCGTGGTGGTCTTAAAATGTACTCCTGCGCTGATTGCCCTGCCGAACGGACAGGTTTATTTCAATACGACAGGAAATGCGGGCATGGCTACCGGCGGTTGCGGCGACGTACTAACGGGAACCATTGCGGCGCTATTGGGACAGGGGTTAACGCTCGAAAAAGCGGCCTGCTGCGGGGTGTATCTCCACGGATTGGCGGGGGATTTGGCGGCTGCAGGTGGGAAAATCGGCATGAAAGCCGGGGACCTGCTGGACAGACTGCCGGAAGCCATGCAGCAAGTCTTACCGGTGTAATTTGTTCCTTAGGAAAAAATATGATAAAATCGTAAATTGCAACTCCAAATTGAACAGCGGTAGAAATTACGCTACCTGTATAGA
>CAJMHI010000061.1 GCA_905213155.1 uncultured Acidaminococcus sp. | reverse complement strand
CAGAATCTAAAGAAAGGAAAATGGTGATTTTGCTTCTGTAATTATCATACAAGAACGGCTATGAAGATTTCTACGAAAGGGCGCTATGCATTGCGCCTCATGATTGATTTGGCCATTAATGGGCAGGCATCGTATGTTCCTATTAAAAGTATTTCCCAGCGGCAGGAAATCTCGGAAAAATATTTGGAACAAATTATTACCCAGTTGTCACGGGCGAGACTGGTGAAAAGCACCAGGGGCTCCTTGGGCGGATATAAGCTGGTGCGGCGGCCTGCAGCTTATACGGTGGGGGAGATTCTCCGGGCTGTGGAAGGTACGCTGGCCTCTGTAACCTGTCTGGAACCAGGACATAAGGCCTGCAGCAGGGCGAAACAGTGTCCCACGCTGGACTTGTGGAAGCAGATCCAGAGTGCGGTGGATGCTATCGTGGATAACACCACGCTGCAGGATTTGGTAAAGCAGCAGAAAGAAAAGTGGGCACTTTCGGAAGTGGATGAAAATGGAAAAGGAAATTAAGCTGGTATCCACACCGGAGGGAAGGGGAAAATTATTTTCGTTGCCTTTGATCCGGGAGAGAATTTTGCCCGGCACGGAAAAAATAGTAGAACTGCAAAATGTGTATTATGACACGCCGGATATGGCATTGACAAAAGCTGGCCTTGCCTACCGGATTCGCCAGACCAATGGCAAGCAATGGGAAGTGACGATAAAGACCAAGGGGACAATCTACAATGGAGTTTCCCAGCGGGAAGAATATACAGTGCCTGTTACACAGCCGGTTCCGCTATGGAATGGATTTTCTCCTGAAATGGATGCCAAGCTATATGCTTTGTTGGAAGGCAAATCTTGGGAGCCTTTTTGTATCGTTGCCTTTACCAGGCATTTGGCCTTATTAGACCTGGGGAAGGGGACCCAAGCAGAACTCGCCTTGGACAGCGGTACGATCCAGGCTGGAGAAAATGTGGAGCCTCTTGCAGAAGTGGAGCTGGAATGCAAGGCGGGGAATATGGATGCCATCACTGCCTTTGTGGCTAAACTGCAAGCAATGCTGCCGCTACAGCCGGAAAACCGGAGTAAATTAGCTAGGGGATTGGCACTTTTGGACAATCCAAAAAATAAAAGTCAAAAAAGCGAAAAATAATTTGACTTTTTGACTTTTAAAGCGTACAATATGACCCAGGAAGTGAAAAATGCTTCCTGGGTCATTATAGTATGGATATGAAGTTAGAAGAGGAGGCCAATAGCCAAAACTACCAGCATCAGAGCGATCACGGCAAGCAGCCCTAATCCGATTTTCCCCAGCAGTGCAAACCTGTGGGTCAACACTTCCCCGTTTAGAAGGGAATAACAGCGCTGGAGTACATTGATTTTGGTATTGATATTTTCCCACCAGACTTCGGCATGGAGAAGATTCATATACCGGGCATAAACTCTGGCGTTAAAAATATCTTCGGTGACCTGCAAGGCATTGTCGATATTGCTGGTGAGGACGCTCATATCCGCCATCACTTCCATCAAATGCCCTCGCAGTTGGCGGAAGGTGTGGATGCGTCCAGGACCTTGGGGACTGTCAGCGGCATCAATTTCCGTATAGGTTTTGTCTACGGCTTTGTTCAGCGCATCGTCATAGTAGCGCAACTCCAGGAACTGGGCGTTGGCAAATTCCAAAAGATCGGGAAGATCCATACTGCCGGTTTTGTCGTAGAGAAGGGCCGTATCCCAGGTGAGATAAATCTCATCCCCGGTACTGTAGGTGAAACGGTTGGTCATAATCTGATTTCGGGTTTCTTCGCTGAGCGGAGTTTTATCCTTCATCATGAGCGGAGTAAAATCCCAGTCGGGAAGTGGGTCCCGGAAATAGTAGACTACAAAATCCTCATCAAAATCGGAGATGCGCATTTTGGCGCAGGCTGGTTTGATGGTGTCCGTGACCGCGGTAATGTATTCCCGGATGAAATCCTTAGGCAGCTTTTCCAAGGCAATGGCCAGATCCAGATATTCTTCATAGGAAATCTCCTCTGGCAGATCCAGATGGAAAATCAGGCTCACTACGCCGATGTCAAAGATTCTGGCTTTCATAACCGCTAGATACTCTTTGCCGGCAATGTTCATTTCATGGCTGCCCAGTTCAACCAGAACCGGGGGGTCTTTGAAGGTGATAGATCCTGGGGTGCTTTTTTCCAGGCGCAGGCGGGAAGCAATTTTGTTCCGGCTGGTCCAGAGAGCTTCTACCAGGGTTAGGTCAATTTCGTCGGCCACATCAAATAAATGATACAGATAAACGGACGAATTCATAAATCCTCCTTTAGGCTGATCAGATGGAAGGGTATGTGGTCTTATTCGACAAAGAATCTGGATTCCCTTCCTAATAATAGAAGAAAACTGTAAGCGTCGTGTGCAGAAAATAGAAAGTTGGAGGTGTTTATTATGCCAGCAGAACGTTTGAGTGATGAAGTAAGAAGTTTATTAGAAGCGGCCCAGCAACAGGCTGTCATAAATTATAATCAGGAAATCAGTACCGTGCACCTTTTGAGTGCAATGTGTGCCCAACCTGATGGCTTTTTTAAGTTTGTGCTGAAAAGTTTAAACGTGGATCCATCCCAATTTAATCGGGAAGTGGACGGACTGCTTAAAGAAATCCCATCGGTAAAAGGAACGGACCGCCTTTCCATGAGCGCGGGGCTTGCCCGGGTATTTGCCCTTGCGGAAAAAGCCGCCGGACAAAATGAGGTTACTGCATCCCATCTGCTTGCCGCTTTATGCGAGGATGGGGACACGAATGTGGTGAACCTGTGTAAAAAGTACGGAATTACCCGCAGTGCTATTCGTAGCTTGATTGATAAGTACGAAAATAACGGCGATGCGGACGAGAACAAGAAAACCTTGGAAAAATATGGACAGGATCTGACCCGTAAAGCCCGTGAGGGGAAACTGGACCCGGTGATCGGGCGGGATGAAGAAATCCGCCGGACCATTGAAATCCTTTCTCGCCGGAAAAAGAACAACCCAGTGCTTATCGGCGAACCGGGCGTGGGCAAAACCGCTATTGTCGAAGGACTGGCCCGCCGGATTGTAGCCGGGGATGTACCGGAATCTTTGAAAAATAAAACGCTGTATGCCTTGGATCTAGCCAGCCTGGTGGCCGGGGCGAAATATCGGGGAGAATTTGAAGAGCGTCTGAAAAAGATCTTAAAAATAGTTTCCGATTCTACTGGTCAGATTATCATGTTCATTGATGAGCTGCATACGGTAGTGGGAGCCGGCGCCAGCGAGGGTTCCATGGATGCGGGCAACATCCTGAAACCGATGCTGGCCAGAGGAGAACTGCGGTGTATCGGAGCAACCACACTAAAGGAATATCATAAGTATATTGAAAAGGACTCCGCTTTGGAGCGGCGCTTCCAGCCGGTACTGGTCAGCGAACCCAGCGTGGAGGATACGATTTCCATCTTAAGAGGGCTGAAAGAACGGTACGAAGTGCACCATGGCGTGCGCATTAAGGATTCTGCCCTGGTAGCAGCGGCAACGCTGAGCAACCGGTATATCAATGACCGTTTCCTGCCGGATAAAGCTATTGACCTGGTGGATGAGGCTGCGGCCCGGCTGCGTACGGAAATAGATTCCATGCCTACAGAACTGGACGAAAGTCGACGCCGGATGTTACAGTTGCAAATTGAGGAGCAGGCGCTTACAAAAGAGGACGATGCCCAAAGCAAAGAACGCCTGGAAAAAATCCGTGAGGAACTGGCAGGCCTGAAACAGAGCAATGATCAGCTGATGAACCAATGGAAGGAAGAAAAAGCCGGCATTGCCAAGGTCCGCCAGGTGAAGCAGGAAATTGACAATGTGAAAAAGCAGATGGAAGAGGCAGAACGCGCCTACGACCTGAACAAGCTGGCTGAATTAAAGTATGGCAAGCTGCCGGAGCTGCAAAAGCAATTGAATCAATTGGGTGAACAAGACAATTCTGCCCAGAAGCTACTTAAAGAAGAAGTGGACGAAGATGATATTGCCAAAGTTGTCAGCACCTGGACCGGCATTCCAGTCAACCGCCTGATGGAAGGAGAGAAACAACGGCTGGCTCACCTGCCGGAAATTCTTCATGAACGGGTGGTAGGTCAGAATGAAGCCGTGCAGGCTGTCAGTGAGGCCGTGATTCGTGCCCGTGCGGGGATCAAGGACCCCAATAAACCTATTGGTTCCTTTATCTTTTTGGGGCCGACCGGTGTGGGCAAGACGGAACTGGCCAAAGCGCTGGCACAAGTGCTGTTTGATGACGAAAAGCGTATTATCCGTATTGATATGAGCGAATACATGGAAAAGCACACTGTCTCCCGCTTGATTGGTGCGCCTCCAGGATATGTAGGCTATGAGGAAGGCGGACAGCTGACGGAGGAAGTACGGCGTCATCCGTATTCCGTAATCTTGTTTGATGAAATCGAAAAAGCACATCCAGACGTATTCAACGTACTGCTGCAAGTGCTGGACGATGGGCGGTTGACCGATGGGCAGGGCCGCATTGTGGACTTTAAGAATACGCTTATCATTATGACCAGCAACCTGGGAAGCCAGGAAATCATGGAAAAGAAAGGTAAGATTTCCCATGAGGAAGTGCTGGGAATGCTGCGGAAATTCTTCCGTCCGGAGTTTCTGAACCGTGTGGATGATATCGTAGTCTTCCAGCCGCTGGATCCTGAGCAGATCAAAGATATTGTGAAATTGATCCTGCATCAGCTGGGCGATCGGCTCCGTAAACAGATGGATTTGGACCTGACTGCCAGTGATGAAGCCATTGCCTACCTGGCTAAGAGCGGTTTTGATCCTGCCTTTGGAGCACGGCCTCTGAAGAGGCTCATTGTGCATACCGTTGAAACGGTGGTGAGCCGTAAGATTGTCCTTGGCGAAATTGGCAGTGGGGATCATATTGCCATTGTGCTGAAGGATGGTCAAATTGATGTGGTCAAAAAATAGGTTTTGAGAAGTGGTGAGGAAAGGACTTCTTTGCAAATTGCAAAGCGGTCCTTTTTTTTGCAGTGGTTGAAATTTCTGGACAGAAATGAGTATAATACCTGTAGACAAACCGAGGAGGGGATTTTTATGGCCGTATTTACGAACCTGCATCATGAGGAAAATAAAAGCGCAACCGGAAATCTAATTGTAAAAGATGTGCTGCTGGATCCGGAATTGTTTCAGAACGCCAATAGCCTGTTTGCGAAGATTACTTTGCGCCCTGGCTTTGAAGTACCATATCATCAACACGTGAAGAACTTTGAAACCTATTACCTGCTTCAAGGGGAAGGGGAGTACAATGATGAGGGGAAACTATCCCGGGTAAAGGCAGGAGACGTGACGTTTTGTGCAGACGGCGCCAGCCATGGGATAAAAAATGATGGGAAAGAAGACTTGGTATTCATCGCCCTCATCACCAATACCCCGGAGGGGAAGAAATAATGCTACAGAAAACCGGCGGGAGGTTATCTCCTGCCGCTTTTTTATTGGTGAAGTCCTTTTATATATGTAAAATCTTTGTGAAATCTAATTTTAAGTAGTCAAAAATCAATGGAAATATAGCGCCTTTTTTTAGAAGCGCCTATAAAAAATTCCAAAAAAATGGCTGAAAATCTTAGAAAAAAGGAAATGCAGAAACAATATAAAACACGGGGAACTGTGTAATGAAAGAGTGGCCTGTAAACAGGGATAAACATGGAAAAAATACGGGGAAATTGTTGACATCACTAGCGCGGAATGATACAATAGCACAGTGTCACAGAGGGTAGTCTGTCTTTTTGGAGGTGTTGTATGTTTCTCGCAGACGTGAAAAACGGGTCTCCCGTTGTAGTGGGCGTGAAACAATCTCAAAAAGCCATTGCCCGGGATCAGGCCTTAGGAGTTCTGATCGCGCTGGACGCCAATGACCATGTGACAGGTCCGGTGAAGGACTTGTGCGAAGCCAAGGGAATCGCTATGGAAACGGTAGCGACCATGCAGGAGCTGGGAAAGGCCTGCGGCATTCACGTGGGAGCGTCTATAGCCTGTGTCCTTAAATCCAGGTAGAACCTTCCAATTGGAAGTTTCATACTCATTAAATCTGATTCTTGAGAAAGGAGGTGCCGGAATGCCTACAATCAATCAATTGATTCGTAAAGGTAGACAGGTTATTACTCAAAAATCCACGGCGCCAGCACTGAAAAATTCACCCCAAAAACGCGGTGTCTGCACGAGAGTGTACACCACCACGCCGAAGAAACCTAACTCCGCTCTGCGGAAGGTTGCTCGTGTGCGCCTGACCAATGGGATTGAAGTTACCGCTTACATCCCTGGTATTGGCCACAATCTGCAGGAACACAGTGTTGTTCTGATCAGAGGTGGAAGAGTTAAGGACCTTCCTGGTGTTCGTTATCACATCATTCGCGGTGCATTGGATACTGCTGGTGTTGCGGATCGCAACCAGAGCCGTTCCAAGTATGGCGCTAAACGCCCGAAAGCAGCTAAGAAATAATGTGTCTGCCTGCTGCAGAATGATTTGATTACGAAGGAGGAAATACAGATGCCGAGAAAAGGTCCTGTAACCAAGAGAGATGTATTACCGGATCCAGTATACGGGTCCAAACTGCTGACAAGATTCATCAATAAAATTATGCTCGACGGCAAAAAAGGCGTGGCAGAGCGTATTGTATATGATGCATTTGATCTGATTCATTCCAAAACCGGGAAAGACCCCATGGAAGTTTTCGATGCTGCCATGAAGAATGTAATGCCTGTCCTGGAAGTAAAAGCACGCCGGGTTGGCGGTGCCAACTATCAGGTCCCTGTGGAAGTCCGGGCTGACCGGAAAACTACGTTGGGAATCCGGTGGCTGGTTAACTATTCCCGTGCTCGCGGCGAAAAAACAATGTACGAACGCGTAGCCGGTGAATTGATGGACGCTGCCAACAACACGGGCGCATCTGTCAAGAAACGTGAGGATACGCATAAGATGGCGGAAGCAAACAGAGCGTTTGCTCACTACCGCTGGTAATGCAATCCTTAAACAAGGAGGAGTAATTCGTGGGTAGAGAGTTTCCCTTAGAGAAAATTAGAAATATCGGCATCATGGCTCACATTGATGCTGGTAAAACTACAACCACGGAACGTATCCTGTTCTACACCGGAAAAACCCATAAGATTGGTGAAGTTCATGATGGCGCTGCTACCATGGACTGGATGGTTCAGGAACAAGAACGTGGTATTACGATTACTTCCGCCGCGACCACTTGCCATTGGAAAGGCCATTCCATTAATATTATTGATACCCCGGGCCACGTGGACTTCACGGTAGAAGTTGAACGTTCCCTGCGTGTATTAGATGGCTCCGTTGCAGTGTTCAGCGCTAAAGGCGGCGTTGAACCGCAGTCCGAAACCGTGTGGCGTCAAGCGGAAGAATACAATGTCCCCCGTATCGCATACGTGAATAAGATGGACACCACTGGTGCCGACTTCTTCAACGTAATCCAAATGATGAAAGATCGTTTGGGCGCGAATGCAGTGGCAATCCAAATCCCCATGGGTGCGGAAGATGCTTTCGTAGGACTGGTTGATTTGGTGGAGATGCAGGCTATCGTCTATGGCGATAAGCTGGGCAAAGACGAAGAATTTGAACCAATTCCTGCTGAATATGTAGAACAAGCCCAAAAATATCGTCAGATTTTGCTGGAAGCAGTTGCTGAAAGCGATGATGACCTGATGATGAAATACCTGGATGGGGAAGACCTGACTAAAGAAGAAATCAAGAGTGCGATCCGGAAAATGACTTGTCAATGCAAGCTCTACCCGGTGACCTGCGGTTCTTCTTACAAGAACAAGGGCGTGCAGCCTTTACTGGATGCGATTATTGACTATATGCCGTCTCCACTGGATGTGCCTCCTATCAAGGGTACCAATGTGGAAACTGGTGAAGAAGAAGAACGTATTTCCAGCGATGAGGCACCGTTTGCCGCACTGGCTTTTAAAATTGCCACCGACCCCTATGTTGGCCGTCTGGCATTCTTCCGGGTATATTCCGGGACACTGAATGCTGGTTCGTATGTATACAATGCCAGCAAAGATAAACGGGAACGGATTGGCCGTATCTTGCGGATGCACTCCAACCACAGAACGGAAATCGAGACAGTTTATGCAGGAGATATTGCTGCTGCCGTTGGCCTGAAAGACACCGGCACTGGTGATACCTTGTGCGACGAGAAAGCCCCCATTATTTTAGAATCCATGGTTTTCCCCGAACCGGTTATTTCTGTGGCTATTGAGCCTAAGACCAAAGCCGACCAAGAAAAGATGGGTGTCGCCCTTGGCAAGCTGGCCGAAGAAGACCCCACCTTCCGGGTGCGTACGGATCCGGAATCTTCCCAGACCATTATTTCTGGGATGGGCGAACTGCACTTGGATATTATCGTGGACCGTCTGAAACGGGAATTCCATGTGGATTGCACGGTGGGCAAGCCACAGGTGGCATACCGTGAGACCATCCGCAAGGAAGTAGAAAGCCAGGGCAAATTTGTTCGTCAGTCCGGCGGTAAAGGCCAATATGGTGACTGCTGGCTGCGCCTGACTCCACTGGAACCTGGTGAAGGTTTCAAGTTTGAAAATAAAGTCGTCGGCGGTGCGATTCCTAAGGAATACATCGGGCCGGTGGAAGACGGTGTCAAAGAGGCCATGGAAAATGGCGTTGTGGCCGGGTATCCAATGGTGGATATCGGAGTTACCGTGTATGACGGGTCCTATCACGAAGTGGACTCCTCTGAAATGGCATTCCATATTGCCGGTTCTATGGGCTTTAAGAGCGGTGCACAGAAAGCAAACCCTGTTTTGCTGGAACCGTACATGAAAGTGGAAGTTACCATTCCTGAAGAATACATGGGTGATGTTATCGGCGATCTGAACTCTCGCCGGGGCCGCATTGACGGCATGGAAGCAAGAAGCGGCGCACAGGTCATTACGGCCTTTGTCCCGCTGGCAGAAATGTTCGGGTATGCAACCGACCTGCGTTCCAAGACCCAGGGGCGTGGTAACTACTCCATGGAAGTTGACCACTATGAAGAAGTTCCCAAGAATATTGCGGAAACGATTATCGCGAAAAACAAAGGAACTGCACAAGAGTAATACTTGTGATATAGGAGGAAATAACAATGGCAAAAGAGAAATTTGAAAGAACAAAACCCCATGTAAACATTGGGACCATC
>CAJMHI010000060.1 GCA_905213155.1 uncultured Acidaminococcus sp. | reverse complement strand
ACAGAATCTAAAGAAAGGAAAATGGTGATTTTGCTTCTGTAATTATCATACAAGTCAAATCATGGCAATTCGCATTGGTATTTATGGCTACGGCAATCTGGGCAGAGGGGTGGAATGTGCCCTGGAGAAAAATCCGGATATGAAACTGGCGGCAGTATTTACCCGCAGGGATCCTAAGTCCGTTACCATTGCTACGCAGGGGGTTCCTGTGGTTGCAGTAGCGAACTTGCAAGCTTGGCAGGATAAAATTGATGTGATGATTCTCTGCGGCGGCAGTGCCACGGATCTGCCTAAACAGACGCCGGAAGTCGTGAAGTATTTCAATGTGATTGACAGCTTTGATACCCACGCCCGCATCCCGGAACATTTTGCTGCGGTAGAGCAGGCTGCCAAAGCATCCGGCCATCTGGGAATTATTTCTGTGGGCTGGGATCCTGGACTCTTTTCCCTGGCACGGATTTATATGAATGCTATTTTGCGCACCGGGAAGGATTATACATTCTGGGGCCGGGGCGTGAGCCAGGGGCATAGTGATGCCATCCGGCGCATCCCTGGTGTAAAAAACGCAAAACAATATACAGTGCCGGTGGAAAGTGCCCTGGAAGCTGTCCGGAGCGGGAAAAATCCTGCGCTTACGCCGCGGCAGATGCATACCCAGGAGTGCTATGTGGTGCTGGAAGAAGGGGCAGATCCCCAAAAGGTGGAACAGGCCATTGTTACGATGCCTAATTACTTTGCGGACTATGACACTACGGTGCATTTTATCTCGGAAGAGGAATTCAACCAGAACCATATGGGGCTGGCCCATGGCGGCTTTGTGATCCGCAGCGGTGCTACTGGCCATGCGGAGGAACACAAGCACGTGATGGAGTTTTCTTTGAAGCTGGACTCCAATCCGGAATTTACTACCAGTGTACTCGTTGCCTATGCCCGGGCCGCGTACCGGTTGCGTCAGGAAGGGGTAACCGGCTGCAAGACCGTGTTTGATATCGCACCGGCATACCTGATGCCTCAGGATGGTGCCTATCTGCGCAGCCATCTCCTGTAAAGAAGTTGACTTTTGCATTGGCCCATGGTACACTAACAATAACTTCATATGAACCTTTAATCTAGTCCTGTGAGACTAAGAAAGGGACTTTGATTCCAGAAGCATCTTAAAAGCCTTCTTGTCTTAGGACGAGAGGGCTTATTTTTATAAGGAGGCTACAACATGGCAAAGGCGGCGGCAAGCCTGTCAGGACGGGACATCCTGGATTTGGAATCCCTGACCGTGCAAGAGTATGATCTCATTATGCGCACGGCTGCGGAAATGAAGAAAATCATGAAGCGGGATATCAAAAAACTACCTTCCCTTCGAGGGAAATCCGTGGTGAATCTGTTTTATGAAAACAGTACACGGACCCGTAGCTCCTTTGAGCTAGCTGGTAAGTATTTGGGAGCGGACGTGATCAACCTCAATACGGGAACCAGCAGCGTGAAAAAAGGAGAATGCCTGAAGGATACTATCCTGACCATGCAGGCCATGGCCTGCGACGCTATTGTTATGCGGCATCCTGTGGAAGGAGCGCCCCATTATGCAGCCCAGATTGCCGATCCGGTGGTCATTAATGCAGGGGATGGCGCCCATGCCCATCCTACCCAGGGGCTTTTGGACATGTTTACTATTTTGGAACACGGACGGCAGTTTAAGGGGCTGAAAATGGCCATCATCGGCGATATCCTCTACAGCCGGGTTGCCCGCAGCAATATTGCCGCCTGGACAAAATTAGGAGCGGATGTACACGTAGCAGGGCCTATGACCTTACTCCCTTATGCGATAGATCAACTGGGGGTAACGGTGCATAAACACGTGGAAGACGCCATCCGGGGCGCAGATGTGGTAGATATTCTGCGCATACAATTGGAACGGCAGAGCAAGGGACTCTTCCCCTCTGCCAGGGAGTACGCACGGATTTATGGCGTGAATGAAGAACGGATGAAACTGGCTAAGAAAGACTGTCTGGTTATGCATCCCGGCCCCATGAACCGGGGACTGGAAATTTCCTGGGAGACTGGCTACAGCGATCAGGCGGTGATCCGGGAACAGGTCACTAACGGTGTGGCGGTACGAATGGCGGTACTGTTCTTGACGATTATGGGAGGAAAATCCGTTGAAAACGCTCATTAAGCAAGGAAGAATTGTGGATCCCAGCCAGAATTTGGACGCTGTGATGGATCTATTGATCCAGGACGGAAAGATTGCTGCGCTGGCAGCGCATATTGAGGAGCCCGCTGACAATGTCTATGATGCCAAAGGGCTGGTGGTCGTGCCGGGCCTCATTGATATCCATACCCATTTGCGGGAACCAGGACTGGAAGCCAAGGAAGATATCGTCACAGGGACCATGGCGGCAGCGGCAGGCGGCATTACCCGTGTGGCCTGCATGCCCAATACCAAACCTGTGATTGATACCTCCATCGTGCTGTCCGGGGTAAAGGAACGGGCGGAAAAAGAAGGCTACGTGCACGTGGAAGTCATCGGCGCCATTACCAAAGGAGAACAGGGAAAAGAACTGGCAGAAATGGGCGATATGGCCGCAAGGGGCGCCATGGGATTTTCCGATGACGGGCATTTTGTGGAAAGCCCTACGGTTATGATGCTGGCTGCCAAATATGTGGGGGCGTTTGACAAGCCTCTGCTGTGCCATGATATTGACGAAGAGATGAACCATAGCGGCTATATGCATGAAGGTGCAGTGTCCGCTGCCCTTGGCATACCGGGAATCCCGGCGCTGGCGGAAGATATCTGTGTGGCGCGGGATGCGCTTATCGCTCAATACACTGGAACCCATATCCACATCTGCCACATCACCACCAAAGGCTGTGTGGAGATTATCCGGGAGGCAAAAAGACGGGGCGTGCCGATTACCTGTGAGACGACGGTGCAGCACCTGACACTGACGGATGAAGCCTGCCGGACATACAGTACGGCAGCCCGTATTTCTCCGCCACTGCGTAGCTGGGATCATGTCAAGGCACTGCGGGAAGGGCTGAAGGATGGCACCATTGACGCCATCGTAACAGACCATGCACCCCACGCACCGGAAGAAAAGGATGTGGAGTTCCGCTATGCCCCCAATGGTTTCTGCGGATTGGAAACCAGTGTAGGGGTGGCTTTGACGGACCTGGTGCACACCGGGGAATTAACCCTTAATGAAATCATCAATGCCATGAGTACCAATCCGGCAAAAATCATGCAGTTGGATGCAGGAAGCTTGCAGGTGGGAAAAGCGGCAGATATTACCATTTTGGACCTGGACAAAGAATGGACTGTGGATAGCAGCAAGTTCTATACCCGGGGCAAGGTAACGCCTTTTGAAGGCAAACAGTGCAGGGGTAAGGCGGTTGCCACGATTGTAGATGGTCAGTTTGTAATGAAAGACGGTGTAGTATGGAAAAAGTAAAAGGCAAATTGGTGTTAAAGGACGGCAGCGTCTACGAAGGAAATCTGTACGCTACCCATAAGGCTGTAGGCGAAGTAGTTTTTACAACAGGCATGGTGGGCTATCAGGAGACCTTGACGGACCCGTCTTTTTGTGGACAGATTGTTATTTTCACCTACCCGTTGATTGGCAATTACGGCGTGAATCCGCTCTTTGATCAAGGAGAACGCTGCTACTACAAAGGCCTTATCGTGAGCGAGCTGTGCGATACCCCATCCAGCTGGCGCAATGAGGGCAGTGTGCTGGACTTTTTGGGAAAAAATGATATCCCGGTATTAACCGATGTGGATACCCGGGCCATTACCCGTCGCATCCGTGCTTACGGAACGATTCAGGGTGTTGTGGTTCCGGCTGATACCCCGGAAGCAGAAATCCAAAAACTGCTGAGCACACCGGAACAGCATGATCAGGTACATCAGGTGAGTACAAAGAACGTCTATGAGATGGGAGAGAAAACCGCTCCGTACCATGTAGCGGTGCTGGACTATGGCGTAAAACGGAATATTCTCCGCAGCCTGGTGGAAAAAGGCTGCCATCTAACGGTCTTCCCAGCGGAAACTTCGGCAGAAGAAGTGCTGAACCAAAATCCTGATGGCATCTTCCTGAGCAATGGCCCTGGGGATCCGGCAGACCTGACCTTTGAGATAGAGCAGGTACAAAAGATGCTGGGCAAAAAGCCGGTCTTTGGCATTTGCCTGGGACATCAGCTGGTGGCACTGGCTAACGGCGCTAAAACCAAAAAGATGCTGTTTGGACATAGGGGCATTAACCAGCCTGTACGGGACCTGGTAGACCATAAAATTATGATCACTTCCCAGAACCACGGCTTTATGGTGGATGAGGACAGTTTAAAGGGACTGCCGATTGAAGTGATTAACCGGAACCTTAACGATAATACCATTGAAGGATTGCGCTATCTGAATCATCCGACCTTTACGGTGCAGTACCACCCGGAAGCCTCCCCCGGACCGCATGGCAACAGCTATCTGTTTGATCGGTTTATCAAAATGATGGGAGGAAAATAACATGCCGAAAAAAGAAAATGTCAAGAAAGTCATGGTTATCGGCAGTGGCCCCATCATTATCGGGCAGGCTGCGGAATTTGACTACTCCGGGACGCAGGCCTGCCGTGCCCTGAAAGAAGAAGGGCTGGAAGTGGTACTGGTGAATTCCAATCCGGCGACCATTATGACCGATGTGCATATTGCGGACCGGGTGTATGTGGAACCGCTGAACGTGGAATTTTTGGAAAGCGTGATCCAAAAGGAGCGGCCGGATTCCCTGCTAGCCACCTTAGGGGGACAGATTGGTCTTAACCTGGCTATTGAGCTGGATAAACAAGGCATTCTGAAAAAATATAATGTGCAGCTGTTAGGAACGCAGATCCCCAGCATTATGAAGGCCGAGGATCGGGAACTCTTTAAGGAGACCATGGAAAAGCTCCATCAGCCCATACCCCAAAGCACCATCGTGGAAAGTGTGGAAGCAGCCAAGGCTTTTGCTGAAAAAGTAGGATTTCCTCTGATTGTCCGCCCGGCTTATACTTTGGGCGGCACAGGCGGCGGCATTGCCCATAATATGGACCAATTGGATGATATCACCACCAAAGGGTTGATGTATTCCCTGATTGGGCAGGCGCTGATTGAGCGGAGTGTGGCCGGCTGGAAAGAAATTGAATATGAAGTGGTGCGGGATCACGCAGATAACTGCATTACCGTGTGCAATATGGAAAATATTGACCCGGTGGGCGTGCATACCGGGGATTCCATCGTAGTGGCTCCCTGCCAGACGCTGACGGACCGGGAAGTGCAGATGCTGCGGAGTGCAGCCATTGATATTGTCCGGGAGCTGGGCGTAGAAGGGGCCTGCAACGTGCAGTATGCCCTGAATCCAGACAGCGAAGAATACATCGTGATTGAGGTTAATCCCCGGGTGTCCCGTTCTTCTGCCCTGGCATCCAAGGCAACAGGGTATCCTATTGCCAAGGTGGCGGCCAAAATTGCGGCAGGCTATACCCTGGATGAAATTGAAAATGCGGTGACCAAAAAGACATCCGCATGTTTTGAGCCAACGCTGGATTACTGCGTCTTGAAGATTCCCCGCTGGCCGTTTGACAAATTTGTTAATGCGGACCATACCCTGGGCACCCAGATGAAAGCCACAGGGGAAGTCATGGCTATTGAACGGAATCTGGAAGCCGGGCTTTTAAAGGCTGTGCGGTGCCTTGAAATCGGGCTGATTCATATGGATATGCCAGAGCTACATGCCTTGACGGATCAGCAGGTCTTTGACAAAGTAGCCAAGATTGATGACGAGCGGCTCTTTACCCTTGCGGAAGCGTTCCGCCGGGGCATGACCGTGGAAAAAGCTCATGCTATTACAAAAATTGATGAATTCTTTCTGGAAAAAATTCTGCATATCGTTACGTTGGAAAACCGCTTGAAAGCAGAAGAACTGACACCGGAACTTTTGCGTACCGTAAAGACCTACGGCTTTGCAGACGTGACTATCGGGCAACTTACAGGACGGGACAAGGACGGCCTTTCCATCCGTGCCCTGCGCAAAGAGTGGGGAATTCTCCCCGTCTACAAGATGGTGGATACCTGTGCGGCAGAATTTGATGCGGAGACACCCTATTATTACTCTACCTACGGTGTGGAAGATGAAGTAGAGGAAACCGGGAAAAAGAAGGTCATGGTGCTGGGCAGCGGACCGATCCGTATTGGCCAGGGCGTGGAATTTGACTATTGCTCCGTGCATTCGGTTTGGGCACTGCAGGATCTGGGCTATGAAACGATTATTGTTAACAATAACCCGGAAACTGTTTCCACCGACTTTGATACGGCAGATCGGCTGTACTTTGAGCCCCTGACTTTGGAAGATGTGCTAAACGTGATCGACCGGGAAAAACCGGAAGGTGTCATCGTACAATTTGGTGGGCAAACGGCCATTAACCTGGCCGGACCGCTCCATGGGTGCGGCGTAAAAATCCTGGGAAGCTCTGTAGATAGCATTGACCGAGCAGAAGACCGGGAACGGTTCGATGAACTTTTAAATAAAGTGGGGATTCCTCGTCCGAAAGGCCATACCGTATTTGATACGGAGGGGGCTTTGCGTGCAGCGCACGATGTGCAGTACCCGGTGATGGTGCGTCCCAGCTATGTATTGGGCGGACGGGCTATGGAAATCGTCTACAACGACGAGGAACTGCGGCATTATATGGGCAGCGCCGTGAAGGCTTCCCATGAGCATCCGGTGCTGGTGGATCACTATCTCATGGGCACTGAGGTGGAAGTAGATTGTATCTGTGATGGCAAGGAAGTGCTGCTGCCGGGCATTATGGAGCATGTGGAACGGGCTGGTGTCCATTCCGGAGACTCCATTGCTGTATATCCGCCCCGTAGCCTGAGTGAGCATATTATCGACGAAATCATAAACTACACCACAAAATTGGCACTGGAACTGGAAGTGCACGGCATGATGAACGTGCAGTACATTGCCCGGGATGATGAACTCTACGTGATTGAAGTGAACCCCCGGTCCAGCCGTACCGTACCCTTTTTGTCCAAAGTCACTGGGATTTCCATGGTGGATGTGGCGACCAAATGCGCTATGGGCGTTTCCCTTAAAGACCAGGGCTTCCACGGCGGCCTGAAAGATTTCCCGGACTATTATGCTGTGAAAGCACCGGTATTCTCCTTTAATAAAATGGCCGATGTGGATATTTCCCTTGGGCCTGAAATGAAATCTACCGGTGAAGTCATGTGCATTGACAGCCAGTTCCCACGGGCGCTCTACAAAGCCTGCGTGGCAGCGGGATTCCATATTCCTAAGAGTGGTGCTATTCTGGTTACTGTGGCCGATCAGGATAAAGAAGAAATGGCGCCCATTGCAGAAGGCCTGACCGAATTGGGCTATGAGATCGTTGCAACCAAAGGAACGGCTGCCTTCCTGGAAGAAAAAGGCATCAAAGTGGGACGTGTGGAAAAAGCCAGCTCCGGTACCCCCAATCTTTTGGATGATATCAAGGAAGGGCGTATCTGTATGGTTATCAATACCTTTACCCACGGACAGGACGCTACCCGGGATGGCTTTAAGATCCGCCGTTCTACCGTGGAGCATGCCATTCCCTGCCTGACCAGTCTGGATACAGCGCGGGCACTGGAAAATGCCCTGGGGGTAATGCGGCACCGGCATATGATCAGCGTGGTCGCATTGCAAGATCTGAAAACGGAGTAAGGCATGACAGCATTGCATATCGACGGCATTGTGGCCGCCCAGACGCGTTTAAGTGCAGATATCTGGCAAGTGGATATTATCTGTCCTGAAATAGCTTCCATTGCCCAGCCCGGACAATTTGTTACCGTCCGGATGAATGGGCTCCACGTGCCGCTATTGCGCCGGCCTTTTGGGGTTTCTGGTGTTAATAAGGACGAAGGAAAATTTTCCCTTATCTATCGGATTGTGGGGGAAGCGACCCAGCTTTTAGGAAAGCTTCCTGTGGGACAGCGGATTAACCTATTGGGTCCCTTGGGGCATGGGTTTACCCTGGATGCTAAGAAAGGTCTTTTGGTAGGCGGCGGAGTGGGCCTGGCTCCCTTGCACTTTTTAGCAGAAAGTGCACCGCTGCATACGCTGGATGCCCTCATCGGGGGACGGAGTAAGGCAGAAGTATTTTGGGAAGCGTTATTTAAAAACAATACGCAAAGTCAATATGTGACTACAGATGACGGCTCCTATGGAACCAAAGGCACCGTCAATGCGCTGTTGCCACAACTCCTTGCTACGGGGACCTATGACCGGGTGTATGTGTGCGGGCCTTCGCCCATGATGAAAGCGGTGGCAGCGGTGGTGGAACAATACAACATCCCCTGTCAGGTGTCGTTAGAAAAATATATGGGATGCGGCTTAGGAGCCTGTTTGTCCTGTTCCTGCGCCGGACATAATGGAAAACGGATGAAAATCTGTAAGGATGGGCCTGTATTTGACAGCCGGGAGGTAACAGAATGGTAAGACCCTGTGATGACCCGAAAATGATGGTACAGGTGGCTGGCATTTCCATGAAAACACCGGTGACAACAGCTTCCGGGACTTTTGGTTTCGGCCTGGAATTTGCGGATTTATTGGACCTGGAGCAACTAGGGGCCATTACCGTAAAAGGAACCACGCTGCATCCTCGTGCTGGCAATAGCGGTCAACGTTTGGTAGAAACACCCGCTGGCGTGCTAAACTGCGTAGGATTGGAAAATCCTGGGGTAGAAGTCTTTATAAAGACCACGCTGCCCCACCTGCAGCAGGTGACGCATACACCAGTAATTGTAAATATTGATGGGGATAGTGCGGAAGAATATGGAGAACTGGCAGCTATGCTGGATGTTCCAGGCGTAGCGGCGATTGAGCTCAATATTTCCTGTCCCAATGTGGCCCAGGGCGGACTGGCGTTTGGAACGGATCCCAAGGCGGCAGAAAGTGTAGTAAAGGCGGCTAAAAGTCATACCCATAAACCGGTAATTACTAAATTGTCCCCCAACGTAACGGATATCACGGAAATCGCCCGGGCCGTTGAGGCGGGGGGCAGCGATGCAATCAGCCTGATTAACACACTTTTGGGCATGAAAATCAATATCCATACACAAGCTCCGGTACTGGGCAACGTGATGGGCGGACTTAGCGGACCGGCTGTCCGGCCGGTAGCAGTGCGTATGGTGTACCAGGTTGCCCAGGCAGTTACTATCCCCCTCATTGGGATGGGCGGAATCAGCTGCTGGGAAGATGCCGTAGAATTTATTCTGGCGGGAGCGACCGCCGTAGCAGTCGGCACCAGTAATTTTGTGGAGCCGGAACTTGCAATGACGATTAGCTATGGCATCCAAAAGTATCTGGATACTGTGGGCGCTAAATCCGTGGCTGATATCCGGGGACGGGCACTGCCCCAAAACGGATAAGGAGACCAGCTATGAAAAATCAAGCAAAATTTAGCCCATAATTACTTTCTC
>CAJMHI010000059.1 GCA_905213155.1 uncultured Acidaminococcus sp. | reverse complement strand
GAATCTAAAGAAAGGAAAATGGTGATTTTGCTTCTGTAATTATCATACAAGAATATCATGAAAGAATTTTTTGAACAATTTAAAGCCTTTGCCCTGCGGGGGAATGTGGTGGATATGGCCGTTGGCGTTATTATCGGCGGTGCTTTTGGAAAAATCGTAACGTCCGTGGTCAATGATCTGGTGATGCCGCCCGTTGGAGTTCTCGTTGGCGGTGTGGATTTCAGTGACCTCTTTATCAATCTGGGAAGCAAAAAAGTAGCGACGCTGGCAGAAGCCCAGGCAGCGAAGATGCCCGTGATTGCCTATGGTAAGTTCATCACCAATTTGATTGACTTTATCATTATGGCTTTTGTCATCTTTTGCCTCGTCACTTTGATGAACAAATTAAAAAAGGAAGCACCTCAGGAAGCACCTACCCTGTGCCCCTATTGCAAGCAACCGGTGGATCCGGAAGCTACCCGCTGCCCTCACTGTACCAGCGTGATTGCCAAAGGCGGCAAAGTAAAACCAGAATAACCTATAACGATATAAACCCATTTTAAAGGAGGAAGATTGATGAATGTTGTGGATGTGCTGCAGGAACGGGGTTACTTGAAACAAGTATCCCATCCGGAGGAAATTCGGGAACTGTTAGGGAAGGAAAAAATAACCTTCTACATTGGCATTGACCCTACGGCGGACAGCCTTCATGTAGGGCATTTTGTGGCACTGATGGTGATGGCCCACATGCAGCGGGCCGGGCATCGCCCCATCGTACTTTTGGGCGGCGGTACCGGTATGGTGGGGGACCCCAGCGGCAAAAATGAAATGCGCAAAATGCTAACCCCGGAATTCATTCACCACAACGTGGAATGCATCAAAAAACAAGTTTCCCGGTTTATTGATTTGGATCATGCTATCATTGCCAATAATGCAGACTGGCTGCTGCAGCTGAATTATGTCCAGATGCTCCGGGAAGTGGGTGTACATTTTTCTGTAAACCGGATGCTGGCAGCGGACTGCTATAAAACACGGCTGGCCAGCGAAAATGGCCTCACTTTCTTTGAAATGAACTATATGATTATGCAGGCCTATGATTTTTATGTGCTGCATCAGAAATATGATTGTGTCATGGAGTTGGGCGGCGATGACCAGTGGTCCAATATGATTGCCGGCGTAGAACTCATTCGGAGGAAAGACCGACAGCCGGCGTATTGCATGACGAATACCCTTTTGACCAACAGCCAGGGACAGAAAATGGGTAAAACTGTGGGCGGTGCTGTATGGCTGGATCCTGAGAAATTCTCTCCTTATGATTTCTACCAGTACTGGCGGAATGTGGATGATGCAGATGTAGAAAAGTGTCTCTCTTTGTTAACCTTCCTGCCTATGGACGAGGTACGCCGTTTGGGCGCACTTCAGGGCGCAGAAATCAACGAAGCGAAGAAAGTCCTGGCTTACGAAGTCACTAAGATTGTCCACGGCGAGGAAGCAGCTGCCAAAGCCCAAAGCGCTACGGAAGCGCTCTTTGGAGGCGGCGTCAATATGGACGATGTGCCCACTATTGCTGTAAGGGCAGAAGATATGGGGCAGAAACTCCTGGATTTGCTCTTTGCCAATAAAGTAATCAGTTCTAAGAGCGAAGGGCGCCGCCTGATGCAGCAGGACGGACTGACTATTGACGAAGAAAAGGTCACCGATGTGAATACCGACGTGGATGATGCGCTCTTTAAGGGCAAGGACAGCCTGCTGCTGCGCAAGGGTAAAAAGAAATATTACCGCTTGCTGCGGCAATAAATCACGCAGTCAGCGAATTTGTCAAATGGATGCCATCCTGCTATAATAAAAACAGGCAATAGCTTGTGGGGAGGGATTGCAATGAAACAACATAAGTTCTGGGCTTATGCCACGATATTTACTTTTATGATGGCTGTTATCACAGGCGTCAAACACAAATAATCAAATAGAAACTGGAGGGAATATCCCCTCCGGTTTTTTTACAGCGCTATCCTGTTAAAAAGACTTTTTTTGAATGGAGGAAATCCCATGAAAGTTTTGTTATTAAACGGCAGCCGCCGGGAACACCAAGTGACCTGCACGGCCTTAAATCTGGTGGCAGAAGAACTTAACGCTGCCGGGATTGACACGGAAATTGTGTATGTGGGGCTCAATGCGGTAAATGGCAATCTGAATGCATTGGTCAAAGACGTAGCGGAAAAATGCAAAGAGATTGATGGCCTGGTGATCGGGGCACCGGTATATTATGCGTCCCCTACGGGTGAAATTCAGGTATTCCTGGACCGTTTGTTTGGCGTGGCGCGGAAAGACCTGGTACATAAACCCTGCGCCGTACTGACCAGCGCCCGGAGAGGCGGAACAGCAGCTTCCCTCGATGTACTGGCTAAATATCCCGGTATCAGCGAAATGCCGCTGGTTTCCTCCAGTTACTGGAATATGATTTTTGGCAATACGCCGGAAGAAGCCAAACAAGATGCTGAAGGCGTCTTTACCATGCGCACACTGGGACGCAATATGGCCTGGCTCTTGCAATGTATTGAGGCAGGAAAGAAAGCAGGTATACCGGTACCCGCTATGGCAGAACCTACAAAGACCAACTTTATCCGGTAGTAAACTTGTTAGCAGCGGACTGTATCCTAGGAATGCGGCCCGCTCTTACTTTTTCTCATAGGTGTCCATGACCAATAAGTGTTAGACATTCCTGCCTGAATTGAATACAATAAGGAGAGAGCGAAGTAACTAGGAGGGCTTTATTGTGTCCAATGAAGATAAATTAAAAAGGCTGCAGGAGTGTCTGCGGCGTCTGGGGAGTGTGGCTATTGCATTTTCTGGTGGCGTGGATTCCACTTTTTTACTGAAGGTAGCCTATGATACGCTGGGAGATAATGTGCTGGCCGTAACAGCCCGCTCTTTAAGCTTTCCTAAACGGGAACTGGAAGAAGCCACGGTGTTTTGCCAAAAAGAGGGCATACGGCATGCTACTGTGGATTCGGAAGAGCTTGCGATTGAAGGGTTTTCTCATAATCCAGTGGACCGGTGCTATCTCTGCAAGCATGAACTCTTTGAAAAAATTTTGCAGCTTGCCAAGCAACATCATCTTGCAGCCGTAGCCGAGGGTTCTAATCTGGATGACGAAGGCGACTACCGGCCTGGCCTAAAAGCCATTGCAGAACTGGGAATCCAAAGTCCACTGCGGGAAGCGGGGCTGTATAAGCATGAAATCCGCCGCTATTCTAAAGCGATGGGCCTTCCTACCTGGAATAAACCTTCTTTTGCCTGTCTTGCTTCCCGTTTTCCTTATGGGGAAGAAATTACGCCAGAAAAACTTCATAGGGTGGACGTTGGAGAACAAGCTCTTCTTGATCTGGGATTTCATCAGCTGAGAGTACGGATTCATAATCAATTGGCTAGGATTGAAGTGTTGCCGGAAGAACTGCAAAAAGTCATGGACCATCGGCAGGAAATCGTTGATGCGTTGAAAAAAGCGGGTTTTACTTACGTTTCCCTGGACCTGGAAGGATACCGTACAGGGAGTATGAATGCCACACTGGAAGAAGATAAGAAATAAATGGAAACTCGGACGATTTTAGAAAAAGTTAAAAATGGAGAAATCCCGATAGAAGAAGCAGAGCGCTATTTTAAGCGCAAGCCAATAGAAGATTTGGGATTTGCCAAACTGGATACCCACAGAAACATACGCACGGGCTATGGGGAAGTGGTGTACTGTGCGGGAAAAGAAGATGAGTTTCTTACAGCAATTTTTTCCCGCCTGGCTAAGGAAGTAGGTAATGTGCTGGGCACTAGAGCCAGTGAGAAACAATATGCACTGGTGAAAACTATTTGCCCGGAGGTGCAGTACAATCCGGTGTCACGGTTATTGCGAATAGAGCGTACACCTATATCCCGCCGGGGGAACGTGGCCGTATGCAGTGCAGGAACAGCGGATATTCCTGTAGCAGAAGAAGCAGCACAGGTGGCAGAATTTTTTGGTACCAATGTTACCCGTATCTATGACGTGGGCGTTAGCGGATTGCATCGGCTTCTATCCCATTTGGATGAAATCCAACGTGCCAAATGCGTAATCGCTATAGCCGGGATGGAAGGAGCACTGGCCAGCGTAATTGGAGGCCTTGTGGAAAATCCAGTAATTGCCGTGCCCACCAGTGTGGGCTATGGAGCCAGCTTTCACGGGATCGCAGCACTGCTCACCATGATTAATTCCTGTGCCAATGGCATTGCTACGGTTAATATCGATAACGGATACGGAGCAGGCTATCTGGCCAGCCAGATTAACCGCCTTGCAACAGGTGACGGAAAGGATGACAGAAAGCCATGAAAAAAATACTCTATCTGCAATGCGAAAGTGGGATCAGCGGGGATATGACCGTGGGCGCATTGCTGAACCTGGGCGCCAGTGAGGACGTATTGCGCAAAGCCTTAGCTAGTTTGCCCCTTACCGGATATGAGATTCGGATCAGTCAGGTACAAAAAGCAGGCCTTGCCACCACAGATTTCCTGGTGCAATTAGATGCAACTCATAAAAACCATGACCATGATATGAATTATCTATACGGATTTCAGCACGGAGTGCAGGAAAGTCATCACCACCATCATCACGAAGAACTTGGACACCATCATGACCATGCGCAGGAACAAGTAGCGGAGAAAGAGCACCAGCACCGTCACGAACATAGAACCTTCCAGGATGTCAAAGCTATCCTGGAGGCTGGGCAATTGTCTGCAGGTGCGCTGACACTGGCAGAAAAGATCTTTGCCATTTTGGGGGAAGCAGAAGCCAAAGCCCATGGGACGACGCTGGATGCGGTGCATTTTCATGAAGTGGGGGCGGTGGATTCCATCGTAGATATTGCTGCTACAGCCGTGTGCCTGGACAATTTGGGAATTCAGGAAGTAGTGATTCCTGTCCTTAACGAAGGCAAAGGCAGTGTGCGCTGTGCCCATGGAATCTTGCCCATTCCGGTGCCTGCCGTGGCAGCGATTGCTGAGCAGTATCATTTGCCCCTATCCATTATGGACGCAGCAGGGGAGTATGTGACACCTACAGGAGCAGCTATTGCGGCTGCTATTGCCACAACGAACACTCTTCCACACCGGTTTACCATTGAAAAAATCGGTATGGGCGCTGGCAAACGGGAACAGGAACGCCCCAGCTTGCTCAGAGCGATGCTCCTGGCCGTCCCGGAAGAAGACCTGCCTGCTGAAGAAAAAACAGAAGATACAATATGGAAGCTGGAAACCAATCTGGATGATAGTACTGGCGAAGCGCTGGGGCATACGATGGAACAGCTGCTTGCGAAGGGTGCCAAAGACGTGGAATATACTCCGGTCTATATGAAGAAAAACCGGCCCGGCACGCTTTTAACCGTGATTTGTACAGAAGAAAAGCGGCAAACGCTGGAACGGGTAATCTTTCAGGAGACGAGTACCATCGGCATTCGACGGGTGAAGATGGAACGGACGATTCTTACCCGAAAGGAAAACTTGGTAGAAACTTCTTTAGGATTGGTACGAGTTAAAACTGTGGAGATTCCCACTGCAGAGGGAACAGAAATCCGCAGCTATCCTGAATACGAATCCCTGGCAGCCATCTGCCAGCAGACGGGGCGTGGCTATTGGGATGTGTACCAAGAGGTTATGGGCGAAATCAGCGTGAAATAATACGGGGGGGTATTCCTATGCATATGGCCGATGCACTGCTGTCACCCCAGGTGGCGGGCGCAATGGGAGTGTGTTCCGCCTTAGTGGCTGCATATGCAGTGAAACAAGTCAAAAAAGAAAGCGATCCAAGTCTTATGCCCAAAATGGGCGTATTGGGGGCCTTTGTGTTTGCTGCCCAAATGATCAATTTTGCCATCCCTGGCACCGGTTCTTCTGGCCATTTGTGTGGGGGACTATTGTTGTCGGCCGTGGTAGGGCCCTATGCGGGATTTTTGACCATGATCTGCGTGCTGACGCTGCAGTGCCTGCTTTTTGCAGATGGGGGACTTTTGGCATTGGGGGCAAACATCTGGAATATGGCATTTTATGGCTGTTTTTTTGGCGGGGCCATTTTGTGGAAAAACGGAATGCGAAATGGTCTCAGTCGCAAAAAAATTGCTGCAGTTTCTATCTCAGGAAGTATCATTGCTTTGCAGTTAGGGGCTTTTTCTGTTTCTCTGGAGACTTTTTGCAGCGGCATTACAGAGCTGCCGTTTAGCGCTTTTTTGCTTTTGATGCAGCCCATTCATCTGGTCATCGGATTGGTGGAAGGGTTAATTACCGCAGCCGTTTTAGGATTTATCTATGAAAACAGGCCGGAACTGCTCTGGCAGTCCCAGCAAAAAGGCTGTATGAAGCCCATAAAAAGCCGCCAGGTATTGCCTGTACTTGCTATAGTGGCCTTTATTACGGGTGGGATTGTATCCCTGTTTGCTTCCGCAGATCCGGACGGGCTGGAATGGTCCATCGCCGGAATTACCGGAGATCCCGAATTGGCGCAGCGCAGCGGCAGTATTTTTACACTGGCTTCCCAGGTACAGGAAAAATTGTCTCTGTTGCCGGAGTATCAGGTGCCTGGGCTGGGAGAATCTTTAGGCACCAGTCTGTCAGGAATTGTTGGTACACTGCTAGTCATGGCGCTTGCTTGCTGTATCGGGCGGACGCTGCAAAATCGGTAGCAGCATGGGCAAACTTCAAAATGCCATTACGCAGCTGCACCGCCTGGATGATCTGGCTGCGGGGGATTCTTTATTGCATCGTTTGCCTCCTGCAGCGAAAGTATTGGGACTTGTGCTTTATCTGATTGCATTACTCAGCTTTTCCCGTTATGCGGTCTTAGGTACGCTCTGCATGGGCGCGCCTCTTTTAGTGCTGTATCCCTTAGACCGGGTATCTTTGGCAGACAGCGTTAAGAATCTTCGGCATGTACTCCTGCTTTTGGCAGGCATAGGCCTTTTAAATGCGCTGGTGACACCGAATCGGTTAGTCCTTATAGGGCCATGGATGCTGCCAGGAGCTTTAGTTATTTTTTTTGTGCTATTATTTCGTGGCATTTTTTCCTGTCTGGGTGTTTATGGCCTGCTTGCGACGACTTCCATGGAAGAAATTTGTGGGGCCTTACGCTCGCTGCATATGCCCCGTATCCTTGTGGTCACGCTGCTTTTACTCTATCGTTACCTGATACTTTTATTGCAGGAAGGGGAGCGGATGAGCACAGCCTACGCCTTGCGCGTCCCACAGCAAAAGGGCATCCCCAAAAGGATTTGGGGCTCATTTTTAGGATTGTGGTTTCTCCGCAGCCTGGATCGTGCGGAGCGGGTATATGAAGCCATGGAACTGCGGGGATTTCATGATGTGCATTCTTATCAACATGTAACACAAAAACAGAAGTTTCAAGGGACAGCGCTTGTGATCGCTGTGGGAATCTATGGTGGATTGCTGCATTTTCTAGGGGGATAAGGAGTGTGGGAAAATGAATCTTGTAGAGGCTAAGCAATTAGCTTTTTCCTATCCGCCTCCTTTCCACGGAGGAAATAATAAGCCCGTTTTTCATGATCTCACCTTTTCCATGGAGCCGGGTGAAAAGATCGGACTCATCGGCTGCAATGGTGTGGGAAAGTCCACGCTGCTTAAACTGTTGGTAGGGCTTCTACCGGTATCCGGGGATACGCTCAGTGTATGTGATCTCTCACTAGATCCTAAAAATTATCAAGCCATTCGCACACGAGTTGGCTATGCCTTCCAGGATGCGGACAGCCAGTTGTTTTTGCCTACGGTAGGAGAAGATGTGGGCTTGGGACTACAGCAATCCGGCCTCCCGGCAGAAACTATCCAAAAAGAGGTGCTGGATGTCTTAACACTGCTTCATCTGGAAACACAAAAAAACACCATGGTCTACCGGTTAAGCGGCGGACAAAAGCGTTTGGCAGCGATAGCAGGATTGCTTGTCACAAAGCCCCAGTTGTTATTACTGGATGAGCCCTCTAACGCTCTGGACCCTAAAAACAGACGCAATTTGATGCAGATTTTACGGGAGCTTTCCTGTGGGGAAATTATCGCTTCCCATGACCTGGATTTTATCATGGATACCTGTGAGCGGGTCATTCTGCTCCATAATGGGAGGATCCAAGCAGACGGGCCTGCGATGCAGATACTGAGGGATAAGACGCTTTTGGAAGCCTGCGATCTGGAACTCCCGCTGCGCTTGCAAGGAATAAAGTAAAGTCAGGAGGACATGCAAATGGATAATTTTGTGTTCAGCAATACCACGAAAGTCTATTTTGGAAAAGGGGCTGTAAAAGATAATCTGCCACAACTGTTATCTCACTACGGAAAAACAGTACTGTTGGGCTATGGCGGCGGCAGTATTAAGCGCAATGGGATTTATGAGGAAATTATCGGGACCTTGCAAGAAGCAGGGAAAACCATAGTAGAATTCTCCGGGATTATGAGCAATCCTACCTATGCCAAAGTGCAGGAAGGCGCTGCATTGGTTCGGAAACACGGCATTGATTTTATTTTGGCCGTAGGCGGCGGCAGTGTTTCCGACTGTTGCAAGATTGTGGCAGCCCAGGCCAGATTGGACGAAGATTTATGGACGTTTGAAAAGGAAAAAAAAGGGAAACCCACGGAGTTTGTTCCTATGGGGACCATTGTGACTGTTTTTGGGACTGGCTCAGAAATGAATGCCCGGGCTGTGATTACCCACGAAGAAAAAATGCTAAAAGCAGGATTGGATGGCGGCAGGGCTGACTTTGCTATGCTAGATCCCTGCTACTCCCTGACAGTGCCGTTTCAACAGGTCATTTCCGGTGCGTTTGATACGTTAAGTCACTATATGGAAGTGTATTTTGGCAAACCGGAAAAAGACAACTTGACGGACGAAATTAGTGAAAGCCTCATGCGCAATACGGTGAAAAATATCCGCATTCTCATGAAAGACCGGGACAATTACGATGCCCGTAGCGAATTGGCATGGGACTCTGCTTTGGCAGAAAGCGGACTGGTTCGTATCAGTAAATTGCGGGATTTTCAGTGTCACCAGATTGAGCACCAGCTGGGTGCCTATACGAACTGCAATCACGGCGCCGGGCTAGCTGTGCTCCATCCGGTTCTGTATCGCCATCTGTATCCCTATGCACCCTATAAATTCGCCTGCTTTGCGCAGCGGGTCATGGGCGTTGCACCGCAAAAAACAGATTTGGATACAGCCAAAGCCGGCGTAGAAGCATTGGCTGCGTTTATCAAAGAAATTGGTCTCCCAACCAATTTCAGGGAATTGGGGATTCCTGCGGATACGGACCTTAGAGCCGTTGCCAATTCTACCAATATTTCCGATGGGTGCTGCAAGGCGCTTACCGCAGATGAAATTTACCAAATCTTGCTTGAGTGTAAATAAAAAATAAACGTAAATTGCAACTCCAAATTGAACAGCGGTGGGGGTGCGGACAAAAACCTGGACACGAAAACACCATCGTGAAGAAGAATGAGA
>CAJMHI010000058.1 GCA_905213155.1 uncultured Acidaminococcus sp. | reverse complement strand
GTAAACGCCACCAGATTTCGAATAAGCTGCATTTACTTTTTCATTTAACGATTTCACAAAAAATACTGGATGCTACTGTGTATCCAGTATTTTTTATGCTACAATACAGGTGTAGATTGCAGAACCAGGAGGCCCTTATGGATACGAACAATTTGCGGTACTTTGCGGCCGTAGCACAATATGGTTCTATCAGCAGGGCCGCCCGGGCCATGTTTATTTCCTAGCCCCAGCTCAGTCATATCATCAAGCAACTGGAACAGGAAATGGGGCTGACGCTTTTTCGTCGTACCAGTCAGGGCGCTGCGCTTACAACTGACGGACAGAAAATCTTGGGACACTGTCGTGTGATTTTGGAGGAGTTGAACCGACTGGAGCAGATGGTCGGTGCCCAAAAGGTGGAAGTGGGGAGTCTTCGTGTCAGTATGACTCGCTTTTCCCATACGTCAGAATGTTTTAATACCATTTGCCAGAAATATCAGGACGTGGATCGGTTTTCCAGCCATCTTAGCGAAGCCTCCACGATGGATGTTATTGGCCAGGTAAAAAGCGGTTATTCTAATGTGGGGGTGATTCACAGCGTTTCGGATAAAAACCGGGAAGAGTTAAAACAGTACTTTTCTCAGCAGGGTTTATCGTATCTTCCGCTGGGAACTTTTTTCCCTTATGTGTGTCTTTCTTCCCAGCATGAGCTGGTTCGTAGCCGCGGGCGTAAGGGAATTCACATTGAAGAGCTGCAGGATTATGGCCTGGTGCGCTATATTGGGCAGTACGAGGATTTTATCTACCATTTCCAGACCGCCAGCGGTGTCAAAGATTTAAACGAGACTCGAAAAATTGTTTATGTGAACGACCGAGAGGAACAGATGCAGCTCCTGTCCCGGACTAACTTTTTTACCATTGGTATCTTGGAATTCCGGGATCAGGATGCATTGTATAATGTAATTTCCGTTCCTTTGTTAGGATGCCAGGAGAAGATTCGCTTTGGGGTGATTTGCCATATTGGAAGGCCTTTGAGTCAGATGGAAAGCGAATTTATTGCTCTGCTGCGGACACAGTACCAAAAATTAACGGAAGAACACAGTCTATCGGCATCATAAATACCCCCCATGGAAATCCCCTATTTCCTTTCCTGAAACCATTCATTTTATAATGAATGCAAGAAAATTTCGGTAATTTACGACAGGAAAGGATGATTTTTCGATGATGAAATTTTTGGATGCTGTGGACAGTGTGTTATACTACCCGATTTTGCTGGAGGTCATGGCGGCTGCCGGGTTGTATTTCAGTGTGCGCATGGGATTTGTTCAGGTACGCTGGCTACCGGAGGCCATCCGGATTTTGATGGTCAAACCCAAAGATGGAAATGGAACTAGTCCGTTTCAAGCACTGATGGTTTCTACCGCAGCCTGCGTGGGGACAGGCAATATTATTGGCGTCTCTACGGCCATCTGTCTAGGAGGGCCAGGAGCCGCGTTCTGGATGACTGTAATGGCACTTATTGGTGCGGCTTCTTCTTTTACAGAGTGTACGCTGGCACAGATTTTCAAGCGGAAACGACAGGATGGTTCTTCATATGGAGGACCAGCGTACTACATTGAAGATGCTTTACACAGTAAAACAGCGGCTACCGCTTTTGTAGTTTTCCTGTTGCTAACGTATTCTTTCGGTTTCAATTTGGTCTGCTCTTATAATGTTCAATCTACGTTTTCCGTGTACAGCTTCTACGACCCTGCAATTACACCGGCCATTATCGGTGCTATATTGGCGCTTTTGGTAGCCTTCTGCATTTTAGGCGGCGGCAAAGCTATTGAAAAAGCGGCCAGCTTTCTGGTTCCCTTTATGGGAGTCGCCTATGTCCTGGTCACGCTTTTTGTGGTGCTTACAAATCTTTCGGAATTGCCGCGAGTTATATTCACTATTCTGGAGGATGCGTTTGATTTTAAAGCTATTTTTGGTGGTATTTCCGGTTCCTGCCTGGTGATGGGGATCAAGAGGGGGTTGTACTCCAACGAGGCCGGTGTGGGCAGTGCACCTAATGCTGCAGCAGCGGCTACGACTACTCATCCGGTTAAACAAGGGTTGGTACAGATGTTGTCAGTGTACATTGATACCATCATCCTCTGCAATGCAACGGCTATTATGTGCCTGCTTTCCGAGGTGCCAGGAAATGCAGACAATGCTGGCGCTGTTTGGGTACAGACTTGCTTGCAGGAAGTTTTAGGAAATTTCGGACCTCTGTTTATTACAGTGGCAATGTTGCTATTTTCCTTTACTACGTTGATAGGGAATATTTATTACTGTGAAAATGGACTGGCCTATCTCAATGGGAAAAAGACTCCTAGTGCCAGTTTTATGAAAAAATTTGATGTGTATGCAGTATTGGTAATCTTCGTGGGAGCCATTATCCCTATGTCCGCTGCTTGGGACCTGGCAGATATTACGATGGGTGGTATGTGCCTTATCAATCTGCCCTGTTGCGTACTGTTAAGCAGTGTTGTGATTAAAGCCTATGAAGATTACAAAAGACAGAAAGCGGAAGGGATGGATCCCCACTTTCAAGGCGCTAGTGTGGGGTTACAGCCCGATGAATTGGGATTTTGGAAATAAGGAGGCAATGCAATGGTCATGGATCAGGCGGAAGTACAACGGATTTTGGAAGAAGCGCTGCTTACCGGACGGAACGTATTGTTTGAGGGAAAGGTGGCCAGCTATATTCCGGAGCTTGCCAAAGCGGACCCCGGAAATTTGGGCGTTTGTCTGATGAAAAAAGATGGTACAGAATATCATGCCGGGGAGTACAATATTCCCTTTACCATGCAGAGTATTTCCAAAACCTTTACGTTGATCCTGGCCTTGCAGACCGCAGGCTATGACAAAGTCTTCAGCAAAGTGGGAATGGAGCCTACGGGGGACCGGTTCGACAGCATTCTCCAATTGGAGCTGAAGGATTGGCGGCCATTTAACCCGATGATTAATGCTGGCGCCATTGTTACGACCAGTTGTATTGAGGCAGATGATCCGTTCGGGGCGTTCCTAAAACTGGTGCGGAAGTTATGCGGGGATGACAGGATCAGTCTCAACGAAGAAGTGTATCAATCGGAAAAACGCACCGGTACCCGGAACCGCTCTATTGCCTATCTGCTGAAAAGCGATAATGTCCTGGAAGGAGAACCGGAAGAGATTCTGGACGTGTATTTCCGTGCCTGTTCGGTGATGATAACCGCCCGCAACCTGGCCCATTATGGAATGATTCTCAGTAATCATGGCGTGGATCCCGCTACCGGGGAGCAAGTGGTGGATTCCCAGATCGTGCGGATTGTCACTACCCTCATGATGCTATGCGGGATGTATGATGAGTCCGGGGAATATGCTGTTAAGGTGGGTCTGCCCAGCAAAAGCGGCGTAGGCGGCGGTATCTGCGCCATTGCCCGGCACGGCGTGGGTATTGGTACCTTTGGTCCTATGCTGAACAAAAAAGGCAACAGCGTGGGTGGAGAAAAGATTCTCCAGGTATTGTCGAGAAATCTGGGACTTCACGTTTTCGACAGTCAGGAATTTTAGCGGTGCCTGGCTAAGGGGAGGAGGAATATAGAATGAGGCATCCGGCTCTGGTATCTCCTACAGGGCAATTGCTGCTTTCTATGGCGATATTTGGCACCATAGGACTGGTGCGGCGCAATATTGCTATGCCTTCGATTCCTTTGGCCCTATTACGGGCAACCTTAGGTTGTTTCAGCCTGGTGGTATTGATTTTGGTGCTACATCGCCCTGTTCATCGAGTCATGCTGCGCAAACGGCTGCCCCGCATACTTGTTTGCGGCCTTTTGATGGGGCTGGATTGGGCCTGCTTTTTTGAGGCCTTTAATCATACCACAGTAGCCATTGCTACCTTGTGTTATTATATGGCTCCTGTATTTATGCTGATAGCGGCACCTTTTGTATTCCATGAACACCTGAGCCGCTGGAAGATCGGCTGTGCGGTGGTCACGGTGTTTGGCATGCTGCTGGTATCCGGCGTTTTGGGCGGCGGTGCCCAGCATGTAGATCCGCTGGGACTTATGTTTGCACTCTTGGGTGCTGTATTTTATGCGGGTATTATCATCGTTGCCAAAACGATCCAGGGACTGGACCCCTTTGAGGAAACGGCCGTCCAGCTGGGAGTAGCGGCAGTGATTTTGTGCGGCTATTGCCTTTGCACGGGCAATTTGGATTTTTCCGGTATGGATGCGCTGGGGTGGGGACTTTTGCTACTGCTGGGTGTCTTTCACACGGGCATTGCCTATGCGGTATATTTCGGTGCACTGCGGGAAGTTCCGGCCCAGACAACGGCGCTTTTAAGCTATGTGGATCCTATTGTGGCGGTTTTATTGTCTGTTTTTGTCCTGCAGGAACCGGTTTCCTTGCTGCAAGGCGCAGGGATTATCCTGGTACTGGGGGGCATGATCGCCAGCGAACGCAAATAAATTTTTGGTTTTTTCTTGCTGGTTGCCGCCCTCTAATGATATAATTGCTAGACAATTTGAATCAAAGGGGAGTGCGAGATGACTCGGCAGGATACAAATGATCTCATTTTGGATAAAAAGGACTTTTTGGAACAAAGGGATGCTATCAAGAAGCATATTTTGAGCTGCACCAAATTTACAGGCGCTCAGAAACGGCAAAGTCTGACCGTTCTGGACGCCTTTGCCCGTTCTGTAGCTGGCGGCGGGGTCCGGCAGCACGGGATCAATAAGGCCATGCTGCAGGCAGCATTTCTTGTTTTCAGTAAAATTGGGGAAGATAAAAGGCACAGTGAAAAAGAACTGCGGGTGCTACAATTTCTGATCTATTTTGTGCTGCAGGGTCTGGGGAAAGCATGAGCACGGCCACACTCTTTCTGTTGGCGGTTTCTCTTTCCATGGATGCCTTTGCCGTTGCCGTTTGTGGAGGGCTAAAAATGCCCGGTAAAAAGCGGTTCTGGGGCGGTATCATTTTTGGACTTTGGTTTGGCGGCTTTCAGGCCCTGATGCCCTTTTTGGGCTATGAGCTGGGGAGCCATTTTGCCCGGGCAGCAACGGCCTATTCCCACTGGATTATTCTCATTATCCTGAGCTATATTGGCATCAATATGATCCGGGAAGCCTCGGAAGATGAGGATAAAACACCGGGCACGGATTTTATGACCATGCTGGGCTTATCCCTTGCCACCAGTTTGGATGCCCTGGGCGTAGGCGTGGGGGTTGCTTTTATGGAGCTGGAGATTCTGCCTACGGTGTTAGAAATTGGAACGGTGACCTTTTGTCTGTCCTTTTTGGGGTGCGCCCTGGGGAATGTAATCGGCATGTGGGGCAAAGCCCGTGCAGAACGGGTCGGAGGACTGGTCCTGGTACTTTTGGGTGTTAAGGCCGTGGTAGAGCATTATGGCCTGTTATAAAATAAAAAAGGCGGCATGACCGTCTTTTTTTGTACAAGGGAGGGACGTTTATGGAAGCAAAACGATGGATCATGCATGTGGATATGGATGCCTTTTTTGCTTCCGTGGAGCAGCTGGATCACCCGGAATACCGGGGAAAGCCTGTCATTGTGGGCGGCTTGTCCGAACGGGGCGTAGTGGCAACAGCTTCCTATGAGGCAAGAAAATTCGGCGTCCATTCTGCCCTTCCCATGGTCAAGGCCCGGCAGCTGTGTCCAAATGGGATTTTTATCCCCGGACGCTTTGACAGGTACCGGGAGCTTTCGGAAAAAATACGGACGATCTTTCATCAATTTTCCCCACTGGTGGAGCCTCTTTCTATTGATGAAGCGTTTTTAGATCTTACAGGCGCCGAGCAGCTTTTGGGGACTCCCTTGGAAATAGGACGCCATATTAAGGAGCAAATAAAAAAAGAGACGGGTCTCACCGCCTCTGTGGGAATTGCCCCCAATAAATTTTTGGCGAAATTGGCCAGTGACCTGGAAAAGCCGGACGGCCTGGTGCTGATTCCTCCTGAACAGGCGGCAAAGCGCATTGCAGACCTTCCCGTCAGCCGGATTTTCGGCCTGGGGAAGAAATCTGTGGAAGCGCTGCGGCAGTGGGGCATTACCACCATCGGGCAGCTGGCGGTCTGCGATTTTTCTATTCTCCGTCCGCTTTTAGGAAAATCGGCGGAAGAGATCCGTGATCGGGCCAACGGCCTGGATGACCGGCCCGTGGTACCGGATGAAAAGCGGAAGTCTTTGGGAAAGGAAATCACCTATGGGCAGGATCTGATCGGCAAAGCTGCCTGCCTGAAGGCCTTGTGGGATTTGTGCCAGATGGTAGGGTGGCGGCTCAGACGGGCCGGGCTTTCCGGGTATACGGTAACCTTGAAAATAAAGACAGCCCGCTTTCAGCTACTGACCCGCAGTCGTACCCTGGAAGAACCCGTTCAGCTGGATGAGGAACTGCGGGAGCAGGTGCGGATTTTGGCAGAAGAGGTCTCCTGGAAAGAACCAGTAAGGCTCTTAGGCGTATCCGTAAGCCATTTGACAGAAGGCGGCAGCCCATCCCTTTCTCTGGATGGACGCACGGAAAAAGCCAGTAAACAAAATGCAGCACTGGATGCGATTAAGAAACGGTTTGGCGAGGATAGTATTCATAAAGGCAGCCGCTAGGGAGGACACATGGACAAAAATCGAAAACTAGGTATCGGAATGGTCCTCTTAGGGGCTTCCCTATGGGGCAGCAGCAGTAACTGCATCGAGTATCTGATGCATTACCAGGAGTGGTCCTGGCAGACGGTATTGTTTGCCAGGATGGTCTGCACCAGCGTGGCATTTTTGGCGTGGTGCTTGTTCCGAAAGATGGATATGCTGCGCCCTTTGCGGGAAGAACCCTTACTGCTGTTAAAATTTATTGTGCTGGGTATGTATGGCATGCAGGTCCCGTTTGTCCGGGCCATTGCCAGCAGCAATGCCGCCACGGCTACAGTATTGCAGTATTTAATGCCCGCCCTTTTGTTGGGCTATTACCTGCTGCAGGAGCACAGGGCACCCCGCAAAAAAGAAGTGGTTTCTGTAGTACTGGCCATTGTGGGTACCGGGCTCATTGCCACCCAGGGTAAAGGCGCAGCGCTGGCCATCAGCGTGGATACCTTGTTCTGGGGTATCGTCAGCGCCTTTGGCATGGCCTGGTATACCCTGTATGCGGCAAAGCTACTGCGCAAGTACAGCTGCCTTTTGGTTTTGGGCTGGGGCAGCCTTGGCAATGCGCTGCTCCTGTGGCTTGTAAATGCACCCCAGTTCCCTGTAACACCGGTGACAGCCTCTACGATTTCCGCCTTTGGGGTCTTACTTATTTTAGGGACCTTTGTGGCTTATACTGTTTACTTGGAAAGCACCCGCTATATTCCAGCGTCAGAAACCGGAGCCCTGGCTGCCTTTGAGCCCTTGTCCGCCTATTTCTTTTCCGTTCTGTTCCTGGGCAATCATATTGGTCTCGCTGAATCCCTGGGTGCGCTGTGCATCATGACCATGGTGGTTATTTTGGCGAGGAAATAGGGGGGAGCAAAATTTTCTTCTCCGTGTCAAGCCTGCCGCTTGATGACTTTTTCTCCAAAGAGTAAGCAGCCGATGGTCACAATAAGACCAATCCCGACCGGAATCCACTGACTCTGGACAGCGACAAAGGGTAAGACTGCAGCGAGAGTTGAGGTAATTGGTGTAAATACACCGAGGGCCACACCAAATCCTTCCCAGCTTGTTGATTTGTGGTCTGCGTCAACGCAGCGGGCCAGAGCAAGCCCGGAAGGCGTAGAGCCGTGACCTTGTCCAAAGGCCATGAGACAGAGTTCAAACCAGTCATGTTTCATCCAACGACGCAGCAGGACAACGCAGATAAAAAGCATGAGGATAATAATGCAGACCAGGTGAATCAAAAGTGGTGCCAAGAACGAAGCGAACAGTTTTAAATTTAGCGTAGCCGTAGCTGAACAAACGCATATATCCAAAGCAACACCGGAAATCGTATTAACAGAGGCCATGTCTGCATAGCGATCCGTACCTGTTTTGCGCATAACAGCCCACAGGATGATTGCGCCAACGATGCCGTAAAGAAGGGCAGGGATCATCTTCATAACCGAGGAAAATGCAGGAACAGGTACCTTGGTCAGCGTTTTAAAAAGTGTGCTGCCGATAAAGATACTAAGCAGGATAAAGCCGAGTTGCAACGCCAACCCATTGACAGATTCAGATGTCACAGAAGCAAAACCTAACGGTTTTCTTTTGTCTTCCGGTACCAGGATGGTAAGAACGTCCCCACTGGTTTCTTCCGGAGAGACGTTGGTAGCCCAGCCTTTGCGCACACCGTAATTGACAAGGGGAATTCCGGCCACCATGGCAATGATAAGGCCAAAGGTTGCCATGATGATGCCTAAACTAATCATATCCGGGACGCCCAGGGACTCAAACACCGTACCAGCCGTGGTAGCGGCGCCGTGCCCGCCCCAATAGGTGTAAACCGTCATCAGGCCCCAGCTGTAAGGCAGATTCTTCCAGATCTTTCCCAGACCGATACCTACGAGACATCCTACAAACATTTGGGCAAAATAGGTTAATACGATGAGGTTAATGGCACCTAGATAATTTTTCATTTTTGTCCGGTTGATGGTTACACCGAAAAGAGCGCAGGTAAGAACTACATTGATCATCGGTGTTGGCAAGCCATTCCAGGTATTAGGTAGCTGCACCAGCCCTAAAACCTGCGGACCGAGTACCAGGGCAACAGCACCCCCGATGAGACCGGCAGGAAGAAAAAGCTTTTGCAGAGGTTTCACAATCTGCAGAAGAACGACACCAATAACCATAAAAACCATCAGCAACGCAAGATCGTTGGTTGCTGTCATAAACACTTTACCAGCCGCAATATTCATGCTTTATTCCTCCTCAAACGACACGGTGTAGAGGCGCTTTGCCATCTGCCACACGCAGGACTTCATCTACAACCATTTGCCCTACTTTTTGCAGTGCCTCTTCCGTATCAGCACCGAGATGGGGGGTCCCGATGAAATTCGGGAGCGTAAAGAGCGGGTGTTCTTTACATGGCGGTTCTTCCACAAAAGCGTCGCAGGCAGCAGCTTTGATCACTTTGTTTTTTAAGGCATCATAAAGATCCTGTTCGTTTACGATACCGCCACGGGCTGCATTAATCAGGATAGCATCCTTCTTCATCAGGTTAAAAAGTTTTCCGTGGATCAGATTCTTTGTTGCCTCTGTAAGACCAAAGCTGATATTAATAATATCGGTTGCACTTAGAACATCTTCAAGCTTTGTGGCTCGTTCTACCTGGTATTTTTCAAAAAGCGCTTCCGGAGCCCAAGGATCATAGGCAATCACTTTCATTCCGAAACCATTTTTTAGGATATGGGCAACACGAGCACCAATATTACCGATACCAAGCTGTCCCAATACCTTACCGCCAACTTCATTCCCCCGCAGTTCGGGAGGTGCGATGCGAGTTATTTTGCCGCCCTGGATGGCGGTCTCTGTTTCATGAAGCCTTCTGGCAGAAGCCAGGATAAGAGCAACTACAAGTTCTGCCACAGAATCTCCATTGGCACCCGGTGTATTCGTTACCATAATGCCACGCTTTTTTGCAGCGTCCAGGTCAATATTGTTGACACCTACGCCATGCTTAGCAATAAGCTTCAGATTTTTAGCCCTATCCATGAGCGCTGCATCCACAGTAATGCCACGTAATAGGATGGCATCGATTTGTTCAATCGCATCAAAGTTGTCGACGATTTGAACCTTTTCTGCCAGTTTTGCACGAGCCGCCGGATCAATATATTCACTGAGATAAACAATCATCATAAACTTGTATGATAATTACAGAAGCAAAATCACCATTTTCCTTTCTTTAGATTCTGT
>CAJMHI010000057.1 GCA_905213155.1 uncultured Acidaminococcus sp. | reverse complement strand
AGAATCTAAAGAAAGGAAAATGGTGATTTTGCTTCTGTAATTATCATACAAGGAATCATGAAGAAACTCTTAAGTCTTGTGGCGGCCTTAACCTTTTCTCTGCCAGTTGTTTCCTTTGCGTTTGGTCATACGACCATACTTACAGAAAACTATAGTACCGGAAAAGCTACGGGGCAAGTGCCGTATGTGGATGGCCTAAAGGAAATGTACCAGCAGAATAACTTAAATCATGTGATTAAAGAACAGGCAGCAGCCTTAGCAAAAGAAGCCGGGGGGCAAGCCGCACTTTCCTATGAGGTCACGGTAAACCGGCCTACCTTGTTTTCCGTAATTTTGAAAGCCCAAGGAAATCGCACCGTCTATGCAGGGCTTAACCTGGATACCAGAAATGGAGCGATCTTAGAAGCTAAAGACCTGCTGTATACCAATGTTCCGGAATACAAAGAATACCTGGAAGGAAAATCCTTCGTCTTTGCGGAAAATGGTGTGCGCATTCCTTCCGTGACAGGGGGACCACTGGATGTTACCATTCCCTATACAAAGCTCTTAAAGGCGATTAACGTGGCTGAAGGATCCCGGCTTTTAACCAGTTATAAGCTGACACCGGAAGCCGAAGAGAAGACCCTGTATCTGAAGCCAGGAGAATTGGTGGCTCTCTATCTGGAAGCCAATCCTACCAGCGGGAACAACTGGACTATGGTGGACCAAAGCGGACATACTGGCTTTGTGAATTTAGGTCATTCCTTTACTTTGCCGCTGGTCAATCCTACAGGCGCCGCAGGCAGTCCGGGGACAACTATTTTATTTGCTGCTTTTGATGCCCCAGGAAGCTATCAGATTAAAGCTGCCTATGGTAAAACCCTGACGGCACCCTTGCGGGAACGTGTCTTCCACTTTGTTGTGGAATAAATCGCAATAAGAAACCGATAACCTTTTGCCCTGCAATGGCGGGGATGGGAGGTTGTCGGTTTTTCTCTGTTGACAAAAGACGGCATTTTCGCTATGGTAGCAAGTAGGAAATTACAAATTTGACAGGCAATGATACAGTAGGCGGGACTGAGGTCAGAATGAAAACAGAAATTCGGACGACAGAGAAGAAAAAGCAATCTATGGATATGCTCCATGGCTCCATAGCGGATAAGCTCTTTTACTTTGCTATGCCCATTGGTCTCATGGGTTTATTTGAACAGCTGTTTAATACGGCAGATATATTTTTTCTGGGCCATTTTGTTGGTACAAGCGCCATGGCTGCCGTAGGCAATAATATGCCGGTCATTGGGTTATTAACCACGCTGCTTATCGGGGTGAGCCTGGGTGGTAACGTGGTCATTGCTCAGTATATTGGGGCCAGACAATTAGATAAAATGGAAAAGACCGTGCAGACGGCGATTCTTATGTCCCTGGGTATGGGACTGCTGTTGGCTATTATCGGACAATTGATTGCCTATCCCATGCTTCAGATGCTGGATGTGCCTCCAGATGTATATGACCAGGCTTCTACCTATATCCGGGTGTTCTTGCTAGGATTGCCCTTCTTGTCCCTGTATGACTTTGAAGCAGCGATTTTCCGCAGCTGCGGAGATGGGAAAACACCCTTATACAGTTTGGTGGTTGCTAATATTTTAAATATTGTACTGGACTTTTTATCTGTACGGGTCTTTCATTGGGATCTTACCGGAGTGGTGTGGGGCACAGTAATCTCTTTTGCTGTCAACGCTGGAATGCTTTTATTCCTCCTTTGTCGCACGCCGGATCAAATTCGCCTGGAACGGCATCATATGTCCTTGGATCCTTTTGAGATGAAACGCATCTTGCACATTGGCGTGCCGGCAGGTCTGCAGGGCATGGTGTTTGCCCTGTCCAATGTATTGATTCAGTCTTCTATCAATGGACTGGGAACATCGGCTATGGCTGCCTCAGCAGCTGCAATCTTATTGGAGTTTAATATTTATTGCTTCGTTAACGGGTTCAGTCAGGCTACCACTACTTTTGTGGGGCAGAACTACGGAGCGCGCAACTTGCGACGCTGCTTTGAGGTCACAAAGGTCGCCTTTTTCGTGGAAGCTGCATTTCTTTTGGTGGTGGAAACCCCAGTGATGGTCTTTTCCCATCAGTTGCTTTCCTTAATAAACAATGACCCGGAAGTCATTGCCTTTGCTGTAGTCCGGCTTTATATCGTATCCGGGATGGTATATCTAAACGGGATGATTGATATCTTGTCTGGCGCACTGCGGGGCTATGGGTATTCTCTGCCACCGGCACTAGTAGTAATGGTGGGGATTTGCAGCGTACGGATTATTTGGCTGTACACTGTTTTTGCCCTGCGTCCTGATTTTATGACACTTATGTTGTGTTATCCTATTAGCTGGGCATTGACACTATTGGTACTGGTTTTTGTGTACCGGGAATGCCGAAAATATGTGATCCGGGGCGCTCTGCATCTGCAAAGATGAGCCGCTCAATACAAAAACAAATGTAGCAAAAATGTGAAAAGTTAGGACTTCCTACGCTTTTTCACCACAATATATGGTAAGATAAGATTGCTTCGTAGATGTAGTCTAGATGGTTTTCAGTGGACTGGCATATTTTGTTATACAATTTGTACGAGGGAGCTGTGGACTTTCTATGAAAAAAACGGCAGCCGTTGTTCTTGTTACTTGCTGTGTAGCAGGTTCGGGGACGGGTTTTGCCGCCGGGATGAAGAGCCGGGCTGTGGCGATCCGAGCGGCGGTGCCCCGTACCCAGCTTTCTTATAAGGTGTCCTCAACACCCGTTACTGCACCCAGGAGGGCGGAAGCAGCCCGCCAGGAATCTTACAAAATAGAACCCCTGGAACGGATTACAAAGAAAAATTTTGCCCGGTTATCTATGGAAGCCTACCGACCCCGGCGGGATTTTGGCAAGAGCAATTTGATTAAGTGGAGCAGCAAAGAAGGATTACATACGCCCTGGGGGCATAACCGTGTTACGGATACAGCCCACTTTAAACCTACGACCATGGCCTTTTTGGATACACTGAACCGGAATGCACGAAAATATAACGTGAATTTTATTATTACCGGTGGCAGCGAAAAAGGATTTCACTCCACAGGGACCTATTCCCATGAAAACGGGTATAAGGTGGATATTTCCAATAACGGTGTGGGCTGGGGTTCCCGTGCGTTTAAAGTATTGCGGCAGACGCTGGCTTTGTACAAGCACCAATTCCGTCCGGAACCCGAAAACGGGCATTATGATATTACCATCTATCCCCGTGATTATCGTGGGGGCTATTCCGGCTATTCTTATAAGAACTTTATTTAAAACGTAATGCTATACGAGGGGCTTATGGGTAAGGTAATCCATAGGCTCTTTTTTTGTACCAGAAAACGTAATTTGTATAGGATGCGTTTGCGTCCATGTTTGCACGACAACATAATTTTTTGTTAAGCCATGCTACACTATATTCGTAAGTAAGAAAGTAGCAATTCTATAAAGGTGGTGAATGCCATGAAACTTGCAGCAGGCGAAGTGCTGAATTTGCCACAGGCGTATGCGCCGGTACCGGGCTGTACGACCAGCGCCATCCTTACCAGCGGCAACAATCGGTTATGGATTTTTTCCCTGGCAGCACAAACCGATATCAGCGCCGAGATTTTCCCCTATCACAAATTGCTTGTGGTAACCAAGGGAAAACTGGAAGTATATGGGAAAATGGGCCCCATGGCAACGCTTGGGAGCGGCGAAAGTTGTATTACGCCTACGGATATTCCTGTGGGCATGCGTTCGGATGTGGATACAGTATATCTGGAATTAGAAATAGGGAGGGATCTTACGATGAATAAAGTCGTAGAAGCAGGAAAAGTTTTTAGACTAGCCGATCTGGTGCCTTATCAAGATGGCAAAATCGTGAATATGGATGTGGCTCATAATGAAAAAATGAAATTTGTGGTCATGAGCTTTGGCGCCGGTACCGGGCTTAGCGAACATGCCGCACCGGGAGAAGCCCTGATCTTTGCCTTGGATGGGGAAGGCATTATTGGCTATGAAGGACAGGAACATGTCCTCAAAGCAGGGCAACAGTTCCATTTTGCCAAAGGCGGACTTCACTACGTCAAAGCGGAGAAACCCTTCAAAATGGCACTGCTGTTGACTTTAGAATAATAATGAACCACCCGCCAGACGGGTGGCTTTTCTCTCTTGCGGTTGTCAAATCAAGCAAAGAAACGTATAATAAAAAGCACAATCCAGGTCTGTGGTTGCAAGTCGATGCCAGTTGCAGGCGAAACGATCCACGTAAGCAGGATAATTTCCTGTGAGCACGGTGCAGCTTAGAAGTAAGTCCTGCCGCAAAAGCGAGAGAATTAGTAGTGGGGAGCTAGAGCGCTTAGGAGCGAACGTTCCAGCAGGCGAGTGTGGGGACGAAAACCAGGTCAGCTGGATTGTATTTTTATGTCCTTTTCCAGGACTCTTTGTGTACAAAAAAACCTTGATCAATAACTGACCAAGGTATTGTGAAACGGTTACTATCCCAGCGCTTCATTCACAGTAGCACCAAAGGTTCATTGTGAGCAGGGAACAGCGGCGCCAGGAGGAGACGTTATTTACAGCAGGTATAGGTGAAGGCGGGGGGAAAGTTTAGCGGGGTAAATCCAATGGTAATCTTCCGAAATATATGACGAAACGTGCCATACATTTGCAGGGAATACTGGAAAGCAACGAATATACCCTGGTTAGCCAGTCTCGCATCAATGCCGGCTAAAATCTTTAAACGGTCTTTTTTCTCAATGACGGCAAAGGGAAGACCGGAGATAATACAGTCTGCTTTTGGAAGTCCATACTGCTTCATAAGAAATGGCAGGCTTTCCGCCTGGGAGCCAAAAAGTGCTCCCGGATATTGTTCCATCAAGGCTTTGCGCATGGTGGTATCTTGTTCAATGACAAGGAAAACACTGTCTGGGCGTTTATGTTTCATAACATATTCTGTGAATACGCCTGTTCCTGCCCCCAATTCCACGATGGTACTGAGCCTATCCCAAGGGAGCTTTCCTAATAATTTTTTGGTTAAATAAGATGAGCTGGGAGTAACGCTACCAATTTTTGCTGGATTCAAGATAAAGTCCTTTAAAAATAGTTCACGCTCAGCGATGAATGTTTTCTTCATGATAATCCCTCCATATGCTGGACACGGGAATTATAATAGGGAGTCAGGAAGCTTACCCTGTTTCTAATTCTCAGAAGGCTTGGTTTTTTGTGATGGTTTTATCATAGCGCGTAAATTTAAACACAAGTTTACTTTCCACTAAAGAAATGCGAAAGGAATTGTAAATCACAGCTTCTTTCCCAAAAGTAAGATATCTTTTGCCACTTTCTGTTTCTCCTGTTGACAATCCTTTGTGCCGTGGTATAATGGAGACAATTTTAAAGCGTCAATGGCTATGATAAGGACATATCCTGTTGGGGAAACGGTACAGAGAGGCTGGTTGCTGAGAACAGTCCGGGAACAAACAATGGGTCACCGCCTTGGAGCCATCTGCTGAATACCAGTAGGCAAGATCGTAACTCTGCGTTAAAGAGAATGAGAGGATGTATTCACTAGATACATCAATCAGGGTGGAACCGCGAGCCTATGCCCGTCCCTTCGTTGGGATGGGCTTTTTTATTGTCCTTCCCGTCTTGTTGACAATATAAGGAGGAGTATGAGTATGTTAAACGTAACGTTACCGGATGGCAGTGTGAGAGAATTTGAAGACAATAGCACGCTTTTATCCATTGCCAAGAGCTTGAACCAGAAGTTGGGTAAAACGGCCCTATTGGCTAAGGTGGACGGAGCGAATAAAGACTTGTCCGATGTGTTGGACCACGATGCCAAAGTGGAATTTGTAACACCGGACAGCGAGGAAGGCCTGCATGCCATTCGCCACACCGCCAGCCATGTTATGGCACAGGCAATCCAGCATCTGTTCCCGGGCACCAAATTTGCTATTGGGCCTGCTATTGACAAGGGCTTTTATTATGACCTTGACAGTGACCACGTTTTCACGCCGGAAGATCTGCGGGACATTGAAAAGGAAATGAAGAAAATCATCAAGGCCAACTACCCGCTGGTGCGTAAGGAACTGTCACGGGCAGAAGCTTTGGCTAAATTTAAGGCCGAGGAAGAACCTTACAAGGTAGAACTCATTGAAGACCTGCCGGAGGATGCGGTAATCAGCACCTATACCCAGGGCGATTTTACGGATCTGTGTGCCGGGCCCCATTGTCCTTCTACGGGCCGCGTGAAAGCCTTTAAGCTGTTATCCATTGCCGGCGCTTATTGGCGCGGGGATGAGCACAATAAGATGTTGCAACGGATTTACGGGACTGCTTTTGCCAGCCAGGAGGAATTGGATGCCTATCTGCACATGATGGAAGAAGCAGAAAAGCGGGATCACCGGAAACTTGGAAAGCAGCTTGGTCTTTTCATGCTCAGTGAATATGGACCAGGTTTCCCCTTCTTCCTGCCTAACGGCATGATCATCCGTAATGAATTAATCAATTACTGGCGGGAAGTGCACCATAAATACCATTATCAGGAAGTTAAAACCCCGATGATTATGAACCGGGAGCTGTGGGAAACTTCCGGCCACTGGGATCACTATAAGGAAAACATGTACTTCACCAAAATCGATGGGGATGATTACGCCATTAAACCTATGAACTGCCCAGGCGGTATGCTGGTCTATGCCAATGAGCCCCATTCTTACAAGGAACTGCCTCTGCGTGTGGGCGAACTGGGACTGGTACACCGGCATGAACTATCCGGAGCGCTCCATGGCCTCTTCCGTGTACGTTGCTTTACCCAGGACGATGCGCATATTTTCATGATGCCGGATCAGATTGAAAGTGTCATCCAGGAGACCATTCGCCTGTTTGACGAAGTATACGCTACCTTTGGCCTGACGTACCATGCGGAATTGTCCACTCGTCCGGATAACTCCATGGGGGATGACGCTACCTGGGAAATGACCACAAATGCCCTGCGTAAAGCCATGGATGATTTTGGCCTCAAGTACTCCATCAATGAAGGAGATGGCGCCTTCTACGGCCCGAAAATTGACTTCCACCTGAAAGATTCTATTGGTCGTACCTGGCAGTGCGGGACCATCCAGTTGGATATGCTGCTGCCGGAAAAATTCAACCTGACCTATACAGGAGAAGACGGACAGAAACATCGTCCGGTAATGATTCACCGGGTGGTGTACGGATCCATTGAACGGTTTATTGGTATTCTGATTGAAAACTATGCCGGCGCGTTCCCTGCCTGGCTGGCACCGGAGCAGGTTCGGGTACTGCCGATTACCGATAAGTTCAACGACTATGCCCAGCAGATTGTGGACAAGATGGATGCGCTCAAGATCCGTGCCTCTGTAGATAGCCGTAATGAAAAAATTGGCTACAAGATCCGGGAAGCTCAGGTGAAAAAGGTTCCGTACATGCTGGTAGTAGGCGCTAAAGAAGTGGAAAGCGGCACGGTTTCTGTCCGCAGCCGTGACAGAGGCGAAGAAGGAAGCATGGCAGTGGATGCATTTATCGCCAAACTGGAAGAAGAAATCAAAAGCAAAAAATAAGATACTCCTGTAACTGCATACTTATTGCAACGGCCGCGAAAGGCGGGAACGCTTTTCGTGGCCTTGTTGTACTTCATGGTAACGTGTGTTACAATTGAAAAGATAAAATTGGTCAGGAGGTACTTTTCATGAACGTATACGATGAAATGACGAAACTTTGCGAGGTCTTAAAAGACACGCATGAGTATAAAGTGATGGTGGAACAAAAAGCCAAGCTGGCCCAAGATAAAAGTGCTGAACCGCTGGTAAAAGTTTTTCTGAAACAGCAGCAGGACATTCAGATGGCCCAATACCAGGGCCAAAAACCAGATGATGCACAGGTTAAGAAAATGCAGGACCTCTATGGAGTATTGCAATTAAACCCTGTGGCCAATGACTATATCCAGGCCTATATCCGGTTTCAGATGATGATTGGAGATTTGTCCAAGCAGCTGGGCGAAACCATCAAGGCCGCTGTAGAATAAAATGCAGTGGATTGAACTGGAACAGTATATTGCAGAGCATTTTCCCGGGCGGTACCAGTTTGGGGCACCGATGAGCCAACACACCACGTTTCATGTAGGAGGACCGGCAGATATGCTGGTAATGCCTACCACGCAGGAAGAAGTGGCAGGACTTATCCAAAAAGGGAGAGAAGCACAAATTCCGCTTACGATCATGGGCAATGGCTCTAACCTTTTGGTTTTGGATCGTGGAATCCGTGGCCTTGTGATCAAGCTGGGCAATGGCCTTCGCCAGGTCCAGCGCATGGGATGCTGTCTCTATGCAGAAGCGGGAATTACGCTGGCTACTCTTGCCGGCAAAGCAGCCCAGTGGGGACTTACGGGCTTAGAATTTGCCAGTGGGATTCCTGGTACTTTAGGCGGCGCTGTGCTGATGAATGCAGGGGCCTACGGGGGAGAAATCGGCAACCTGGTGGAAGAAGTATCGACACTCAGCCTAGAAGGAGAGCAAAAATCTTACAAGCATCGCGATTGTGCATTTCGCTATCGCCACAGCCTATTCCAGGATACAGGAGAAATTGTACTGTGGGTTAAACTGCACCTTACGCCCGGTACGACAGACGCAATCCGGGAAACGATGACGGACTTAGCCAATCGGCGCCAGGCAAAGCAGCCTTTGAATTACCCCAGTGCTGGCAGTACCTTTAAGCGCCCTGCGGGCAATTATGCAGCGGCGCTGATTGATCAGGCGGGGCTCAGGGGCTTTCGCATTGGGGATGCCCAGGTGTCGGAAAAACATACGGGCTTTGTGGTAAACCGCGGCCATGCTACAGCCGCCGATATCCTGCAGCTGATGGATGCGGTGCGGGAGCGGGTCCATGCCATGAGTGGGATCTGGCTGGAACCAGAGGTCCGTATTTTAGGCGAAGCAAACACTCCGGAAGAAAAGGGAGGCCGATCCCATGAATAAAGGGTATGTATTTGTTTTAATCACTGCCTTTTTCTTCGGTACTATGGAAACAGCCCTGAAGTTTTTTGGGAACATGTTTCATCCTATTCAGATTACCTTTCTCCGCTTTTTAATCGGGGGATTGGTGCTGTTGCCGATGGCATTTTCTGCGCTCAAGAAAAAACATGTGACACTGGCGGCCCGAGACTGGAAATTTTTCCTGTTCTCCGGGTTTCTTGGCGTAGTCGTCAGTATGATCCTGTATCAAATGGCCATTGTTTACGGGAAAGCTTCCGTAAACGGGGTGATTTTTAGCTGCAACCCGGTTTTTGTAGTACTCTTTGCCTATTTTCTTTTGGGGGAACACATTGATAAGCTGACGATCTTTTCCTTGATTGCCAGCTTTGCCGGGATCCTGTGTATTGTGAATCCGGCCAATATGACGGGAAGCCAGCTTTCTATTATCCTGATTCTCCTTTCCGCTATGACTTTTGCCCTATACGGCATTGCCGGAAAAAAGTATGCGGGGCGCTACGGCGGTATCGCTATGACCAGTCTCAGCTTTGTATGTGGCAGTATGGAAATGCTGGTCCTGATTTTTCTAAGCGAACTTTCTCCTGTACGGGACTTTTTACTTAGTGCAGGGCTAAAAGTATTTACGGATATTCCCATTCTTACCGGCCTCACCACGGCGCATATCCCGCCGCTGGCCTATATCGCGGTAGGGGTGACAGGGCTTGGGTACGCCAGCTATTTTCTTGCTATGGAATATACGGATCCGGCTACTGCATCCCTGGCGTTTTATATCAAACCGGTATTAACATCTTTTATGGCTTGGCTGGTGATTGATGAACCTATCACGACCAACATGGTCGTCGGGATCATCCTGATCCTGGGGGGATCCTGTTTATCCCTTCTTTCCAAGCATAAACAAAAACAAACGCAAGCAACATCTTAGAAAGGAGACCAGCTATGAAAAATCAAGCAAAATTTAGCCCATAATTACTTTCT
>CAJMHI010000056.1 GCA_905213155.1 uncultured Acidaminococcus sp. | reverse complement strand
CGACGATCTCCGCCGTGACAGGGCGGCATTCTAAACCAACTGAACTACTGGGCCATCACCGTTATATCTTTCGATACCGGCTTGATTAGTATACGATAAATCCCCCTCATCTGTCAAGTTAAAACTCTAAATCTTTTTATGGGCACGGTTTCTCCCTAAAATTTTCTAAACTGTTCCTTTTCAAGGCATAGGTTCTGTGGTATAACTGTGCATAGTCAAATGAAACAAAATATTGCTAACCGCACTATAGAGATTTAAGGTTTGTAACAAGGGAGGACGCCCTATGGAAAACAGGGGAAAATTAAAATTACTTGTGATGACGGGATTTTTTGCCGCACTGATCACGTTATTTACAGCTTACATCTGCCATATTCCTGTGGGATTAAATGGGGGCTATATCCATTTTGGAGATGGATTGATTTATATTGCAGCTTCCTTGCTTCCGCAGCCGTATGCGCTCTTTGCCGCAGCCATCGGCGGCAGCCTGGCAGACATCCTTACAGCTCCTATGTGGGCACCTGCAACGCTTCTTATCAAAGCGTTGATGACGCTGCCTTTTACATCCAAGGCGCCTATGCTGTTAACAAGGCGTAACAAACTGGCACCTTTTATCAGCTGGTTAATTGACCTCTTCGGGTATTTTCTAGCGGAGCAGCTGCTATTTGGCACCCAAACTGCAGTCATTTCTTCTTTGCTCGGTAACTCTATCCAATCCCTGGGCAGCTTGCTTTTGTATTTCCTTCTGGCAGGGCTTTTAGACAAACAGGATTTCAAAGAAAGACTATGTATTTCTGGAGGACTACATCATCATGGCACAAATTCTCTATACTTATAAAGATGGTGTGTATGCAAACATCACCAACCTATGCAATTGCCGTTGTACATTCTGTGTCCGCTTTCAGCATGAAGGGCTGGGAGACGCTCCTACGCTCTGGCATAAGGTCAATCCCACGTGGGAAGAGGTAAAACAGGCTGTGGATGCCTTTGATTTTACCGGTTACCAGGAACTTGTCTTCTGCGGGTATGGAGAACCCACCTGTGCACTGGAGCTTATGAAAAAAACAGCCAGCTACGTAAAAGAAAAAACAGGCCTAAAAATCCGCGTAAACACCAATGGCCTGGGAAATCTGGAAAACGGCCGGGATATTGTTCCAGAACTTGCCAAAGTAGTAGATGCGGTATCCATCAGTTTAAACGCCCCGGACGAAGCGGACTACAACAAAGTCACCCAGCCCCAGAAAAAAGGTGCTTATAAGGCGATGTTGGACTTTGCCAAAGCGTGTAAAAAGGCAATTCCCGACACCCGGATGACCGTCGTAGATGTACTGCCTCCGGAGCAGATTGCCCAGAGCCGAAAAGTAGCCGAACGCTGCGGCATTACGCTGCGGGTACGGAAATTTAGTTAGTAAAAAATACACAATAAGCTAGCCCTGAGAAACAATACTTCTCAGGGCCATTTTTATAACAAGACCATCTATTAAAGTTTATTCTGTGACCGCCTTTTTAGAAAAGCCTAACAGCACCGCGCCTACACAGCTTCCCACAAGAAGCGCCACCAGGTAAAGGGAGGCGTGCTGGGCGACTCCAAAGACGAAAATACCGCCATGAGGTGCTGGAATGCTGCATTGAAAGGCCATGGAAAGACCGCCTGCTACGGCGGCTCCAATCGCACAAGAGGGAATTACATGGGAAGGATCCTCCGCCGCAAAGGGGATTGCACCTTCAGTAATAAATGACAGCCCCATGATAAAGTTGGTGAGAGCAGAACTGCGCTGCATAGTCGTAAATTTCCCAGGGAACAGCAAACAACTGAGCGCAATAGCAAGCGGCGGAACCATACCCCCTACCATTACAGCCGCCATAAAGGGAGAAGATACAGCCGTTCCATCTGCGCCGGCAAGGGAAGCTGTTCCAAAAACATAGGCCGCTTTATTGAGAGGCCCACCAAAGTCGATGGACATCATGCCGCCCAGCACAAGGCCCATGACAATTCTGCTGCTGCCGCTCATGGCGTTCAAACTGCTGTTAACCCACTGATTGACAGCCCCCATCATGGGATTAATGATCACCAGCATTAAAATTCCCATAATAGCAAGGCCAAATACGGGATAGAGCAAAATCGGTTTTAAATTTTCCAGGGATTCCGGCAAGAACCCTAGCGCTTTTTTCAAAAAGAGAATCACATACCCTGCAGCAAAGCCGCCTACCAACGCTCCAAAAAATCCACTGCCCCCGGTTGACGCCATGGCGCCCGCCACAAAGCCAACCAAAAGACCAGGCCTATCTGCAATGCTCATGGCAATAAAACCTGCCAGAATCGGCATCATAAAGCTAAAGGCCACGCCGCCCACATTTTTCAAAAAAGCGGCCATTGGAGTGCTACTCCCAAATTGTGCGGTGCCGGCTGCGCCCATATCGCTTAAAAACGCAAGGGCAATCAATATCCCGCCGCCAATCACAAAGGGAAGCATATGGGAAACCCCATTCATCAGGTGTTTATAAATTTTCCGGGCACCGCTTTCTTCTTTGTTTTCGGTTTCCGAAGGAATCGTTTCTTCCCCGGCATACAGGGGAGCATTTCCTGAAAGGGCTTCGTCCAGCAATTCGTCTGCTTTATTTATGCCATCAGCGACTTTTCGAATAACGACAGGGCGGCCTTTAAAACGGTTCATAGGAACGTATTTATCTGCGGCAACAATAATTCCCTTGGCACTGGCAATTTCCTCCGGTGTCAGGGCATTTTTTACGCCACTCTGCCCATTGGTTTCTACTTTAATTAAGATACCTTTTTTTTGCGCATGCTGCAACAAGCTTTCTGCTGCCATGTAGGTATGGGCAATCCCCGTAGGGCACGCTGTCACCGCAAGCACCTCATAATGCTCTGGCTGGGTCTGCTGGATATCTTCCTGACTAGCCTCTTCTGGATATTTTTCCTGTTCTTTTTGCGAAATAAGGGCAAAGAGCGCATCCACATCTTTTACGGCAAGTAATCCCTCCACAAAATCCGGCTCCATAAGCAGTGTGGACAGACGACTAAGCACATCCAGGTGAATATTGTCCTTAGTATCGGGAGCTGCAATCAAAAAGAACAGTTTGGCAGGAAGCCCGTCCAAACTATCAAAGTCCACACCCTCCGGGCAGCGCATAAAAGCCAACCCAGGCCTAGTCACCGCAGCTGTTTTTGCGTGAGGAATGGCAACGCCTTCCCCAACCCCGGTACTGCCTTCTTCTTCCCGTGCAAATACTTTTTGTTGGTATGCTGCTGGATCTGCCAGGTTTCCCTGTTTTTCCATCAAAGCCACCAGTTTTTCCAGCACTTCTTTTTTGGAGCTGGCAGATCCATTCAGCGCGACACTCTCTCGTTTCAAAAGATCTGTAATGTGCATGATTTACCCCTTTGCCAGTTTCAAAATTGCATCTTTTTCTGCCAGATGCATGGTAAAAGCCGTTGCGCTGCCTGCACAGATTCCCAGATGGAGCGCTTCATCATAATCGTGGTGAGGCAGATACCCTGCCAAAAATCCTGCTACCATGCTATCCCCAGCTCCTACAGAATTGACCATTTTTCCTTCGGGTGCCAGGTGTGCATGTCGTCCGCCCTTTTCGTCCAGTAGCAAAGCTCCATTTTGGCCTAAGCTTACCAAGACATTGCGGGCTCCCTTTTCCTGCAATTGTTTTGCTCCTTCAAAGATACTTTCCCTGCCAATGAAAGTGTGCCCCAGCACTTCTTCCATTTCTTCCAGGTTAGGTTTGATCAAAAAAGGCTGAAAAGGCAGTGCTTGAAGCAGCAGGCTTCCCGTAGCATCCACTACGCAGGATATTCCGCGGCTTTCCAAACTTTGTACAAGGCTGCCATATAAATCAACACTGCAACCTCGGGGTGTTGTCCCAGAAATCACCAGCATGTCCCCTTCGTGCATCTTTTGGATAAACTGATTCAGTTTATCCAGTGCTGCGGCAGTGATTACAGGCCCCTGCCCATTAATGGCAGTTTCTTCCCCGCTCCGGATTTTTATATTAATCCGGGTAAAACCCTCCTGCGCAGGCAACAAGGTATATGGACAATGTTCATTATCCAGTAGCAGTGCCAGTAATTTTCCCGTATTCCCAGCAGCAAAGGCCAAAATCTCTGTTTCTACCCCCAGGCGATTTAGAACAAGTCCTACGTTAATCCCCTTGCCTCCGGGGTAAATCACTTCTTTTTCACTGCGGTTGATGACACCTGGCTGAAACTGGTCCAGCGTCACCACATAGTCCAGAGATGGGTTACAGGTCAGCGTATAAATCATCATGCTTCTCCTTTAACACAATTGTGCGAAATTGATAGGCTGGATAGCTCGTTCTTTCGCAATTTGCAGATTTCCGGGATCTACAATGCCTTCCAGTTCTGCTTCAAAGTTATGCTGCCATGCTGTGGCAGGAATAAGGATCGTATTGTCCGTGCCTGGATGCAACATAATTTCCGTGACACCTTCTTTGAGTGTCAGCAAAAGAAGGCGCAATGTCTTTTTATCCACAGCTTCCCCCGCCACAATGCCGCCAAAATAATCCGTTGTCAATAGCCCAACGGCATGCGCTTTTCTGCGTGCCAGCTGCGCCAAAACATGCAGACCAGTTCGTCCCACCTGTTCTCCTATGTTACTTCTTCTCGTAGCCCACAAATCTACAGGAATGGCCGGGATTCGTAATGCTGGAATTTTATACTGCTTGCACAAAGCGATCACTGTGTCAATGATGCCCGGCAGCACATGCATATGCTGATGGCTGTCTACATGGGTGGGCAAAAGCCCTGTACGCAGAAAGGTTTCTATCTGGGCCGTAAGTTCCTTCTTAACTTCCTCAAGACGAACGCTCCCCTTCAGGAAATGCTTTACAAAAGCAGCATGATTTGGATAAAACATTCCTGTCTGCGGATCAACCAGGCTGGGGATTACTTCTTTAGGCAGCACAGGCTTCCCATCGACCAACGTTAAATGAATCCCTACACCTAAAAGAGGTTCCCGTTTGGCCAATTCCACGGCATCCAAAAAAGCAGCCCCTCCTACCATAACGGTAGCGGAACGGAGGATCCCTTTTTGCACGCCCTCCGCCACGGCTTGATTAATCAGCACATGTCTGCCAAAATCATCAGCATTCACAATGATTTTCCGGGTCATGGCCCCTCCTTTCTAAATCGTATGATCGGCTGCACTGATCTGCTGCAGGGTTGGTTCCAGATTCTTTTTTAATTTTTGTTCTAGTTCCTTTAAGGAAAGACTGTCAAAGTCCGTGGAGGCATGAAACACCTGATTAATTTTGACTTCCCCAAAGAATTGATTGCGCAGCCGGTTATACATAATCACCAGCTGATCTTTTCGTACAAAATCCGTATAATCAATCAGGATAATAGAACCATTAATATGCTCAATGGAACGCTCTGGCTTGATATACAGCATAAAGGGACCAATTTTTTCCGGTAAATGATTCCCGTATTCCCAGGTCAAAATGTGATGGGATTCCACCATTTCCCCCAGGTTAATGGCAGCAGGATTTTCCATATTTTTTAAAATCCTTGGAAGATATTCTTTTACCTTTTGGGCAAAAACCTCTTTCTCCTTGTAGATAAACCGCACGTCACGATAGGAGTTCAGCCCCATCGTATGCACCAGGATATAATCAAAGGTCTCGCTGGTATAAATCATATCCAGACGCGCCCGAATGGCCGTATCCTCATAGGAGCAGATGGTCAAAATCTGTCCATCCAGTTTATCCACAATTTTTTTCTTAAATCCGCCCATACTTTCCGGCAAGTCATGAATAAACTCCCATTGCCGGGTCTCTTCCTGTATGGTTTCAATCGGTGCATAACCCATTATTGGGCCTCAGCCTTTTTTTTAGCGTCTTCTGCTAATAATTGCTGAAGCCGTCCGCAGCTCATTTTTCCTTCGTGACAAACCCGGTCGCTGTCACAAGTAGGCCCTGCCTTTTCAAAAATAACCGGAGCCACTTCCCGGACCTGTCGTAGCATTTCCCACGCCAGTGCCCGAATCTCCCACTGTGCCCGCGTGCAGCAGCGCAATTGAAAAAAGTGAAGGAGACTTCGCGCGTTCATGGTTACTACGATTTTAGTTTCTGCAGCGTTAGGCAAAATATAGCGGGCATCCTCAGCAGGGATACCGTCTGCGGTCCATTCATTATACAGGTCTTGGATCTTGCCGCACAGGGCTTCAAACTGCTTCTTTTTTTTAGGATCCTTGGCTAGGCTGGGCGGCATAATGGTTTCAAAATCATGTTCTTTAACATACCGCTGAGACTGTTGGGAATACGAAGCGATCCGGTGCCGCACCAATTGATGGGTCAATACGCGGCTTACGCCTTCAATCGCAAACGTAAAGCTGATATGTTCAAACGTAGAGGTATGTCCCATTTTTCCCAGCTGCCGCACCAGTCGGGCCACATCCTGGTCTGAAAGTTGTTCTTCCAATTCTGCCGCACCGATGGGTGAATAGCACAGCCGGGCGCTCATGGCCACGGTCCGATCCGGATCTGGTGTATACCGCAGAAGTTTTACCGACATCATTTTGTGTTTGCTCCCCTTTCCACAAGCATCCTGTCTGCAATCAGCACAAAAGAGCGGTCCATGATCTCTGCCAGCCGCTCTTCCTGCTTTGTTAAATACAAATAGCCCAGCAAGGCTTCAAAAGCCGTACCTTGCCGATATTCCCGCACGGTGGCACTTTTAGGCACTGTGCTTTTGGTATTGCGTCCCCGCCGGGCAATCTGCTGTTCTTCTTCTGATAAATCAGGCTCCAATATATCCATGGCTTTCGCCTGCATCACGGCAGAAACCATTCTTGCTGCCAGATTATGGAGCACCTGTACATGATGGCTCACCGGCAAAAGCCGGTTGCGCACATACAAAGAAAATACAGCATCCCCAATATACGCCAGCTCTACTGGATGAATGAGACGAGGATCCTGCAAGGTAGAATCCCCGCTGCAATTTTCCAGTGCATGCTGTAGCATCTTTTGATAGGTATCAAATCTCACTTTCTTTTCCACCGCACGCCTTGGGGCGTATCTTCCAGGATAATTCCCTGCCCAGCCAATTCATCGCGGATCGCATCGGCTTTGGCAAAATCCTTGGCTTTCCGGGCCGCCTGCCGCTGGGCAATTTTAGCTTCAATAGCCGCCTCTTCCCCCGTATCACTCGTCTCGTTTTGAGACTTTTGAGGGATTTCTTCCAAAATCCCAATGATCCCTGTCATTTCTTTCCAGGTCTTGGTTAACTGGTCCACCAGCTTGCCATCCGGTTTCCGATTGCCACTGATTACCTCTTGGTGCAGTACATTGATCTCTTTAGCTAGGGCAAAAATATAGCTGATAGCAAGCGCCGTATTAAAGTCATCCCGCATGGCTTCTAAAAATCCTTCGCGGATTTCTGTGACTTTATCCCGGGCGGCAAGGCTTACCGCATCCGGTCCCACGGTGATAACCTTTTGAAGTTCTCTCAGTGCTGTCTGGGCATTGCGAAGCCGTTCCAAGCTGCGTTCTGCTTCTTGGAGCCGTTCTTCACTAAAGTCCAGTGGACTGCGATAATGGGTATTCAAAATAAAAAACCGCAGTTGTTCCGGGTCGTATTTCTCCAACAAATCCTTACAAGTCAAGAAATTGCCCAAGGACTTGCTCATTTTTTCTTCGTTGATGGTGATAAACCCGTTATGCACCCAGTACCTCACAAAAGGATGGACACCGGTAGCTCCTTCACTTTGGGCAATTTCATTTTCATGATGGGGGAAGATCAAATCGCTGCCACCGCCATGAAAATCCAGGGTATTGCCCAGATATTTCTGGCTCATAGTGGAGCATTCAATGTGCCAGCCTGGCCGACCTTTTCCCCACGGGCTGTCCCAAGAGGGTTCCCCCGGTTTGGCAGCTTTCCACAAAGCAAAATCCATAGGATTTTCTTTTCGTTCATCCACTTCTACCCGGGCACCAGCCATCATATCTTCCAGTTTACGGCCGGACAATTCTCCGTAATGGGCAAATTTTTCTACCCGGTAGTACACATCCCCATCCACCACATAGCCATAGCCATTGTCAATTAATTTTTGCACCGTGGCAATAATATCAGGAATATGGTCGGATACCCGGGGATAAACATGGGCCCGCCGTACGTGAAGGCGGTCCATTACATCAAAATATGCTGCAATGAATTGGTTGGCGATTTGATCCCAGGTTACGCCCCGTTCATTGGCCCGCTTGATAATTTTATCATCCACGTCGGTAAAATTCTGTACGTGGGTTACATCATACCCTTCGTGCTCTAAAAAGCGGCGTATAACGTCCCACACTACAAAGGGGCGCGCGTTGCCCACATGGGTATTATCATAGGGAGTAACCCCGCAGACATAAATCCCTACTTTTCCCGGATGCAAAGGGACAAATTCTTCCTTTTGCCGCGTCATATCGTTATAAACACGTAAAGTGCTCATGAAAATTCTCCTTTTCTCAGAGTGTAATCCCGGCTTTTTGCAAGCTTTCCCGGATCCGGGCTGCCGTACGTTCTTTGCCCAGCAATGGTATCATTTCCGCCAGTTCCGGTCCGTGCTGGTTGCCGGTTAAAGCTACACGGATGGGCATATACACATGTTTACCGCCCAATTTAGTGGTCTTTTGCACTTGCTTAAAGAGGGCTTTGGTGCTGTCATGATCCAATGTTTCTGCTTCTTCCAGTTTTTCAAGAAAGAGCTTAATTACAGCAGGGACAGTTTCTTCTTGCAGCGCCAAAATTGCTTTGGGCGATCCATCATCATTGGTTTCAAAGTCAAAGGTATCACTGAAATACATGCTGACCTTTTCCGGTATTTCTCTCCCATATTCGGCTTGCTCTTTTGCAGTCAGAATCACTTTGTGCAGCCATTCTTTTTTTGCACCGGTTTCTTCTCCTGTCATATAACCGGCTTCCACCATAAACGGGATGGCAAACTGAACATAGGCATCGTCCGTTAGCTGCCGCAGGTAATGGGCATTTAACCAATTTAGTTTTTTGATATCAAATACGGCCGGATTTTTTGCTACATGTTCCAGGTCAAACTGTTCACAAAGTTCTTTCCGGGTAAAAATTTCCTGCTCAGAATTCGGCGCCCATCCAAGCAGCGCCAAAAAGTTTACAATAGCATCTGGCAGGTAGCCCATTTGCCGATATTGATCCACACTGGTTGCTCCATGGCGCTTTGACATCTTTTTATGATCGGGTCCCAAAATCAAGGAAACATGCCCAAAGTCCGGCACTGCAAAACCCAATGCTTCGTAAATCAATATCTGCCGTGGGGTATTGGATAAATGCTCTTCCGCCCGGATAACACAATTGACGCCCATTAAAGCATCGTCAATGACCACAGCATAGTTATAGGTAGGAATCCCGTCACTCTTTACGATAACAAAATCCCCGATCCCATCGCTTTCAAAATGTACGTCTCCCCGCACTTTGTCATGGACAACAATGTCTTGCCCTGCAGGAACGCGGAACCGCACTGTAGGTTTGCGCCCTTGTGCTTTGTAAGCAGCAATTTGTTCCGGTGTCAGATTTCTGCACTTGCCACTGTACCGGGGCATCTCCCCTTTTGCTTCAGCTTCTTTGCGTTCTGCTTCCAGTTCTTCCGGCGTACAGTAACAATAATAAGCCTTTCCTTCGGCTAAGAGCTTATCCGTATATTGTTTATACAGCGCCAGCCGCTCCATTTGACGATAAGGACCATTAGGGCCGCCTACATCTACACCCTCGTCCCATTCAATTCCCAGCCAGTGCAAGGCAGCCTTGATATTTTCTTCCCATTCCGGCTTGCTCCGGTCCTGATCCGTATCTTCTATACGCAGCAGGAACGTTCCGCCATATCTACGGGCCAAAAGCCAATTAAACAGGGCGCTCCGTGCGCCACCAATATGAAACGGCCCCGTAGGACTGGGTGCAAAACGAACTTTCAGCTTCTCATTTTTTTCCATAATTATCTTGTATGATAATTACAGAAGCAAAATTACCATTTTCCTTTCTTTAGATTCTGTGGTTCAATACATTCAGATACTGTGGGACT
>CAJMHI010000055.1 GCA_905213155.1 uncultured Acidaminococcus sp. | reverse complement strand
TTCAAATACCCCACTGCATTTACTCGTGCACTGGCATTTACTTTTTCAAGTTACGTTTTTCATTATTCTCACTTATTTAAGAAAAGACTTTACTATTCTGAAAAATATGCGTATACTTGTTGAACAACGAGCCAAAGCATATACTATATTCTGTTGCACAGAAAGGGGAGTTTTCACTATGGCAGAATATCAAACTCTGACCCCGGAAATTCTGGAAGAGTTACGCCAAATTGCTGGACGGCGGGTGGTCACCGGGGAAGATATCAATCCGGATTATGCTCACGATGACATGCCAATTTACGGGATTGGCAGACCGGAGGCAACCATTGATGTAGAAAGTACGGAAGAAGTTTCCGCCATTATGAAAATCTGCAATACGCACCACATTCCCGTCACAGTCCGAGGCGCAGGTACAGGACTTGCAGGGGGTGCTACGCCTACAGAAGGCGGTCTGGTGCTTTGCACAATGCGCATGAATAAAATTTTAGGCTACGATACCGTCAACATGAATGTTCGGGTACAGCCCGGTGTTCTCTTGGATACGCTTTCCAAAGACGCTCTGGCCCATGGGTTCTTCTATCCCCCCGACCCGGGCGAAAAGCTTGCTACACTGGGCGGTAACGTTGCAACCAACGCAGGAGGCATGAGAGCCGTCAAATACGGCACTACCCGGAATTATGTCCAGGCCATGACGGTAGTGTTGCCCAGCGGAGAAATTATGCACGTAGGGGCACCTGTTTCCAAATCTAGTTCCGGCTACAGCTTGTTGCATCTTTTAATTGGCTCCGAAGGGACCCTGGGAATTATCACGGAACTGACACTGAAACTCATTACACCGCCCAAATGCCATGTAACTTTAATCGTGCCCTTCGTAAAACTGGAAGATGCGATTGGTGCCGTACCCCGTCTGAAACATTCCGCATTAAATCCCCAGACACTGGAGTTTTTTGAAAAAGAAATTCTGGCTGTTTCAGAAACTTACCTGGGAAAATCTGTTTTTCCAAAAGAAGTAGGCGGACAAACTGTAGGGGCCTATTTAATGGTAACCTTGGATGCCGCAGACATTGATGTTCTGGATAAAATGGTGGAAGAAGCCTATGAGATGCTGCTGGAAGCAGGCGCAATGGAAGATATTCTGGTAGCCGATACCCCCATGTTTTTGGAAAGTGCCTGGGCGGCCCGGAGTTCTTTTTTGGAAGGCATTGAAGAACAGTATAAACTGGTGGATGAATGCGACGTCGTAGTACCGGTCTCCCAAATTCCTGATTTCGTTCTGTACATCCGGAAAATCCAGAAAGGGTTCCCTTTTGCCGTGCAGATGTTCGGCCATGCTGGTGACGGGAACTTGCACATCTATGCCTGCGCAAATGGCATGGATCTGATGCAGTTCAAGGCCGACGCGGAAAAATTCATGCAGAAACTGTACGCCAAGTGCACGGAGCTGGGCGGTCAAATTTCCGGGGAGCATGGTATTGGCTTTGGAAAAAAAGAATTTTTGGCTGAAAATCTGGGAGCTACCCCGATTCGCCTGATGCAGGGCCTGAAAAAAGTTTTTGACCCGAATTTAATTTTAAACCCGGATAAAATTTGCTTCTAATTCTACCTGGCAAAGACAGGTGTCCTATATTCCTCTAAACAGTAAGAGTGACTTTCGATAGACACAAATCGGAAGTCACTCTTTTTCTACGATAGAATTATTAATCCTGTCAAAAGTTCAAGGCTGCAACAGTTCTGGATGTTTCTGGAAAAAGTGAGGAGAATCTCCCCACTTTCCAAAACCTACTTTTTCTCCTACAGAAGCTACCCGCCCCGCAAGACAATTGCGGCATTGGTCCGGATTATCCTCCACACACGGTTTATTGTCATAGAGCTGATAATCACCCCGGTATTGCGGCAAGGTTACGATAGGCATTAAAATATTGGCACCAGCCAATAGGCCCAGTTCCCGGCCCAACGGGTGAAGTGCCTGCAGTGCCGTAGTGGAAGCGATATTCACGTCTTTTAAAACAAGTCGCGTCACGGCAATCATATTAAGGCCTAAAATCAGACGGTGCTGCTTTGCCTGATCCGTATCACCGCCAGAAGCGATCACCGCTTTTCCCAGAGGCGTTTGGTGATGGACTACATAAGGCCCCATGCCAATCATATCAATATCCATATCCCTGTAAAACAGAATATCCCGTGCCAGATCTTCCAATGTCTGCCCTGGCAGACCGATCATGACGCCGGTCCCCACCTGATACCCAATGCGTTTTAAGGTTTCCAGGCACCGTTTTCGCATGCCCCATAAATGCTTTCCATCTCGGGGATGAAGTGTTGCATACAGTGCAGAGCTACCGCTTTCAATCCGGAGCAAATAGCGATGGGCGCCGGCCGCAAACCAGCGGCGGTAGGTTTCCTCCGTCTGTTCTCCTACGCACAAGGTCAGTCCCAGGGCTCCGTTTCCGATAGCCTTGATATCCCTGATTAATTTTTCCACCTGCGCAATAAAATCTGCGTCCTGCCGTTCTCCGCTTTGCAGTGTCAATGACCCGTATCCATGTTCATATGCCCATTGGGCCATCGCAAGGATATCCTTCCGGGACGTAGCAAAACGTTTCACTTCTGTATTATCCCGGCGTATGCCGCAGTACAGGCAATTTTTCATGCACTGATTGGAAAATTCCAAAAGTCCCCGGTAATATGCCACTTTCCCCACATTGGCAATTTTGACGGCATAGGCCGCATCATATAATTTTTTTCTTTCTGCAGGCGTGGTTAACCCCAGCAAATACACCAGATCCGAAAATTCCAGTTCTTTTTTCCGGAGTATGGTTTCTATATCCATGGGTTCGTATGTTATTCCGGCTTAAATAATGGCAGATTGGCCAGTACAGTAATATCTTTCCGTCCCATGGCGTCCCCTTCTGCCAAAATGGCCATTTTCCCCACCACTTCTCCGCCGGCTTTTTCTACCAGGTTCTCCATGGCCTTCATCGACCCGCCGGTGGAAATCACATCATCCACCAGGAGAATTCTATGTCCCTTCACCCGTTGGATATCTTCATCCTGCAGGCACAGGATCTGCTTGCCTGCGGTGGTAATGCTCTGATCTTCTACAATCAGGGGATGTTCCATATAAGCTTTCACGGATTTTCTGGCGACGATATAGCGTTCCATGTGCAGCATCCGTGCCATGGCATGAGCGAGCGGAATCCCTTTGGTTTCTGCTACCAGCAAGTACTCTGTTTCTGCAGGCACCTTTTGCACCAGCTCCGCGGCGGTTTTTTCCACCATTTCCGTATCTCCCAGGATAACAAAGCCAGCAATAGCCAGCGTATCCGATACATTAAGCACCGGTAGCTGCCGTTTTAGCCCGGCCACATGTAATTCATAATAGCGATGAGCCACGATTGTCCTCTCCTTATACTAAACTTTTCCCGATTTATCCACTTTTTCCACCGAAAAAATGTTTATATGTGGATAACTTTGTGGATAAGTTTCGCTGTCAGCATCTCAGCGCTTTTTTCTATGTTATAAATCGTTGGTCATACGGGGCGGCATGCTCCATTCCACCAAAACATCCGTTTTTCCCCACAGCCGGGTGATAACCTGTTTGCATTCTTCCCAACTGTTGCGGGCATCCAGTGTCACCTGTTTAAAATGATAGGTGGTCCCATCATCCCCTGGAATATCCATGGTATGAGGTCTATTTAAAAAATCCCTTACAGCCTGTTCTACTTCCTCATGTCCATCCGGAATCACCACCGTCATTGCATGGGTCTCTTCATCATAATCCAGATACCCGTAATGTCCGTGATAATTCAGGGTTATACTTTGTATTGCCATAACCTTGTTACTCCTCCAATTTGATGTGCCCATTATATCATAAATTCTGTTACGCCGTCACGGTTTGTGCATTAATGGTTTTAGCCGTTGCTCCAGGGGCAGTTTTTTCTCCGGAGCCCGGGCTTTGGCCCTACGCATTAAAGTTTCCTGCACGCTGATCTTTTTCCGGCCATGGGAATACACCCGCCGCCAGGATCCGCTAGCCGTCATGATATGGGCTCCCACATTGTCCTTTAAGCACAAATCAAGGAACTCTTTGATTCTTTTGCGGTGCAGCTGGCGCTCCACCGGGAACAACAGCTCTACCCGGTCATTCAGGTTACGAGGCATCATGTCGGCACTGGATAGATAAACCTCTTCATTGCCATTATTGGCAAAATAATAAATCCGGCTATGTTCCAAAAACCGGCCTAAAATAGAACGCACCGTAATATTCTCACTGACACCAGGAATCCCCGGCCGCAGCCCGCAAATCCCCCGGACAATCAGATCAATTTTTACGCCGGCCTGACTGGCTTCATAAAATTTTCGAATCACCGGTTGATCAATCAGAGAATTCATTTTGGCGGCGATATAGCCTGTTTTTCCCTGTTTCACATGCTGTATTTCCCGTTCTATCAGGGCATAAATTTTTTCCCGCAGCCCTAGTGGTGCCATGACCAGTTTATTAAAAAGGGGAGGCTCTGAATAGCCACTGAGCACATTAAAAAACGCGGAGGCATCTTGCCCATACAGATCATTGCTGGTCAAAAGGCCCAAGTCCGTATACAGCCGGGCCGTTTTATCGTTGTAGTTGCCCGTCCCCAGATGAACGTACCGTTTAATGCCATCTGCCTCCCTGCGGACAATCAAGATAATCTTCGAATGGGTTTTAAGACCTACCAGCCCATAAATTACGTGAGCTCCTGCTTTTTCCAGGCGTCTGGCCCACACAATATTATTTTCTTCGTCAAACCGTGCCTTTAATTCCACAAGGGCCGTCACTTGTTTGCCGTTTTCCGCAGCTTTTGCCAACGCTGCCACAATGGGCGAGTGTCCACTGACCCGGTAAAGGGTCTGTTTAATGGCCAGCACATTCGGGTCTTCTGCAGCTTGCTGCACAAGCTGCACCACCGGTTCAAAACTTTCATAGGGATGATGGAGCAAAATATCATGTTCACGGATCTGCCCAAACATGTCTTCATAAGACGGTAATTCTTCCGGCTGCTGGTTGACATAGGGTTTAAATTCCCACTGCACAAATCCCTGTTCTTCCAGGAACTGGTTCAAAAATGTGAGATCCAGAGGCCCTCGCACTTCGTACACATCCCGCTGCCGTACATCCAGATTTTTGACTAGAAAACGCTGTAAATGTGAGTCATCGGTGGCATTGATTTCTAGGCGCACCACTGCCCCCCGCTTCCGTTTCCGAAGAGACCGCTCAATTTCTTTTAACAGGTCCTGTGTTGCGTTTTCTTCTACATCCAGATCCGAATCCCGTGTAATCCGAAACGGCACCATGGCCTCTATGGATAGTCCTTTAAAAAGATCCTGGCAATGTTCCATAATCAAGTCTTCCAAAAAGACATAATGGTGCTCACGTCCTTTGCCCTGGAGCGCAATAAAACGCGGCAGTACAGAAGGAACGGGAACAAGGGCCGTTTTCTCCTTACCCTTTTGATTCCGTAAGGCCACGGCAATATTCAGGGACTGGTTAGCCAAAAACGGGAACGGACGGGACGCATCCACAGCCATAGGCGTCAGTACAGGAAACACGATATCCTGATAATAGCGTTCTAATTCTTTTCGCTCTTCTGCTGCCGTATCCTTGACCCGCTGAAATTGTACTCCGTATTTCTTCAATTCTGCCAATAACGCAAAAAAATACCGATACCGTATTTTGGTTTGGCTATGGGCGGAGACCGAAATTTCCCGCAATTGGTCTTCTACGGAAAGCCCTGCGGCATCCACTTTTTTCGCACCTTCTTCTTCCTGGGCGATGAGACCTGCAACCCGGACCATAAAAAACTCATCCAGGTTACTGGCGGAGATAGACACAAAGCGCATGCGCTCCAGAAGGGGCATACTTCGTACCCCAGCCTCCCGCAGCACTCGCAAATTAAATTTAAGCCAGCTCAGTTCCCGATTGACATAGTATTCTGGCTTGTTCAGATCAACCTTCATTCTTTTTCCCTTACTTTCTCCAGTACTGGCCGCAGCCCGAATACTTCCTCAAAGAATCCACCCCGCTTGGCAAACTGCCATTTTTCCAGAAGTAGCGGTGTCTCACTTTGGACTTCTACCCACAAGGTATCCTCCCGGATTTCCACCTTGCAGCCAGTTATTTTTTGCTTGCCGCTGCAATCCATGGAATCTGCCAGGCGTAAAATCGCTGCCAGCTTAGCCACCAGCGGCTCTACCGTACCGCCAAAATCCAGCGGTTCCGTTCCTGGCAGTTCCGGTTTATCCAGCGTATATAGGTAGCAGACCTGGGCAATGATATGGCATTCTTTTACGCTAAAGCCTAAAATATCTGCACTTTCGATCAAGTAATAATTGTACCGGTCATAAATCCGCATGGAAGCATATTTCCCTATATTGTGAAGATAGGCTGCTGCACGCAGGAAGATCTTGTCCCGCTCTTCCAGGCCCTGGCTGGGTGCCAGGGTATCAAATAAAAGCCCGCACATTTTTTCCACGAAGGCCGCATGGGCTGCGTCATAGTGGAAGCGACTGCCAATTCCCCGCACCAGGCTCATTTGAAGTTCCAGCATCTCTGCCAAAAACGGATCTTTTGTCTGCTGGGCGATATATAGGATCTTCATGCCGTCAATGAACCGATCCTGTGGCATTACCACATGTTCCGCCCGGGAAAGCAAAAGCAGCTGCCGGCACAGCACCATGGCGGGCCCTGCAAGTTCCATCTCTTCCTGTGATAGATGGAAGACTCGCTGCAGCTGGGAAGCCGTAAGCTGATAGCCCCACTGGTAAAGTTGTTCCACCCGGGTTGCTGGGATGGTCGCCAGTTTTTCGATTTTCTTTTTTCCCGCTTTACCAAATAATTCCAGCAGTACCTGACTCTCTGTCCCCGTAAGTACTAAGAGGCGGATATCCTCGTGGCGCAGTTCTTCCCCAACTAAACGCAGCCGGTCTGCGACATATTCTTCCAACGCTTCCTGAAAATGGATGCTGGACCGTTCATTACGGGTGAATTCTTCTTTCAGCCGAACCAGTCCTACATGGAGATTTTGCTGCAGCTTAACTTCCCTGTTTTTAATATAGGTGAGCCCCAGTCCGCCAGAAGAAATATCCGCAAGCAGCATCCCCGCCTCTTGTTCTGGCTTTTTTTCGGCCATCTGCAACGTGCGCAAGAGAGATGCTAGTTTTGTATAGATTTCCTGGCTCATATTGACTACATCAATGGAAAAACCAGTCTTCACTTTGATTTGATCAATGAAATAGTGACGGTTTTCAGCTTCCCGCACTGCCGTCGTCGCCTGAAGGATATAGGATTTTACCCCGTAATCCCGCATAACCTGCCGGAATCCCTGTAAAATAGCGACAATTTGCAACGTCGTAGCAAGGGAAATCTTATGATACTGGAAAGCCTCTTCCCCCAGATGAACCTTATGCCGTACTTCTTCCACCACCCGAATTTCTTCCAGGTCCGTATATTCAACAATTTGCATTGTAATATTTTCACTGCCCAGATGGATAACGGCCACCGTGCGCACTTTTTTCTTCCGCATGCTATAGTTCCTCCATGTATACCGTTCCCGGGGTATCCCTCCGGGCTAGAATCGTGCTATACTTTAATAGAATGTTAAACGTGTGATGAGCGACTTGCCGTATCTGTTTTTAGTGTATCACGTACTCTGTGCAAAATAAGCAGTCAATTTCTGCTTGTCACTTGCGGCCTGACCGCCTCTGCGCATAATACGGATAGGGGGATCATTATGAAACGCATTGCCATTATTGACGTAGGCTCCAACTCCGCCCGTTTGGTAATTATGGAGATCTACGAAACCGGCGCCAACAACCTAATTTATAACCAGAAGGATCCCCTGCGCCTGGCGCTGAAGACGGACGCTAAAGGCTATCTCACGGAAGAAGCCTTTACCGATACCATCCGTTGCTTAAAAAATTTTGCTTCCATGTGTAAGATTTTTCATGTAGAAGAAATCATTGCTGTTGCAACCGCCGCCATGCGGGGCGCTCCCAACGGGGAAGAACTTGCCAGCGTCATCTGCCGGGAAACTGGCATTCCTCTAAAAATTATTTCTGGAAAAACAGAAGCATTTCTCAGCTATCTCGGCACCATCAACACCCTTCCCGTAAAGGATGCTGTATTGTTTGACTTAGGCGGGGCATCCACGGAAGTCATCTTAATTCGGGACCGCAAACTGGTGGACAGTATATCTTTACCCATCGGCTGCGTAAACCTGACAAAGAATTTCCATCTGAAGAATACAGCGGACGCTGCGTCCCTTGAGAAAATGCGCAAAGCCATCCAGGAACAAATCCATAAATGCCCCTGGATTAACGGCTGCGGGCTGCCGCTGGTAGGAATAGGCGGCACCAGCCGGAGTGTAGGCAAAATCCAACAAAAACGGGAAAAATATTTTAGCAGCAAGCTGCACAATTACCAGTTCTCCATGCAAAATTTCAAAGAATGGTACAAGACCTTATCAGGGACTACCCTTGCAGCACGGCGACAAATTCCAGGGCTGCCCAGTGACCGGGCGGATCTCATCATTGCCGGCAGTTCTATTATCAAGGCGCTGGCCGATAAATGCAAAGCACGAAAAATGATTATCTCTGGCTGTGGACTCCGGGAAGGGCTCTTCTCTCAATATCTCCACGAGAAATCCCAACGGCCGCTTATCATCCCGGACATTCTAGAAGCTGCCAGGGAAAACATGGTCCACTTGTATGCTCCCGATATCGCCCACTGCCGTTTGGTAGAACGCTACGCAACCCAGTTGTTCCATGCGTGGAAAGGGTTTCATCACTTGGACGAAAAACGCTGGCTGCCGCTACTACAAACCGCCGCTCTGCTCCATGATACAGGTATCACAATCAACTTCTACAACCACACCCGACACAGTGGCTATTTGATTGAAAACGGCAAATTGTTTGGCCTAAGCCATCTAGACATTGCCTATACGGCCATCATTGCTGCCTGGCATCATGGAGTAACCCGCAGTTATCTCCGCAACCGCCCCTACCGGAAACTGATTCCGGAAACCGATATGAAACGGCTTGGCACGTGTGCCCTTTTACTGGCCGTAGCAGAATGTCTGGACTACACCCAGACCGGCGTTGTGCAGAAAATCCAGGCTGAAATCAGTAATGGAGAAGCCTTGTTAACACTTACCGCTTCTCAGTCCCCTGCTGTAGAGCTCCAACAGCTCCAGATGCGGAGCAAGTGGTTCAGAAAGTGTCTTGGCTGCAATCTCTCCATTGTGGTGGAATAAGCACAATGGTTCAGCTATTTTTATAGTCTGCAATATACCGTTCCAGTGCCGCAATATAGGCTTTTCCCAGGCGGCTTAGATGGGTCTGTTTATGAGTAATAAAGCCAATATGCATATCCCCTTCTTCGGTCAGAGGAACGGCAATAATACTCTCCCCATTTAGCTTCTGGTCAATAACGCCACTGCAAACCGTGTAACCATTCAACCCGATCAGCAGATTGAACAGCGTAGCCCGATCTGTCACCCGGATATTTTTGCTGCGCACCAGTGTGCTGAAAATTTCTTCTGAAAAATAAAAGGCATTATGGTCGCCCTGCAGATAGGACAGATAGGGATAGGGGGCCAGTTCTTCCATGGAAATTGCCGCACACTGCGCCAGCGGGTGGGATGAATTTAAAAACACATGGGGACGCGCCACAAACAGCTCCCGGAATTCCAGATCATTGGCCCGAAAAATTTTTCGCAGTACCGCTTCATTAAACGCATTATAGTATAAAATACCGACCTCGCTTTTCATATGGGCTACGTCTTCAATAATGGTGTAGGTCTGGGTCTCCTGGATACTAAAATCATAGGTCTCCCCGCCGTATTCCTTGATCAGATCTACAAAGGCATGCACAGCAAAGGAATAATGCTGGGTGGAAACAGTAAATTCCTGCTTTCCTCCGGCTTTACTTTTATACCGGCTTTCTAGCAGGTCTGCCTGCTCCAAAACTTGCCGGGCATACCCTAAAAAAAGTTCACCGTCTTTAGACAGGTGCACACCCCGGTTGGTCCGTTCAAAAATGGTAATCCCCATTTCCGTTTCCAGTTCCCGCACCGTCTTGGTCAAGCTGGGCTGGGTAATAAAAAGAGTGCGGGCCGCCCCTGACAGCGTTCCCGCTTCCGCAATAGCCACAATATACCGCAGCTGCTGTAATGTCATAGATTCACCCCCTGTTATGCCTTTAGATTATAGCACAACCGGTTCCCCTCTTTGTAAGATTTTCCAGGAAATCTTGATCGAGTAGGAGGCGGGCAATGGCCCGCCGACCTCTCACACCACCGTGCATACC
>CAJMHI010000054.1 GCA_905213155.1 uncultured Acidaminococcus sp. | reverse complement strand
ACGTGGAACTGATCACCCCGATTGCTATTGAAAAAGGACTGCGGTTTGCTATCCGTGAAGGCGGCCATACGGTAGGCGCCGGCGTGGTAACCGAAATTGAAGGCTAAGCACTGAACAACAAGATGTACCTTGGGGCCGATCTATTATCGGCCTCAGTTTTTTGTTGACATCTTGACAGTTCTATGATACCCTTTATAGGCGGCTTTTTGGAAAGTTTAAAGTGAGTGAGGTGTTACAAGATGGCAGCTGGAAACCGTATTGGGATTACCCTGGCTTGCACGGAATGCAAACAGCGGAATTACCAAACCACGAAAAATAGAAAGAACGACACAGAGCGGATTGAAATTAAAAAGTATTGTCCGTTCTGCAAGAAACATACATTACATAAAGAAACAAAATAAGGTAGGACGTGACTATGGCATCATCACAAATTATCCCGGATACTAAAAACTCTGCCGGCATCAGTGGGTTTCTCCGGGATGCAAAAGCAGAGATGAAAAAGGTCATTTGGCCTGAAAAACGGACGTTGGTGAGCTATACGGTTATTGTGATCACCTCCAGCCTGTTTTCGGCTCTCCTGATCTGGGCCGTTGATGCTATCTTGTCCGTGCTGTTTCGTTTCGTGATGGGAGTGCAGTGAGCATGGAAGGTCAAAAGCACTGGTATGTGATTCATACTTATTCTGGATATGAGAATAAGGTTAAAATGAATCTGGAAAGCAAAATTCATTCCTTGGGCATGGAAGACCAAATTTTTCGTGTCCTTGTCCCCATGCAGAATGAAGTGGACACCAAGGATGATAAGCAAAAGATTGTTCCCCGGAAAGTTTTCCCGGGCTATGTGCTCATTGAAATGATTGTGGATGACCGTACTTGGTACGCTGTCCGCAACACGCCTGGTGTTACGGGATTTGTAGGTACTGGTACGAAACCCATTCCCTTATCGGAACGTGAAGTAGAACGTATCCTGGGTGCACAGCCGTCAGAAGATGGTGCAGACAATCAGACTGCTGGGAAAGAAACCCCGGTAGTCCGCATTCAGTGCCCCGTGGATTTACATGATACCGTTCGCATAAAAGCCCCTGGCTTTACCAACATGGTTGGGACGGTAGCGGAGATTAACGACGAACAGCAAAAGGTCAAAGTCATGATCGAAATGTTTGGCCGGGAGACTCCGATTGAAGTAAAATTTACCCAAGTGGAAGCTATTGAATAAGTAAGGAGGTGTAAACATTATGCCTAAGAAAGTCATTAAAATGGTAAAATTGCAGGTTCCTGCTGGTAAGGCAACTCCGGCACCTCCTGTAGGCCCGGCTCTTGGTCAGGCAGGGATTAACATTATGGCCTTCGTAAAGGACTTCAACGAACGGACCGCTAAGCAAGCGGGCTTGATTATTCCTGTTGAAATCACTGTATTCGAAGACCGTTCCTTTACCTTTGTCACCAAGACTCCTCCTGCGGCAGTACTGCTGAAGAAGGCAGCGGGGGTTGAAAAGGCTTCCGGCGAACCCAACAAGACCAAAGTTGCTACGATTAAACGCGACAAAGTCAAAGAGATTGCGGAAAGCAAAATGAAGGACCTGAACGCTGGTTCCGTGGAAGCGGCCATGCGTATGGTAGAAGGCACTGCCCGTAGTATGGGTATTGTAGTCGAAGACTAAGTGCTAACGATTGTGGGAGGTAAAAGCCGCTTTACCACAAGGAGGAAAAAATATGAAAAAGTTTGGCAAGAAATATGCAGAAGCCAAAAAGCTGATTGAAGCTGGTAAAGCATATTCCCCAAAAGAAGCTGTGGATCTGGCAAAACAGACCTCAGTAACCAAATTCGACAGCACTGTGGAAGTTGCCGTCCGTCTGGGCGTTGACCCCAAGTATGCTGATCAGCAAGTGCGTGGCGCACTGGTTCTGCCTCATGGCACTGGTAAATCCAAAACAGTTTTGGTCTTTGCCAATGGACCTAAGGCAAAAGAAGCGGAAGACGCTGGTGCGGATTTCGTTGGCGGAGAAGAACTGGCTGCAAAGATTCAAGGCGGCTGGACCGATTTCGATGCCTGCGTAGCTACTCCTGACATGATGAGAGTTGTAGGCCGCTTAGGCCGTATCCTGGGACCCAAAGGCTTAATGCCTAACCCGAAAGTGGGAACCGTTACCATGGATGTGACCCGTGCCGTAAACGAAATCAAAGCCGGTAAAGTAGAATATCGTACTGACAAAGCCGGGAATGTACAGGTCGCTATCGGAAAGGTTTCCTTTGATGCCGATAAGCTACTGGACAACTACATTTCCCTGATTTCTACTCTGATCAGAGTGAAACCTTCCGGCGCGAAAGGCCAGTACATTAAGAGCATCACGCTGTCCACCACTATGGGCCCTGGTGTGCCTGTGGATGTACTAAAGGCCGACAGCAACAAATAATCAAATAGAAAATGACCATCGGACCCAAGACAGCAGGCGCTATAAGCCTAACGATTGTTCACCTGCCCAGGTCGGAGCGAGTATATATATGACCTCCGGCTGCCCCGCCGAGAGGTCTTTTCGTTGATTATATATTTCATAAGGCAAGGAGGTGTACACTGATGCATGATATTAGACCTGAAAAGGCTAATAAAGTCGCTGAACTGAAAGATCTGCTCAGCTCTTCCAAAGGCGTGATTCTGGTCAACTATGCTGGCCTGAACGTTGCCGATGATACGGAACTGAGAAAACAAATGCGGGAAGCGGGGATTAAATACCTGGTTGCCAAGAATACTTTCTTGCGTATTGCTGCCAAAGAAGCTGGCTTAGAAGGCCTGGATGCTTATCTGGAACATAATACCGCTGTGGCATTTTCTCCGGAAGATCCTGTTGCTCCTGCAAAAATCCTGAATGATTTCAGCAAGAAGCATGAAGCCCTGCAACTGAAGTGCGGCGCTTTGGATGGCAAAGTGATCAGCGTTGAGGAAGTAAAAGCGCTGGCCGAACTGCCCAGCAGAGAAGAATTGCTGGCCAAGCTGCTTGGCAGCATGCAGGCACCGATCTCTGGTGCCGTCAACGTACTGCAAGGCGTTATCCGCAACTTCGTCTATGTGGTGGATGCAGTACGGGAAAAGAAAGAAAAAGAATCCGCATAACTGCGGAATCAATGACCCAATGGGCTGTGAATCAGCCTAACTTATAAGTATTTAAAAAGTGGAGGAATGAAAAATGGATAAAGATCAAATCCTGGAAGCCATTGAAAATATGACCGTATTGGAACTGTCTGAGCTGGTTAAAGCTATGGAAGACAAGTTCGGTGTTAGCGCTGCTGCTCCTGTTGCTGTAGCCGCTGCTCCTGCTGCCGGTGCTGCTGCAGAAGAAAAAACTGATTTTGATGTAGTACTGAAAGAAGCTGGTGCCAGCAAGATCAACGTAATCAAAGTTGTTCGTGAACTGACCGGCCTGGGCCTGAAAGAAGCTAAAGCTGCTGTTGATGCTGCTCCTAACACCATTAAGGAACATGTGTCCAAAGCCGATGCCGAAGCTATGAAGGCTAAACTGGAAGAAGCTGGCGCTTCCGTAGAACTGAAGTAATTTTGCTACGAATAAAAATCTTGCAATCTGCTTTTGTGGATTGCAAGATTTTTTATTTTTTCTCTTGACAAATTACCCCTTCTATAGTAGGATATCAACATATTCATAAAGTATAAAAGCAAAGAACTGGAAAGAGTACCTTTGGGAAAATCCCACAGAGAGCCTGGGACGGGTGAAAGCCGGGCGGACGGAACCATGGGGAATGCCTCCAGGAGCTGGGAAGTCAAAATGCAAAAGAGTAGATTTCCTCGGGGCGGCGTTCGTTATTAACGCCGAAAAGGCCGATCTTTGGATGTCGGTAAAACAGAGTGGAACCACGGACCATCGTCTCTGATGAGATGATGGTCTTTTTTTTGTACCCAAAAAGAGGTGTTGAGGTTGATTCAGTTTGTGGATATCAGTAAAACGTATACTGTAGGAGGGAAACAAGTCCATGCCCTGCAGCATGTGAATCTGGAAGTGGAAAAAGGGGATATTTTCGGCGTGATCGGGTTTTCCGGTGCCGGGAAATCCACACTCTTGCGCATGGTTAATGCATTGGAGACACCATCCCAGGGACATGTCAAAATTGAGGACCAGTGTATTGATACTCTACCCCATAAAGAATTGCGGGGCGTGCGGAAAAATATCGGTATGATCTTTCAGCAGTTTAATCTGTTGGCATCAAAAACCGTCTATGAGAATGTAGCAGTTCCCCTGGTACTGAATAAAATGCCCCAAAAGAAACTGGATGACCAGGTACGTACGCTGCTTTCCTTTGTCAATTTGGCAGACAGAGCTGACTCCTATCCAGAGCAACTTTCCGGTGGGCAAAAACAGAGAGTGGGGATTGCCCGGGCGCTCGCCACAAACCCCAGCATACTTCTGTGTGATGAGGCAACCAGTGCGTTGGATCCGGAAACTACGGAACAGATTCTGGACCTGTTGCGGCGCATCAACAAGGAATTAAAAATTACGATTTTATTTGTGACACATCAAATCCAGGTTATCCAGCAGTTGTGTAATAAAGTCGCTGTGATGGAGCATGGACAAGTGGTGGAACAAGGCAGCGTATTGGATGTATTCAGCGATCCCCAAAAACCGATCACAAAGAAGTTCGTGGGAACGGTTATCCCTGAAGATATGCCGGAAAGTGTGAAGCAGGATCTGCGGCAGGAGACACGGCCTTTCAAACTACTGAAGCTGCGCTTTTTGGGCAAGCAGGCTTCCACAGGATCTATTTCTGAGCTGACAGAAAAATTCGGGCTTAAAACCAATGTGGTTTTTGCTACCGTGACGGAATTGCAGGGAACGGCCCTGGGGCTCTTTATCCTGCAGTGTATGGACGAAGGAGATAAAATCACACAATCAGAAGAATATTTATCCGCACATGGAATTTTGTGGAAGGAGGTGCAACTGGATGCTTGAAAAAGAATTGGAAGTTCCCGGTGAGCAATTGCTCTTATGCGCAGAACAAACGCTGTATATGCTATTTGTTTCCCTGGCGATCGGGACAGCTCTTGCCATTATTTTGGCAGTTGTATTGGTTCTTACCAGCGGCAATGGCATCTTGCGGAATAAGGCGGTCTATACGGTACTGAATACGGTCATTAACGTCATTCGGAGTATTCCCTTTATTATCCTTATGGTACTTGTGATGCCGCTTACCAAAGCTATTGTGGGGACGCGGATTGGAACAACGGCGGCGCTGATCCCGCTTGTGATGAACGTGACGCCGTATTTAACGAGGCTGTTTGAAAATTCCTTTTTGGATGTGGATCGGGGAATTATTGAAGCGGCCCAGTCCATGGGCGCATCCTATTTTGAAATTGTCCGCTATTTTCTCCTGCCGGAAGCCAAAGGTTCTTTGATCCTTTCGGTGACTACGGGATCCATTAGCCTTTTGGGGGCGACGGCTATGGCCGGTGCCATTGGTGCAGGCGGTGTGGGGGATTTAGCACTGACGTATGGCTACGAACGGATGAATACACCCCTAATGGTATTCACCGTCGTAATTCTGGTCCTCTTTGTCCAGATTCTCCAGACAATCGGGAACCATTTTGCTTTTAAGACCCGGAACCATTAACTAACACCGGGAAAAATAAGTGGAAAAAAGAAAGAGAGGTTTTTAGTATGCGAACCAATTGGAAAAAATGGATGATCGTAGGAATAGCTGCAGTGATGGCAACGGGGCTTTTTGCCGGCTGCGGTAATAGTGACAGCAAAAGTGCGGATTCTGGCGCGTCCAGTAAAAAAGAACTGAAATACAGTAAGAGCCAGGGACCTTATTCCGACCTGTTCGAAAAGGGTGTTAAACCCATCCTGGAAAAGAAGGGGTACAAATTTGTGGGCAAGGATATGAGTGACTTGCTCCAGGCAGATATTGCCTTAAATGAAGGGGAAGTAGATTTTAACGTAGAGCAGCATACAGCGTATATGGAAAATTTCAATAAAAAACAAGGCGGGCACCTGGCAGCTGTGACTCCTATTCCCACCGTCCCCGCGGGTATTTATGCCGGCAGTAAAAGCGATTTGAAACAAGTGGCTGATGGCGATACCATCGCTGTTCCTAACGATGCTTCCAATACGGCCCGTGCCTATGCCCTGTTGCAGAAAGCGGGGCTCATCAAATTGGATCCCAAGAAAGACTTAACAGCGGTTACCCAGCAGGATATTGTGGAAAATCCCCATCACTTGAAATTTACGGAAATGAAGTCCTTGAATATCCCGGCCGTGCGGGGTGATTTTGCCTATATTGTGATTACTGGCGCCATTGTGTATAATGCCAAAATTGATCCAGCTACGGCGCTCATGAAGGAAGATATCCTGCCTCATCTGCTGCTACAACTGGTTGTCCAGGATAAGGACAAAAATTCCCAGTGGGCCAAGGATATTGCCGCAGCCTACAAATCTCCGGAGTTTGCCCGGTACATGAAAGACAATAACAAGGGGCTGTGGTTTGACCCTAACAACCAGCAAAAATAAGTGCTAAGTAAAAACCGGATGCCTGCGTGCATCCGGTTTTGTGCAGCCGCTGCCAACGAAAAAAACGCCGCAATAGCAGTGAGATATGTTACAATAAAAAGAAAATAGACAGAAAGGGGTGCAGGGAGTGGTATGGCAACAGAAAACTTAAAACATCATGTATATCAGCAAATATTGGAAGATATTTATGACGGTATTTTACCGCCCGGAAGCATTTTGAATGAAAAATCCCTGATGGAAAAATATGGCTGCAGCAAGTCCCCTGTACGGGAAGCTCTGGTCTCCCTTTGCACGGATACTGTCCTAAGAAATATTCCTCGCTACGGGTACGAGGTGACGCGGCTGACCTTGGAGGATATTTCCGAAATGTTGTCGTACCGGTATTATGTAGAATCCGGTATCTTAAAAGAACAGGCAGGAAATTTTACGGTAGAGCAAATTCAAGAGCTTGAGACCTTAAACGAAGCCTGTATGCGGGATGACTTGCCGCCCCGGCAGCATTGGGAAACCAATATTACCTTTCACAAACGCATGATCCATTTTTGCGGGAATCGGTATGCTGAGGAGCAGATGGATGCTTGTTATAAACGCCTGACCCGGGCCTACGCCCAGTTCCACTGGGGGCAGGGGACAAAACTGGAAGCCCTGTCCTTCCAAAATGACTGTTCCGACCATTTTAGGATCCTAGCCGCATTGCGGGAGCATGATAAAAAACAGCTCTTACTGGAATTAAAGCAATTTAAAAAGATCTGGTCTTTATTTGAGAAATAGGAACATTTCCTATCTGAAATACCAGATAATTCTTTACAACTGGTCATATCAGTGGTATGCTTAAACAGCATTCATAATTTTATTTTAGGGGGTTTTCATTTTATGGAAGGAAAAGGATTTTTTCACAGCTTGCCGTTCAGACTATTGGTTGCGGTTATCCTCGGGGTGTTCCTTGGTCTGGGAATGGCAGGCACGGACAATGGGTTTACCCAGGGAATTTTAAATGTGGTTGTAACGGTTAAATACATTGCCGCGCAGCTGATTAACTTCTGTGTGCCACTGATTATTATTGGCTTTATCGCACCATCCATTACTAGAATGGGCAGCAATGCTTCCACCATGCTGTTAGTTGCTATCGGGATTGCCTATATTTCTTCCATCGGGGCTGCTTTCTTCTCTACTGCCGCTGGTTTTACTATCCTCCCTCATTTGGATATCAATCCCCAGGTGGATGGGCTGCGGAAATTGCCGGACGTTGTGTTCCAGCTTGCCATTCCACAGATTATGTCCGTAATGTCCGCCCTGACTTTTTCTATTTTGGTGGGGCTGGCAGCAGCCTGGAATAAGGCCAACGCTATTACCACTATACTGGAAGAATTCCAAAACATTGTGCTCAGCATCGTAAAAAAAGTAGTAATCCCTGTTCTGCCTATTTTGATTGCTACTACGTTTTGCGGCTTGGCCTATGAAGGCACCATTACCAAACAGCTGCCTATTTTCCTGATCGTCATTGTCATTGTTATGATTGGGCACTATATCTGGCTGGGATTGCTCTATGGGATTGCCAGCGTGTATTCCGGGAAAAATGCGTTCTCTATCCTGAAGAAATATGGCCCTGCGTATCTGACTGCTGTAGGGACTATGTCTTCTGCTGCTACGCTGGCGGTAGCACTGCAGTGTGCAAGAAAAGCGGAACCACCGCTGCGGGTTGACATGGTGGATTTTGGGATTCCCCTGTTTGCCAATATCCATCTGTGCGGCTCTGTTATGACGGAAACCTTCTTCGTCATGGCCGTGTCCAAGATGCTGTACGGTACTTTCCCCACACTGTCCAATATGATCATTTTTGCGCTGTTGCTGGGCGTTTTTGCCCTGGGTGCTCCTGGTGTACCGGGTGGTACAGTCATGGCATCCTTGGGACTTATCACCGGGGTGCTGGGCTTTGATGAAACCGGGACAGCTCTCATGCTGACAATTTTTGCCCTGCAGGATTCCTTTGGTACTGCCTGCAACGTAACCGGAGACGGGGCACTGACTATGATCCTCACCGGATTTGCAGAGAAACATCACATCAAGGAAGAACATATCAATAGCATCGTTTAATTTGAAATATTCCCTGCGGAAATACTGAGTCTGCTCCGCAGGGAGTTTCTTTTGTCTAGAAAAAGCAGATAATTCTTTACAGCTAATCATATCAGTGATATGATTAGCTTATCAGATAGGAATATGGGTGGTGGAGTTATGGAACTAACACAGAAAGAAATGCAAAATTACACGATGATTTTGCATGAAGAATTAATCCCTGCCATGGGATGTACGGAACCCATTGCCATTGCATACGCAGCGGCTAAGGCAAAAAGCTTGCTTCCAGAAGAGGTGGAAGCGTTTCAAGTCCGGTGCTCCGGGAATATTATCAAAAACGTAAAGGGCGTTACGGTCCCCCAATCCGGTGGATTAAAAGGCATTCCGGCTGCTGCTGCTCTGGGAATTTGCGGAGGAGATGCGGAGAAGGTCCTGGAAGTTGTTGCCAATGTAACGGATGCTGATCGTACTGCTGCACGGGACTTGCTGGAAAAAAATGTCTGCACCGTGGACCTGGCAGAAGGCGTACCAGGACTGTACATTGATGTGACGGTAAAGGGAAAACAACATTCCGCACAAGTCATCCTGTCCCAGACCCATACCAACATTGCCAAGATGGTGCAGGATGGTAAGGTGCTGGTAGAGCAGAATGCGTCAAGTGATAGTGCAACGCAAAAAGGCAACCGGGATGCCATGAGTCTGGCAGGGATTCTGGAATATGCCAAACAGGTGAACCTGGATGCGGTGCGAGATGTGCTGGAACAGCAGTGGCAATATAATTCGGCTATTTCCAATGAGGGCCTGGAGCATCCCTGGGGTGCGCAGGTAGGACGCACCATACAGGAAACCGGGACAGGCTGCGTTATGGAACGGGCAGAGGCTGCTGCTGCAGCAGGCAGTGATGCCCGGATGAGCGGCTGTCCAAAACCGGTAGTCATTAATTCCGGTTCTGGCAACCAGGGCATTACCGTCACCATGCCGGTACTTGTCTATGCCAAAGAATGGAAAAAGACCAAAGAAGAGACACTCCGGGCTCTTTTGGTCAGCAATTTAATTTCCATTTATATCAAACACTACATTGGCCCGTTGACCGCTTTCTGCGGAGCGGTGAGCGCAGCCTGTGGTTCTGGCGCTGCCGTGACCTGGATGGCCTCCCAAGGGGATTATCATCGTGTTGCCATGACCATCACCAATACCCTGTGCAATGTGGGCGGGATTGCCTGCGATGGGGCAAAACCAAGCTGTGCCGCCAAGATTGCCGCTTCCGTGCATGCTGCTCTGATGGCTCATGCTATGAGTATGCGGGAGCAGGCGTTCCAGCCAGGAGAAGGATTGGTGGGCGATAACATTGAAACCACCATCAAAAATATCGGCTACCTGGGCAAAGAAGGCATGAAACAGACCGATATTGATATTTTGAAAGTTATGATTGGACAAGTAGATGTAGACAAAGCTATTACGCAATAAGTCACAAAATCTCTTCCTCCATTGCTGTATTTGTAATCTACAAAAAAATACGATAAAATAAGGGATCAGGAGATAGATCCCTTATTTTCTTTTAGATAAAGGAGAGATTTTTATATGCAACCATATTTGGTCCTGGGCGCATTGGCAGTTGTAGGTATTATTGCGCATAATATGACGGTTACGTACTCTGCGCTATTAATCATGATATTGAAATTTATATTACCGGAAGATAAGTTGCTGTTTTTTGGTAGCCATGGGATGGAATGGGGAATTATCCTACTGATGGCAGCGATGTTTACCCCTATGGCGACGGGTAATATTGGATTTCAGGAAATCATTGCCGTGTTTCGCAGTCCTGTAGGGATAGCCTCTTTATTTATCGGTGTTCTGGTAGCGCTGTTTGTGTCAAGGCCGGAATATTTTTGACCCATTTGGCCGGTTAAAAGTGACCCAATAAA
>CAJMHI010000053.1 GCA_905213155.1 uncultured Acidaminococcus sp. | reverse complement strand
GCGAGAAAGTAATTATGGGCTAAATTTTGCTTGATTTTTCATAGCTGGTCTCCTGTAACAGTTAAAAAATAAATGGTGTCTGATACGGTTCCAGCACGGAAGCATCGGGAACAAATACCGCACCTTCTTCTAATTGTACACGTCCTTTGGCTGTCAGTATACCCGTCAGGTGTGAATTTTTGGAGATATTTATATCTTTGGCAGCGTAAATATAGACCTTATCCAATACAGCCTGCTCTTCAATCTTCACTGTTCCTGCCACAAAAATTCGGAAATCCCCTTCTAGTTTGCAACCAGATCCAATAACCAAGGAACTAGGAATCACCAAAATTCCCCGCCCTCGGATATGCTCCTGGTTTGTCCAATGAATAGGCTTTTTAACCGTTTCAAGAAAAAGGTATCCTGCAAGGGGCGCTTTCAGCCGCTCTTTATCCGGAAAAGGACTCCAGGACAGCTGGGGAAATTCCCCAAAATCCACTCTGGGCTTTACACTATCCGTAGACGCATCCCAGATACCAGAAATCGCCTTACCATTTACTGCGCCTGGCATTTCCATCCGGATCCGGACAGCTGCCATGGGTTGATATTCACCTTGCCACAATTCCAAGCTTTCTTCTTCGCACAGATACCCGGAGCGCCTGCGTGCCATTCCCTGTCGTCTCAGCACCACAGCAGATCCTTTGGGAGAAAGGGATACCGGCGGCAGTTGCTGTTTTTCCCCTTTTTTTAAAAACGGTTCTTCCAGCAGCGCCTTGCTGGCGCTATGAAATAAAGCAGCCTGCTGCCTGGCAACACGGGAAATTTCTTCGCTTTTTACCCGCTGCGCCTGGATTTTTAGCAACGTCGTCCCCAATCCTCCTGCCAGCACCATTACCACGAGAAAGAAAAAAGTAATACTGCCCGGTGATTTAGCCCGTTCCATAGGAAAAGACCTCCCGGATTTGTTTTTCCTTTCCCGTTCGCCGGTGAACCAGGACCATTGACCAGAGGATTTTTCCCGGCTCCAGTTCCCTGATTTCCAATTGTTTAACAGCCAAATGCGGCGGCGTTAAGGGATTGGTGCCTTTTTTAGCGTGAAAATGCCAGGAATCCATAAACAGTAACTCACAATCTGCTGTAGGCGAATACGAAAGATAATATTTTCTGCGCACAGAACCTTTATGCCCGTAGCACAGTAATTGAGATCCCGCTCTATCTTCTCCCACTACAACGCTATCCACACTATAGCGCAGATAGGTTTCCACCCTGGCCCGAAAATCACCGGCAGCCCGTGCTAATTCCCATTGCGTATACAAACTATCCATAGCATGTAGCGCTGCCCTGCTGCTTTCTATGGCAACAGTAAGCAATAGCAAAAAGACCATCAGCCCCAAAAGGCCGGAAAAAAGAAAGGAACCTTTACTTTTTTTCATACACCGCCGCCTCGCTCAATCTGTTTTTCCCATCACCATACAAAATAACTTGGCGGAGAAAAAGGCCTGCATGTCCTGGCACTGCCTGTTGGCTTTCCTCTATCTTCCAAGAGCTTTTATTGCGCACAGGCATATCCTGCACCTGGGCAAACGCCGCCTGTTCTGCCTGTTCTTTTTCCTGCTCCTTACGGGTAAGTTGAAAGGAAGCGGTAAAGCACTCTGCAAAAAGCAGCATGGTAAGAGCCAGCAAGACACCTCCCCACAGCACATCCAGCATCACAAAGCCTGACTTCTTACGGTTTCCCATAGATCATGCGTCCTGTAGCAGGCTGGAATTCCAGAACCCTTGCCACTTTTTCTTCCGTACGATGGCGGATGCGTACCTTCTGTTGGGTCGCCTCGTTACCAGTATCTGTAAAACTTCCGATCCCGGTTTTAAATACGTACTCTCCAAGGCCCAGTGTTGATAATTCCGGGCCCCGCCAGATGCGGTTCTGATGCCAGTAGACCAGTTGGTTTCCTGCTCCCGCAACACCGAAATCAACCCGTCCATTTTGGGTATAGAGTGCTTTTTGCTGGGTATGAGATAAGAAATCCGCCGCCGTCATGGTAGCCAAATTCAGTTTATGATGCTCTGCCAATTGGCCCAGGCCAGTGAGAAATGGCACCAGCAAAAATATCGTGGTAAGCAGAAGCGCAATCTCCAGTACAGCATCAAATAGAAGAAAACCGGGGCGCTTTCTGCTATTGATCATGAATTCAAATCCTTTTTGGTTTCTCCCAAATCCTTGCTGTGGAGTGTGTTGCCGTTGCTTACGGTTACAGTAAAATCTCCGTCGGACTGATTATACGTATAGTCCGTATATTCCTTTTTAGGAACGTAGGAGCCATCCACCAACTGCTGAATACTCCCCGGTTTCGCCCCGTGTTCCAGTTCATAGACCTTTGCGCCACTGTCCAGGATGGAAAGCGTAGAGATCTTCTGGGTATCCTGAGATTTGTTCATGGCAGTTTTAATGGATGGCAAGAGAGCGGCTGCCAGTACGCCGATAATGGCCATTACAGCAATAATTTCCACCAAGGTAAAGCCAGGAGATTTTTTACGTGAATGTTTTTGCTTTTTTTGTCCTTGCTTCATAGTTTGTTCCATGAGTTTTTCCTTTCTTTGTCACGATAACATAGGTAATTCATTCATCATTGATAGGAGTGGAGATAAGACCAGGTAAAGAATGCCACCGCTGGTAAGTGCCAAAATAAGCAGTAAGCCTGGTTCCATCAGTGTCCGCACCAGCCTCATCTGCTGTTGGAACTTTTCTTCTGCCATGCCAGCCGCCTCTTGCAGCATCAAGGGAAGCTGTCCGCTTCCTTCTCCCAAGCTCATAAACTCCCGAGTAAGAGGAGAAAAAAGTTCCCCACAGCTTGCCGCGGCCTGTAGCAGAGGCAAGCCAGCAAGAAGCTGTTTTTCCATCGTTGCAGTATGACGGCGGAGCGCAGGATCTGGAAGTATTTTCCCTGCCCCACGGAGCGCATCAGGGAGCGTTACACCTCCTTGAAGCAGCAGTACCAGTAGATGGAGCAATTGAATTTCCCAAAAGCGCCGCAGCAGCCGCCTGACAAAGGGAATCCGTACCACAATTCTCTGCCAATGCTGCAAAGACAATGCAGCCAATCCGATAACAGCTGCGATGCCGCCTAACAAAAGGGCTGGTTCTTCCTCTGCCAGATGGCTTACATTTAGCAAACCCTGCAAAAATGGATCGGGCTGAATCTGGAGCGTCTGATACACATCCAGAAAAACCGGCAGGACTTTCCACAGAAATACAATCCCGATTCCACAAGACAGTGCCAGTACCAAGAGAGGATACGTCGCCGCCTGTAATAAGAGACGCCTATTTTTCTGCCGCATTTTGTAATACCCTGCCAAGCGGTTCATGAGTTCCGGTACCCTGCCGCTTTTTTCCCCTGCTTCTGCCAGACTTTCTGCCAGTTCTCCCACTTGTTTTTTATGCCTGGCAAAGCTTTGGGACAGTGAATGCCCTTGCTGTAAAGCTTCTTCCAGATTCCGGCAAAGAGCTGTCATTTTGGCACCTGCACCCAACCCCATGACGTGAAGCGCTTTTAAAACAGGAAGACCTCCTGCCAAAAGTACACCCAACTGCCGAAAAAATAGCTCCCGCTCCGTAAACGTAAGGGCCCCTTGCGTTCCTATCGGTTTTTGCCAAAATGACAGTTCCTGTAATGTCAGAATAAGACCATACTGGGATGTTAACTGAATGCCTGCTGCTTGTCTGGATTCGGCCCAAAGGATTCCCTTCAGCACTTCTCCGTTGGTTTGCTGCACTTTATAACGGTATCCCTGCACGATTCACCTCCTTTCTCCCTCAGCAACCATACCATAAAATTATTTTCTTGCCGATAGGTTTCGGGAAAAAAGGATTTTTACCAAGGGGTACGTTTTTGTCCCACCTTTTCCTAATTTTTTGATCATGTAAAAAGACTCCCTCTGCCAGAAGAAAATCCAGCATAAAAGGAGTCTTTCTTATTTCATTTTACATACACAATGGTAGCGCCAAAACCGCCTTCATTCATAGGTGCCATTTCCGTATGACCCACATTAGGATGGCGCTCCAAATACTCCAGGAGGCCTTTTCGGAGAGCTCCGGTTCCTTTGCCATGGACCAGGCGGAACCGGTCCATCCCAGCCAGCAGCGCATTATCAATGGCTTTATCCACATCCGGGATTGCTTCATCCACGGTTTTTCCCCGTACGTCGATTTGTACCGTGGCTTCCTGGGCTTTTTTTACAAAAAGAGTATGGGGCTGTCCCGCTTTTTTCGGTAGCGTCCGCCGCGTGCTCCGTTCTTGATTTTCTTTAGGGGCATCCGCAAGGAGCAGACAGTCCTTGAAGCGCACGTTCATCTTCATCATTCCGATGCGTACTGTAGCCGTATTTCCGCTGATGGCATGGATGACGCCGGTCTGACCCAGCTTTTTCACATAAACCCGTTTTCCCACGGCGGCATTGCCACTGGTCAGACCTTGCCCCTCCGGAACAGGACGTCCATCAATGGAAAAGCTCTTGTTGAGGGTTTTCCGGCTAAGTGCGGCCAGTTCCTCCACCCGCTGGGCTTCCACTATGTTCTGACTGGCACGCAGCTCTTTTAAAATGGCGGTGCTTTCCCGTCTGGCATTCCGGTAGAGCTCATCTGCTCTTTCCCGTGCTTTTTGCAAGATGGCATTGCGGCTCCGTTCCAGATCGTCTTTTTGATGTTGTAGCTGGTTACGCAGGATCTCCGCCTCCCGCCGCAAGCTTTCAATTTCATCCTTGCGGCTTTCGTATTCCCGGCGCTCTCCCTCCAGATTGCGGAGGACTCGTTCCATATTACTGTGCCCTTCCCCAATAAGAGTCTGGGCTTCGCTTAAGATCTCTTCCGGAAGCCCCAGTCGGCGGCTGATGTAGAAAGCATTGGAAGAACCAGGCACCCCCATGAGCAATTTATAGGTAGGGCGCAGCGTTTCCGTGTCAAATTCCACACTGGCGTTTTCCATACCCTCATGTTCATAGGCAAAGGTCTTAAGCTCACTGTAATGGGTGGTCATGATCGTCAGCACTTGCTTTTTGAAAAGATATTCGATCATAGCAATAGCTAGCGCCGCCCCTTCCGTAGGATCTGTCCCCACGCAGATTTCATCCACAAGCACCAGATCCCCTTCCCGCACATCGTGCAAGATAGAAATCATATTTTTCATATGACCGGAAAAAGTAGAAAGGCTTTGCTCTATACTTTGTTCGTCCCCGATATCCGCATACACGCCCCCAAATACCGGCAGCACTGCTTCCGTAGCCGGGACAAACAGGCCAGCTTGTGCCATCAGCGCAAAAAGTCCCACAGTTTTAAGCGCCACCGTTTTACCGCCTGTATTCGGCCCCGTAATTAATAGGGTAGTAAATCCGTCTCCCAGATTGATATCCAGTGGTACTACATGTTCCTGGTTTAGTAGCGGATGCCGTCCTTTGGTAATCTTTACCTGCTGTCCTAAAATCATCATAGGACGACAGCAGTGAAACTTACGGGCAAAATTAGCTTTGGCACTAATGAGATCAATTTGGGCTGCCACATCCAGTGAGGTCAACATCTTCTCTGCTTCCTGCCCCACATGACTGGTCAGTGCCTGCAGGATGCGTTCCACTTCCGCTTCTTCCTGGAGTATATATTTTTTAATGTCATTATTCAGTTCTACCACGGCCATAGGTTCCACAAAAAGGGTAGCTCCGCTGGCACTCTGGTCATGCACCACACCTGGAAAATTCAGCCGGTATTCCTGCTTTACCGGGATCACGTACCGGTCTTCCCGCATGGTCACCAAGGCATCCTGAAAATATTTTTGGTTATTGGGGTCGTGCAAAAGTTGGGACAGTTTATCTTTTACCCGGTTCCGTGCCGCCAGGATCCCTGTGCGCAGCCCCTGCAATTTCACGGAAGCACTGTCTTTAATATTCCCTTTTTCATCCAGTGCGGAGTTCAGCTGCTTGATCAAACGGGAAAAATCTCCCAGCTCCGGAGCATATTCTTTCAAGGCTGGTTGTTGTTCCAATTCTTCTGCCAGGAATTTTTTCAGGTGCTGCAGCCCGTCAATGGTGTCATAAATCTGTTTAAACTGCTCCGGCTCCAGAACACTGCCGACTTTCGTTCGTTTCACCAGCGGCCCCACATCAGTAATTCCCCCTAGTGGCAGCCTGCGTCCTTCTTCCAACAGTTGCAAAGCCTCTGCGGTCTCTTCCTGAGCCAGCTTTACCTGTTCAAAGCGGCTTGACACGGAAAGCTCCATGGCCTTTTTCTGCCCCAGACTGGTACCCGCTTCCTGCGCCAACAGTGCTTTTACTTTATCAAATTCCAGTGTATTCACTGCAAATTTTGCCATACTTACAAAACTCCTCTGAAATAATGCCCACGAGTTGTATGGAGCCTGCTCTCTGTAATCTCCATAGCGCCATCCATAACGCCCCGATACAGCGCGGTGATCTCCCCAACTTCTTCCGGGGTATAGCTGCGGCCATCAATCCGCAGACGGGCAATCCCTGCATGTTCTATTTCCGCTACATTGGCCAGCATGGAAAGCGCATGGGCATTGAGCACATGCATCCGGCCAAACTGGTCCTGTACCAGCGGGAAGCGTTCTTTTTTCCGGTCTTCCAAAAAGCCTGGGGTTTTGCACTGATAGGTGCACTTGCCCTTGTCAAGATTCCCCAGGAAGCTGCCTTCCACACAATATTCGCTGACCATCATTTCTATCCGGCCTTCCACCAGACATTCTAACGGCACCGGAGATTTTTGCGCCAGCGCTGCCACTTGGGCCAGCGTCAGTTCCGCGGACAGGGTAATGCCCTGCATTCCCGCTTCCTGCCAGAATAAAATGCTCTGGCTGTTAAAGGCATTCATTGTATAATCCAGCCACAGGGGCAGACCAGTTTGTTGTCCCATTTCCACAAGGCCGTTGTTAGCGATGAGAATCCCATCGGGCCTCATAGCGGTCCACTGCTCCATGGCATGGGAAAATGCCTTCAGTTGCCCTTCACTGACAATGCGGCTGGTAGCCGGCAGCCATTTCTTCCCGCGTTCCCGTACCCACTGTGCAATGGTCTCCATTTCTTGCAGCGTCAACAGTTGCGGGCTAAAACTGTCTCCCCCTACTAGCAGCACGTCTGCTCCGGCGGCTAACGCATTTTTGGCTTTTTCCAGTGTATCTACGTGGACTGCCAATTCCTGGTGTTTACGCATGCCGTGATTGCTCCGCTGTTGCAGTATGGAATCCTGCCAAACCGCTTTTTTTCTGGGCGGCAAGAATGTATCCAGACGCTGCTTTGTCAATGCTTCCACAGCTTTACGCCGTGCTTCGTTGATTTCACTCATGGGCACCATAATATTGGGCTCTATATCCAGTGTCAAACTACTCAAGGAAAATTCTGTATTTCCCAAACGGTCTACCTGTTTACGAATGGCTGCTTCATCCAGGGCATGTTTTCGTGCTGTTTCCACAATAAAATCTGTCGCGCCTATTCCGGTATTGCCTTCTGCGTCCTTTACGGTAATCCGCATGGGCTGCCCCAGATGAGCGTAGACTTGCACATCCATGGGGATTCTCTTCTTATGGTCCGGCCCAAAAAACTGCTGAGCATAGGCCATCAACGGTGCATCATTTGTGCGGAAAACCCGGTCGTTCAAACGGATTCCTTTGGGCACGGGGATAACAGCCAAAGCCCCTTTCCGGGCAATCTCTGCTTTTTTCCCATCCACCAGTAAATGGTCCACACTGGTGCCTACCCGGCCGCCTACGCTCACCCAAAATTCCAGGCCGTCCCCTTTATGCAGTTCCCGTTCCAGTTTCAAAGTGGCCATGGTATGGTCCTTGGAAAAACGCTGTACCCGCCCGATGAGAACGCCTCTATTATTGGGCTTGCGGTCGCTCATCATAGTTCTTCCGGGACGGCTGACCATATAGGCAGTGGTAAAATCCCGGTTAAAGATCTGTTCTATATTGTCTTTATCTGTTTGAGACACTTCGTAATGCCCGGCAAAGTAGCTGTCAATGGCCCGGCGGTAGATATCCGTTACGACAGCCACATATTCCGGCCGCTTCATCCGGCCTTCAATTTTCAAAGAACGCGTGCCCGTTTCCAAAAGCTGGGGCAGAATATCCAGGGTATTTAAATCTTTGGGAGATAACAGGTAATGCCCGGCGTCCACATGTTCCAATAGGTTTTTCCCATTCGTATCCACCAACGTATAAGGCAGACGGCAAGGCTGGGCACACCGGCCCCTGTTGCCGCTGCGTCCCCCGATAAGGCTGCTCATAAGGCACTGACCGCTGTAACAAATACAAAGAGCCCCGTGCATAAAGCTTTCAATTTTCCCAGGCGTTGCTTCGCAGACTTTTTTGATATCCCGCAGACTGGTTTCCCGGGCAATGACCGCTTGTACCATGCCTTGATGATAGGCAAAAACCGTTCCCTGGGAATTGGTGCAGGTCATCTGGGTGCTGGCGTGCAGCGGTAATTCCGGTACCACCTGCCGGGCTACACGAATAACGCCTACATCCTGAACAATGATGCCGTCCACGCCGATATTGCTTAAAAACGTCAGGTATTTTCCCAGCGCCGGCATCTCCGCATCGTCCACCAGGGTATTCACTGTTACATAAATCCGTACCCGGTGCAAATGGGCAAAGACAACCGCACGAGTCATTTCTTCCGGCCCAAAATTTTCGGCATACGCCCGGGCCCCAAATTGGCTGCCGCCCAGATACACGGCATCTGCTCCTGCGTTTACTGCGGCTTCCAGGGCTTCCCATGTGCCCGCCGGCGCTAATAATTCAATTTCTTCTCGTTTCATAGTTCTCCCCTGCTATGCTATGGTAATATACATTATTTATAAAGTCCATGACTTTTAATTTTAGCATAGAAGCATCAAAAAAAACAGATGACAAAAAGAACGCAGCAACTGCTACGTTCTTAGGCCTTTCTATTTATTTTAGATAGGTGTTGAAGAAAGATAAAATCACTTGCATCACAGGGCGTTGCACCCAATAGACACCGCCATGGCCTGCATTGGGAATGATATACCGTTGTGCCGGGATGCCTTTTTGTCGCAGGGCCTGGTAAAGCAGATCGGTCTGGCTGGGAGAAACCACGGCATCTGCCGTGCCGTGCATAAGCAGCATTGGAGCGGACGTGCTATGAATATAATGGATCGGGTTGGCTTTTTCCGCAGCTTCCAGGTTATTCAGGATGCCCCCATCCTTGCCGCCAAATACAGGGCTACCATTGACCCATAGGGCTTCTGTAGCTCCGGCCGATTTATGGGTTTCCTGGACGCCTTTGGAATAATCGTCCCCGATTTTGGTCAAGTCGGACAGGCCGTACAGATCCACTGCACATTGAATCGTGCTGTCCACCTGCAGGTTGTCCCCTTTGTCAAAGTCTTTCAGTCCGCTGGTCGTGCCAGCCATAGCTGCCAGATATCCGCCGGCACTGCCGCCCATGACTCCAATCCGGTTGGGATCAATGTCGAACTTTTCCCCGTTAGCCTTTAAATACCGGATCGCCGCCTTGACATCTTCCAGTGGCTGGGGAAATTGAGCGGTAGGCGCCACCCTGTAAGTCATACTGGCCACCACGTAGCCTGCTTCCGCAAGTTCCATCCGTTCCTGCATGGCATTAGCCCGGTTGGCATTAATGAAGCCGCCTCCGGGGATATACAAAATGGCAGGCATTTTTTCTTTATGCGCTGGCCGCAAAATATCCATTTGCAGTGCTACATTCTGGTATCCCCGGGACGGAACCTGAGAAAATACCACATTCGGAATAAAATTGATTTTCATCCGATCCGGCTTAACAGTTAAAACCTTGCTTTCTGCCGGTGCCATAATTTTTGTTGCTTCACTTGCCATTGCCATGCCTCCTGTTTGACAAAGTAAGAGACCAAGAACCAGAGACAAGCTGAGCAAAAATGACTTTCTGTTCATAGAAATCCCCTTTCCCGTTTGTACTCTTTGCTCTAACGATACTATGGTTTTCAGCAAAATGCAAGCTGCACCAAAGACTTTTGGTAGTTTTATTTTGCGGTCTGGTTTTCAATCTGCCCTTTAGGAATGCTGAGTGTCAAAGCATGATTGGTGCCGGCTTTGAGTACATAGCTATCGCCCCGGTGCCCCATAAGTTCCTCCAGGCGCTTTCCAGCAGCAATCAGTTGATCCACAGCAATTCCTGTCACAACGCCTTGGCAATCCAGCATATGCACCATATCTTCTGTAGAAACGTTGCCAGCGGCACCTGGAATAAAGGGGCATCCCCCCGTTCCGGCAAGAGAACCATCAAACCAGCGAACCCCCGCTTCCATGCCGGCCATCACGTTAGCAATTCCCATGCCCCGTGTGTTGTGGAAATGCAGGATAAATTTGCATTGTGGGTAGGTACTAAGCAACTCAACCATAAGTTCAAAAACTTGCTTGGGCATAGCCATACCCGGTGCGTCAGAAATAGAAATTTCCGTTATCCCCGCATCCATATATGCATCAATAATTGCCTTCAAATCTGTTAGTGGAATCACGGGATCCCAGGGAGAGCCAAACGGGCAGGCAATAGATCCAGATACCGCAACGCCTGCTTTACGGGCTGTAGCAGCGCTCTTAGCAAAAGTTTTCATAGTATCCAAGGGAAGTGCATTTAGATTGGCTAAGTTATGTCCTTTGCTGGCAGAAATATTCAACTTTACTTTTTTACAACCACAGGCAATAGCCCGGGGGTGCGGACATTTTTTTAGACACCCACACCCAACTCCTTTCTGTATTGTAG
>CAJMHI010000052.1 GCA_905213155.1 uncultured Acidaminococcus sp. | reverse complement strand
CTACAATACAGAAAGGAGTTGGGTGTGGGTGTCTAAAAAAATGTCCGCACCCCCTAGATATTTTTTAGAGACAATTGCATACTAAAAATACACAGTATCAAAAAAAGAGGTTCCTCATGCCACTCTGAGAAATCTGAATATATTGTTTTTTCTAATACTCTCAGGCTTGAAAGAGTTTTGGCACGGCTTTTGCTATACATAAGAGTGAGAGGGAAAACGGAAAATGGTTTAATAAGGAGGAGAAAAGTGATGCCGAATGAAAATCTGAAAGGCACGATCTACAAGGAAGTCCTTGCTGTGGTGGGACTACTCCTGGCAGCAGAAATCGTGCTGGGTGTATTCTTTACCAAGCAATTCGGCCAGGTGATGTCCACCATGACCTATTGGGTAGGCGATACCTTTGGCTGGTGGATTAATGGATTGTCCGTGCTGACCTGCGTTCTGGGCTTAGTGCTGATCATATTCAAATGGGGAGATGTAAAAATCGGCGGCGTGGATGCCAAACCGGATTTTACCACTTGGCAATGGTACTCCATTTCTATTTGCGGCGGCATTGGATGCGGGCTGTTGTACTGGGCCATGGGAGAACCTATGTTCCATTTAATGAAACCGCCCATGGCAATCCATGCGATGGCTGGTGGCCGAGATGCAGCGATTTTTGCTGTGAGCCAGGCTATGTTCCACTGGTCTTTTGTGCAATATTTCATTTATTCTCTGCCGGCTTGCGCATTTGCACTGCTTTGCTTTAACTACCAGCGGCCGTTGTCCATGGGCCCTATGCTACTGGAAACCACGGGAAAATATTCCCGTTGGGGCACTACGCTGCTTCATATTTTGTGCGGGTATGCTGTGGCTTGCGGCGTCAGCAACTCCATGGCAGCCGGGCTGATGCAGATCAGCGGCGGGATCAATGCGGTATTTGGCATAAGCCAGGGACCGATTATGTATCTGTTCCTGACGATTGCGGTGGCAGCCTTTTTCATTATTTCCTGCATTACCGGCATTAACAAGGGACTGACCTATGTTTCCAGTGCCTGCATGTTCTGCTTCTTCGGTCTCATGGCCTATGTGGTCATTACGGGCAATGGGGAATTCATCGGCAAGATCGGTACGGAATCTATGGGACAGATCATGGATAATTTCTGGGGCAAGATTGTGATTAATAATACCATGGTTCCCCAGGATCAATGGCCCAATGAATGGCCCATCACCTTCTGGAATTCATTCTTTATTTACGCCCCGGTTATCGGCATGTTCCTGGCACGTATGGGTAAGGGCCACACAGTACGGGAATTTCTCCTGGTGGAGATTCTGGTTCCCAGCCTGTTCTGCTGCTTATTCATCGCTATTTTTGCCGGCCAGAGCATGTATGTGCAAACCAGCGGCATCATGGATGTGTGGGGGATGATCCAGCAAGAAGGGATGCAGACCACGCTGTACCAGGTGCTGGGTACTATGCCTGGTGGCAAAGGCGTGCAGCTGATCTTCTTGATCACGGTTTGCCTGTCCTTTATCACCTTGGCAGATCCTAACACTGCGGCGCTGGCTACCTTGTGTGTTCACGGACAGGAAATCGATGCGGAACCGCCTAAAATCATGAAAATTGTCCTGGGAACGGCGATTTCTGCCGTAGCCTACTTGCTGGTGGTATCTGGCGGTATGGAAGCGGTGAAAGGGCTATTAAACCTGGGCGGCCTATTAATGACACTACCTACGCTGTGGCTGTGCCTATCTATATTCCCGCTGGAAATTCCGCTGCTCGCTTCCAAGAGCCACCGGATTTCTCAGGCGCCGGTTACCGATGAAATCAAACCACCTACAGAAAACCTCAAAGCCGAAGTCAAAGGCCTGGATGTGGTGGTCTACCAGAGACCTTATTCTGATTTTTAACTGACCATAAGGATGTGACTGCTGTAAGCAGAGGGGGAGAATTATGCTGAGCCAGAAGTTTGATATCCAGATGTACAACGAATGTTACGGGGAACACGACCATACCTACCCACAGATTCTGGTGCCATTGGGGCAAACCATGGGGATCAACATCGGAGATATGGAATATAAGGTAACACCCCAGGAGTTGTGCCTGATTCCTTCTGATACACTGCACCAATGCAGCTACGAAGGAAAGATGCTGGTGATCAACCTGACGGAAATTGATCTGGAAGACAAGGATGCGGTTCTTTTATCCTACCCGGTGATCGTTTCCATGTGCGGACAGATTCTGGAACTGGTGAATTTGATCCAGACGGAACTGAAGCAAAATCCAAGAAGCCCTTCTGTACGGTATTTGTACAGCTATTTGTACAGCAAGCTGCTGGAAAACTGTGCAGCCCCGTCCATCCGTTATATCAGCGAGCATTATGACCTGCCGATTACGGTCAATCAGCTGGCAGAGATGGAAAATTACAACGTCACGTATTATAATGATTGGTTTAAGCAGCAAACAGGCTGTTCCCCCAGTCTGTATCTGCGGAAAATGCGGATTGAGCGGGCTAAGGAACTGCTATTAGAAAGCCGCCATACCATGATGGATATTGCCATTATGGTGGGTTACAGTAGCAACTCCACGTTTACCCGGGCGTTTCACAGCATTACCGGCAAAACGCCTAAGACCTACCGGGAAGAACATGACGTGGTGGTAGAAGTGGGATAAATGGGATTGGATTGCGCAAGCATATTGTTATAGAGTAAAAAAGGAGCGAACAACATGGACAAGCTGACAGGAAAAAATGCCAACCGGAAATTTAAATTGGGGATGCACAGCTATACCCTGCATTTAAGCGGATTTGGCGAAAGCTGGGGCTTTCAGAGCGAAGGCAAGACATATGCATTTGAAAAAGCTGCCACGCTGGAAGATTTGATGGATCTGGCAGTAAAAGAGGGTATTGAGGTACTGCATATCACGCTGGTAGACCTGAATAACGACACCTCTCCGGAGCATCTGGCCAAGGTTAAAGCGGAAGCGGAAAAACGGGGAATTGATCTGGAGCTGAATATTTCATTCAATGCACCCAGTGATCCCCGAGTGAACTGCACCATTGCCGAATCTCTGGAAATTGGTCATGCTATTGGTGCCAAGCTGGTGAAATACTCTACGGACGTGGAACATCCCCATCCTATTTCCCATGCTTCCATGTGCCCGGAAGCCATGGCACAAATGGCCAAGATTGTTATGGAATTTAAGAAAAATATTCCCACCATTGAAAAATATGGGATGAAGATTGCCATTGAGAACCACTGTGACCTGTTCTCCGATGAAGTAATTTGGATGGTTAAACAGTTGGATCATCCTCTGATTGGGGCCTGCTGTGATACCATTAACTCCCTCATGCTGGCGGAAGGCATTGAGGAATGTGTCCGCAAGATGGCTCCCCATGCGTACTGCGTGCATTTCTGTGACAATAGGGTGTTTGCGGATCCGGATGGAACGCACTCCTTGGGCTGCGCCATCGGCGATGGGGATGTGGACGTGAAAAAGGTGATGAATATCTTGCGGGAACAAGCCCCGGAAGAATTGGATACCATTGATCTGGAAATTGAACTGCCGCTGTCCGGGTATACACTGGAAGAAGGGCGGAAAAAAGAAATTGAGGCCATGCGCAAGAGCATTCAATATATGCACAAAGAATTGGGCATTGGACTCAATGTTTAATAAGGCTGTAAAGCAATTAAAATAAAAGCATAGCACACGCCGCACGGGCCGTCCAACGAGACGGTCCGTTGTCTATATTTGGACAACTTGTTTCTGGCAACCATTGTCTTCTGGTTGTTTTAGAAGGCCACATGGTAGGAAGAAGGGAAATTTGTTATAATAGCATTGCATGAGAAACGCAACATAGTGATAAAAAAGTAGCGGAAAGGGAGGGAATTTGGCATGAAGTGGACGGATACCTTTGTCCTGTTATCCCAGTGCGGCTTAGGTGCGTTGCTCCTGGATGAAAATGGTATTATCTTGGCAGTAAATCCCACTGGCAACAAGCTCCTGCATGGGGAAGGCAAGTTAAAAGGACAGGTGCTACCGCCTTTTGCCCATCCTCTCCTGCAACCTATGGGAGAGCGGGTCTATGCCAAACCTTGTTTTGGGGAATACCTGCTCCGTACCCAGGAACCTATAGTGGAAGATTTGCCACAGGGGACCCGTATGGTCGTTTTCCGCAAAGCAGATCTGGAAGCTTGCCATGACCAATTATTGGGAGCGTTGATGCAGGTCAAAGAGTCGGTTATTATCTGTGATGATGAGGGACGGATCGTGTATTTAAACGATGCGGCAGTTCGCATGGACAATCTCACCAATACCGGTGTCGTGGGCCGAAATATTGAGCAGATCTATACGCCCCAGGATGAAGAGGGCCTTTTGATTCCCAAGGTATTAAAAAGCAGAAAAGCCCTGCCCGATACCCGCCAGCATTATGTAACACTGCATGGCAGGGATGTGGATGTGACGGCCAGCTGCTATCCTTTGGTGCAGAATGGGCAAGTATTAGGTGCGTGTGGCATTATGCAGGACTGGCACCACGTGGATTCTTTGCATAAAAAGATCATGGACCTGCAGGAACAGATTCTGCGCTTGTCTCATACGAAGAAAGAAAAACGGACACAAGTTTTGCGGGCACGGTATCATTTTACGGATATCATTGGGAATACCCCAGTAATGCGGGAATTGCTTAGCCGGGCGCGGCGTGTGGCGCCGTCTACTTCTTCTGTCTTGATTTATGGGGAAACGGGAACGGGGAAAGAGCTGATTGCCCAGAGTATTCATAACGCTTCCAATCGGGCGGAGGGGCCTTTTTTAGCGGTGAACTGTGCGGCCATTCCAGAAAATTTACTGGAAGGTATTTTATTTGATACGGAAAAAGGCGCCTATACCGGTGCAGAAACTCGTCCTGGCCTTTTTGAACAGGCAGCAGGGGGCACATTATTGCTGGATGAGATCAACTCTATGCCCCTTAATCTTCAGCCTAAGCTATTACGGGTCCTGCAGGAAAAAATGGCGCGCCGGGTGGGCGGCGTGCAGGAATATCCTGTGGATGTGCGCCTTTTGTCCAATATGAATATCGCTCCCCAGAAAGCACTGGAAGAAAAAAAGCTCCGCTTGGACCTGTTTTACCGGCTAGGCGTTGTGGATTTGCGCGTGCCTCCGCTGCGAGAGCGCAAAGAAGATATTTTTCTTTTGGGTAAATATTTTATTATGCTCTACAATAAAAAAATGGAAAAGAACGTGCGCATGGCTGATGCCAGCGTGTATGCGGCTTTTGCCAGGTACGACTGGCCAGGCAATGTGCGTGAGCTGCAGCATGCCATTGAGTATGCTATGAATCTTTTACCGGATGACAGGAACACTATTTCGCTGGAATATCTTCCGGATTATCTGATGCAGCAACTGCGGGAAATGCCACTGGAAGAACGGGAGGCCGTGCTTCCGGAAGCCTATTATCAGGAGGTACGGCAGACGGCAGCACCGGTTACTCCGCCGCGGAGTAATCGGCGGACACTGCGAGAAGTGGAGCGTGCAGCGGTAGAACAGGCCTTGCGGCAGCACGGCGGTAATATTTCTGCAGCGGCCCGGCAGTTAGGGATGAGCCGGCAGAATTTGCAGTATCGGATTCGCCGAGATGGAATTTCTATCGTACGGCAAGGACCGTAAAACCTAAACAATATAGCGTAAACAAACAGACAGCCTGTGGGAAAGAGGGGGCTTTCCCACAGGCTGTCTGTTTGTTTAAAGGGTTTCTATGAAGAGCTTTTTAAGGTGTTTGCTACGTGTTTAAACAACCTTCTTGCTGGTAGGTTGTTTTACAAAATGGCTGAATCTCACAAGGCCATCTTGTAAATGGTGGCAGCGATTTCCGGTGTAAGTTTTACAAAGTTACCGTGGTTGGGGGCACCATGGAACATGTTTTCGACCATGCCGGGAATATCTTCTTCCTTGCCGCCCAGTTCACTGATATGGGTGGGCATGCCCATTTCTTTTACGAAATCCTGGAAAGCCTTGATGCCTTCCATAGCGGTGAGTTCCGGATGTTCAAAATCCATTTTCACGCCCCATACCCGGGTTGCATATTTGGCAAATTGTTCCGGTCCTTGGGTTTTCATGGCATATTCCATCCAATAGGGGAAGAGCAGCGCTAATCCTGCACCATGGGAAGCTCCGTAATTAATCCCGATTTCGTTGTCCATATGGTGGGTGCCCCAATCCTGTGCACGGCCTACGCCAGTGGAATTATTTTGGGCAACCATGGCGGCCCACATAATATTGGCGCGGGCATCATAGTTCATCGGATCGGCCATAACCCGCTTGGCTTCGTGGATAATGGCAATCATTACGCCTTCCAGCAGACGGTCGGTCAGTTCATTTTCTTTCGTATGGGTGAAATACCGTTCCATGCAGTGTGCCAGCATGTCGGAAATGCCGCTGGCCGTTTGGTAGGGCGGCAAAGTCATCATCAGTTCCGGATTCATAATGGCAAACAGCGGCCGAAGAATATCGCCATCCGCACAACGTTTGTATTGATGCCCGTCCGGTGTATCCTGGGTTACCACGGAATCCGTGGAGCCTTCACTGCCGGAAGCCGCAATGGTAACAACGCAGCCTACGGGCAGAGCTTCTGTTACGGGGCCTTTTTTGCCGCAGTAGTAATCCCAGCAATCCCCGTCATAAATAGCGCCAAAAGCGATTCCTTTGGCAGAATCCATAACACTGCCGCCGCCTACGGCAAGGACAAAGTCCACTTTTTCCTGCCGGGCCAGGTCAATACCTTTGTAGATCAGGTCCATGTGGGGACTGGCTTTTACACCACCTAGCTCCACGTGGCCGATGCCTGCGGCATCTAGGGATTTTTTTACCCGATCAATCAAACCGCTGCGCACGGCAGAGCCGCCGCCATAATGGATCAGGACTTTGCTCCCCCCGTATTGTTTCACGTATTTTCCAGTTTCGTTTTCCGTGCCTTTGCCGAATACAAAATAGGTGGGGCTGTAAAACGTAAAGTTATCCATGGTCAATTACCCTCCTTATGAGTTCTGCCGTTATCTATGGCTTTATTATAGGGAAAAAACGGCAGATATGATGTGCCTGTTCTCTTTGTTTTTGTGCCGATTCTCTCTTGCTTTTAGAAGATGGGAAAAAATATAAGAGTCATGGCACAAAAAGCCGCCTTTTTCGCACAGTGTTTTTTTTCTAAGGAAGGTACAATCAACGTGGAAGATTTCGCCTGGTATGGGCTATACGGATACGGAAAGGAGCATAGTGGCATGACTCCGTTACTCAAAGAATTTTATTTGCAGCGCAATCGCCTGCTGGGGCAGGTAACGCCTAAGGACATGGAAGGATTTTTGCTGGGCTGGCAGCAGCTAAAAGAAAAAGGAACAAAAAAAGAATGGGTCGCTGTGACCCATGAATTAGGCTTATTTTACCGTGGCTTTCAGCAATACGAAAAATCTGCGGAAATGTTTCGCATGGTGGGACGCACCATCCGGGAAGAGACTGGGAAAAATACAGCGGAATATGCTGCCCTTTTAAATAACCTGGCGGGGACGTATCGGCAGGCCGGGAAACTTTTTGATGCCGTGTCGCTTTTTCAAGAGGCGCTAACCATTTACCGCAGGCAAAAGCAAGTCAATGTATCGTTTTGTGCCAGTCTTTATAGCAACCTAGCACAGACGTACCAAGAGGTGGGAGAGTGGGACAAGGCAGCAGAAGCGCAGGAAAAAGCGGTGGAATATTTGCGCCTTTCCGGGCGCCGTGAGGCGCTAGGGCCTAGCTACCACAACCTGGCACTGCTCTATATGCGTTGTGGAAGGCCCCAGGAATCCTATGCCTGTGTAGACAAATTCTTGGCAGAGTGCAAAGAACAGCCGGAGAAAAAAGATCCGCATTTTTTGAAAGCTCTAAACAGCTTGGGAGGGCTTTTATACCAGCAGAAAAAATACAACAGGGCAGCACAAGTCTATGACCAGGCCGCCCAGTATATTGAAAAATTCTATGGAAAAAATCACGCCTATGCCATAAACCTGCAACACGAAGCCTGGGCCCTGCGAGGAGCTGGAAAACTCCGGGAAGCCTATACGGTGCTTTCTGAAGCAGAACAGATTTGTGCAGGAATTTTTGGTACGCACAACGAAAAAGTCCAAGCCGTCCATGACGAATTACGACAATTGCGGATAATTTTAAAAAATAAGGAGGCTGTGCCATGACATCTCGTTCCGGCATGACCATGACAAGCGGCCCTCTTTTGGGAAAAATTCTCTGGTTCAGCCTGCCCCTCATGGTGACCAATCTGTTGCAGATGCTATTTAACGCAGCAGATGTAGTGGTGGTCGGACGATTTGCCGGCTTTGACAGCCTGGCGGCCGTTGGCAGTACGTCCGCTACCGTGTACCTTTTTACTAATCTGCTCATTGGTTTGGGCGTAGGAGTCAACGTGTTGGTGGCGCATGCCGTAGGCGCTGGGGGTAAGGAAAAAGAAATCAGCGTGATTTTACGCACATCCATGACGGTAGGACTATTTGGTGGACTTTTGGCCGGCGGGATCGGAATCGTAGCGGCCCCTTGGATCTTACAGCTTATGGCTACACCAACGGATATCTACGCAAAAACGCTATTGTATTTGCGCATTTATTTCCTAGGGACACCCTTTGTAATGCTCTACAATTATGGAACAGCAGTGCTGCGGGCCATAGGAGATACCCGGCGGCCTCTCGTTTTTCTTCTTATCAGCGGCCTATGCAATTTGCTTTTGAATTTGTATACGGTGGTTGTACTTCAATGGGATGTGGCGGGCGTAGGCATTGCCACGATCCTTAGCCAACTGTTGTCTGCAATTTTGGTATTGGGCTGTTTGTCCCGGGAACAAGGACACTGGCGATATCATTGGAAACGCTTGACCGTAGATCTATCGGCGCTGCAGGAAATGGCACGAATTGGTGTGCCGGCCGGGCTACAAGCTTGTCTCTTCAGTTTGTCTAACGTAGTGATCCAGAGTGCGTTAAACGCATTTGGTTCTGTGACCGTAGCGGCAAACAGTGCCGGAGCCAACGTGGAAAACTTTCTCTATATTGCCATGAATTCATTCCATCAGGCCAGTATGACCTTCGTCAGCCAGAATCTGGGCGCAGGAAAGTGGCAGCGGGTAAAACGAGTAGCCAAAACCTGTCTTTGCCTGACCGTCGTGCTAGGGATTGGGGAATGGTTTTGCATGGATTTTTTTGTATCCGATCTCATTCAACTTTTTAACGGGAATGCGGCAGTTGTGGCAGAAGGAGCCAATCGGCTGCGCTGGGTGGGGCGCTGGTACATAATTTTTGGTTGTGCGGACGTGCTTATCGGCAGCATCCGGGGCTTTGGGATCACTTGGGTCCCTATGCTGATCAATCTGTTAGGAACCTGTGCCTTCCGGCTTTTGTGGATTGGCTTTTTGGATATACCCCAATGCGGCGTGGAAATGGTATACTTATCATATCCCTTGTCTTGGATCCTGATTTTGATTATCTTTGTGGGGTATTGGGCTCTGCTAGTGCGGAAATACGAACGACTGTATGCGGCAGAGAGCTGAACTCCTCTGACAAGCACGAAAGAAGGCCCTACTATGCAAAATAAACTGACACTGGCGCCGCAGCAAAAACAGCAGCTGACGGTGCATCTAGTACAGCAGATGCATTTGCTACAGATGAATGCCCTGGAAGTGGAAGCGTTTCTCCAGAAGGCGGTAGAGGCCAATCCGCTTTTGGAGTTTGGGCCGGAAGGGGCAGCAAGCTCCTGGCGGGAAAGTGACGGCCGGCAGTATGCCAAGCGCAGCCTCCGTTCTAAGGATGATGAGCCTCTGCCAGACCCGGCCAGCAATTTGAAAAAGACCAGCCAGACTTTGCAGGATGCCATTAATGGACAGATCAGCTTCTTGAAATTGCCGCCGAAGGAAGCGGAAATTGCCAGGTATATTGCGGGCACCCTGGATGGCAACGGCTATTGGAAGGAAAACCCGGCGGATATGGCACGGGCTTTTGCTGTGCCGGAAAATGCGGTGCTTCAGGCGTTGCAAAAGATCCAGCAGATGGACCCGGCCGGTGTAGGGGCACGGAATCTTTCGGAATGTCTGCGGCTGCAGCTTGTGCGGCAGGACGAAGATACTGCCTTGGCACAGCGTATTGTGACAGACGGACTGGAAGCGCTGGGGCAAAATCAGATTGCCCAGCTGGCAAAGCAGTTTCATACCACCAAAGAGAAAGTTCTTGCGGCGAAAAAACAAATCTGCTGCCTAAATCCCAAACCCGGTGCCAGCTTTGCCCAGGAAGGACCCATTGCCTATGCCCGGGAAGACGTGCGGGTGGAAACAGAAAGTACGGGCCTTGTAGTCACGGTGTACGACACCTGGGGCGGAAAGTTTACCTTGAACCAAGCGTATCTGGATTGGGGCAAACAGCAGACAAATGCCCAGGTGAAAGCGTATCTAAAAGAACAGTTCAGCAAAGCCAAAGAATTAGAAGGCCTGCTGAAGGAACGGAACCGGACGCTACTTACGGTATTCCAAGCGCTTGTTACCCATCAGGAAGCTTTTTTCCGTATGGGACCGGGCTACCGGCAGCCGTTAAAACTGGCAGACCTGGCAGAAGAAACGGGCTTTGCCATCTCTACCGTCAGCCGGGCCTTGCAACATAAATTTATCGCCTGCCGTTGGGGCAGTTTTCCCGCTGGCAGCTTTCTGGTGGGGGACGTAAAGAAAGACCAGGATGTGGCGCTGACGGACGAAAAACTTATGGCGTGCATCCGTGAGGTGATTACAGCCGAGGATAAAACCCATCCCCTTAGTGACCAAGGGATCTGTGATGAACTTTCCCGGCAAGGCATTCAGGTAGCCCGGCGCACCGTCAATAAATATCGGACCAAAATGGGTATCGGCGGCAAAAGTGCCAGAAAAGAGTGGCGGTAGGACAATTGTTCCTATTCCTCGCTTGTGTTTTCGCTGATATAGGTGAGATCTGTGTCCTCAATCTGGCTGAAGTAGTTTTTGATCAGCTGGATAAAGTAGAGTACATACTTTGGATGGTAGCGCTTTTCATAATAGGCCAGGTACAAGCGGTGGAATACCGGCTTTTCCTTGTACAATAACGGAAAAATATTTACATCCCGGGCCATCTGGTTGCGGCTGGTATTGAGAGGCGTTGTGGTGGTAAAGGCCGCGCATAGTGCTTTGGACGCCAAAGTCTCACTGAGCCGCAAATGATCCATTTGCAGGTAGATACGGGGCAAATAGCCGGCTTCTTCAAAACAGTTGGCGAGAATGGTGCCCAGATGGTTGGGTGGCGTAATAATCAAAAAGGGCAGTTTGGAAAAATCAGCCAGATGGGCTCCATTCCGGGATCGCAGTTTGATCATTTCTGCCTGGTTGCCATAATATTGCTGGAGCAATCGATCGGATACACACAAATACAACTGGTTGGACAACATTGGTTCATTAATCAGCCCTGGCAGGTTTTCGCTTTGTACGGTGAGTGCTACGTCTAATTCTCCGGCCATGTCAAGGCCGGAATATTTTTGACCCATTTGGCCGGTTAAAAGTGACCCAATAAA
>CAJMHI010000051.1 GCA_905213155.1 uncultured Acidaminococcus sp. | reverse complement strand
AGGTGTATTCATGGCCGTCTTTCTTATCCGCACCAACTACAGAAACCTTGCTGCCCAGTTTGTTGGTGACGCCGGTCTTGTTGTTGTTAGCGGCAAATTTCAGGCCCGTATCGACAACAATTTCCATACCACATTTGATATCCCCAATAGTTGCCCCATTGGAATCTATCGTGCCGCCACTTTGCATATTGGTGATCTGGGCACCACCCAAATTGACGTTCTTATTCACCCCGTCAATGGTGATAGTGGTCGGCCCATTGGTAATGGAGCTGATATTATTCAACGCGGATGCCAGCTGAACTTTCAATTGTCCATTAACATTATTTACACCAATATTGCCATCAGTAAGTTCAGCATGCTCTGCCCCACCTACCACATTCAGAGTTTCGCCCAATTGTTTGGTGATAACAGAGCCGTCATCACCAGCATACTTCGTCCCTTTATCAATAGTTTCGTTGATGTTGGTAATGCTGCTGTTTTCGGTGATGTTGATTTCCTTGCCCAGCTTGTCCGCATCCAGACCTACTTTCAGTCCGTTGTCATCTACCTTTGTAGTGACATACTCATCCCCGGAGACTACCAGTGGTGTGGTCGAATTAATCTCTTTGCTGCCGGTCCCGGCATCTTTTACCGTCCACTTGGCATGGCTTTTCACGTCGTCAATATTGGCCGCATTAGTGCCCACATCTCCGCCGCTTTGTACGTTGGTGATTTGCATATTGCCAGCGTTAATGCCGTCCACGGTCACAGAAGGACCATCATCGCCTACGGTCAGCCCTTCATTCTCCATGCTGGTATGCCCGGTAGTCACTTTGGTAAATTCCGGGGATTTAGCCATGGCAAGAGAGACGCTGCCGTCAGACACCGTCGTCTTAAGATTTTGTCCACTATAATCCCCGCTGGTTCTTTCAGTGCCAGCGGCGGCAATGGTCAATTTTGAACCTAAAATCTGATCCGAACCGCTATCTGTACCGGATCCCTGATTTTCGTTGCCCGTTACGGTCATGGGCTTTGTCATAACAGCATACAGCTGGGCTCCGTTCACCGCATCCGTGGAGGTCGCTGCTGTCAGCCCTGCCGCTACGTTTTGGATCCGCCGATTGCCGCCTGTATTGCCGTTACCAATGGATAGCGCCCCGGCGGACTTTGCCACATTGCTATTATACGTATACGTTACTTCGTTCTGTGTGCCTTTTACCCCATCAACTCTGGTAGAAATGGCCTTTCCCGTAACCGCAGTTTTGGCGCCCGCCGTCGTGGTACCGGCACTTCCGTCTACTGTTTGTTTAAACCGTCCTACCATATTGGCCTTGCCCGTATAGGACGTTTCTGATTTCATTTCGAATTCCGCATTCTTGGTAGTCCCTGCGTTTTCGGTCACTACGGAGGAACTCCCCAGCGCTATGGAATCGGCCGTTCCGGAATAGCTGTTTTGCCCTATGGCCACAGCGCCATTTGCCTGTGCGGAGGCAGCGTCTCCGAGAGCATACGCACTATTGCCCACCACTTGCGCGCCATCCCCGATGGCTACGCCGTAGGAGGCCGTATCCCCATAATATCCCTGGCTGGTGCCACCGGTAACGGAGGCATGGCGTCCAATAGCAATGCCATACCCGCTGTTGCTATCCACATTTGCATTCGTTCCCAATGCGATGGAGTAATTGCCTTTGGCACTGGCTCCTACACCGGCTGCCAGAGCTACATCCCCGGTAGCCCCGTCATTATTATAATTGGACCCAGCATTGGCAGTACGTACATCTTTAGTATTCACGCTATAGAAGTGTACTCCACCTGTTCCATAACCAACTTTAATGGGGACAAAGCGACTACCGTTCCAAGTCATGATAGGAGAAATTTGTTGCCCATTACCCCAAAAGGCATAGCCGGAAGCATCGCCGGTATGGTCTGTATTGGATATCTGCCACCAAACTTTACCATTGGTATCCACATCCCATAACACGTTTTGATTATAGGAATACGCTGAAGCAGTCCCACTCAACAGCAGCGACAGTGCTGCCGCAGCAGCGGCACTCTTCCCTGCCATAGATGCCCGTTCACTTTTTGGTTTACTATTGGCATGGGCAATTTCCGATACCACCACCCAACAGTGTTTGACGCGACTCTAGATGACCTTAAAGATCTTATTCATTTGATGTCCTCCTTGTGGAAATCCTAAGGAATTTCACAATAACTATTTTTTAATTAAGATATCATTTTTTCTATTATCTGTCCAATATTCTTATTAATTTTGGTTTTTATAATACTATTTCTAGTAATTTATATGTCATTTTTTATATAATGTGTTTCCAAAAAAAAATATCATCCTTGTTTAGTATGAATCGAATTTAATAATTTCCATAACCAAGCCATTCAAATAAAAAAGCAGTCAGAAATGGGTTGCTTATACAACTCATTTCTGACTGCTTTTTGTCAGGACTATTTACTTTTTGGTTTTAGACAAATCCCCTCGTTACATCATGCCCGCCATGCTACTCTCGCTTCGGCCAGCAGGGCGTTTCTATCCCAATCATGCTGCCGCTGAAAGTCTCGGTGCTGTCGCTGGTAAAATGCTCTTTGGCTGCCAGCACATAGGAAAAGCCTTTGTACAACAGGGGCACGTTACAGTACACCATAATGATATTGGCCAAATCGGAAAAAGCCCACAAGTTCCCCAGGTCGTACCCGCCCAGATTAACCAAAATGCCAAAAGTAGCAACGGCCAGGCATAGGCACCGCACGATGGTAATAATTTTCTGGCTTGTTCCCAGTCTTGCCGCTGCAATTTCGGAGAAGGAGAACATGCCGATAAGGCAGGTGTAGGCAAAAAGACAGAAGCACAGGGTCAGCAGCACGGTAATCACCGTATTGAGCCCGGTGCGCCCAGTGAGTGCCGATACCGATAAGAGATACGCCGGCAATTTACCCGCCGCTTTCCAGGCCGCAGGGCTCGCCGTCCACACATGGGCCATGACCACGATAAACCCGGTCATGGTGCACACAATATGGGTATCCAGAAAAACGCCGGCGGCAGAGAGTAATCCCTGCTCACAGGGGTGCTGGTCGTCGGCAGAAGCCGCACTCATAGTAATGGTGCCCTGGCCGGCTTCGTTGCTCATAAGCCCCCGTTTCACGCCCTGCACCAAAGCCGTACCAAAAACGCCGCCAAAAAACGCATCGGGACGAAACGCACCTTCAAAGACGGCCTTGAAGAAATACGATACGGAATGAATATTGGTTACAATGAGAAAAACTGTCGTCACCACATACACCACAGCCATCACCGGCACCATTTTGTTGGTCACCTGGGTCACCTTGCGAATGCCGCCAAATGCCACCACTGCCGTACCGATAAGTACCAGCGCCGCTACCACATAATAAAACACGGAGGAAACAGGGATTTCCGTTCCGCTCACAAGGGACGCAATGGCCCCTACAGAAGACACCACGTTAAATCCCTGGGCGGGCAGACAGCCCAAGGCGTAAAAGATATAGAGCAGAGAGAGGAAAACCCCTACACTTGTGCTGCCGTGGAATAAGGCTCTGCCATAAAAGGGCAGGCCGCCTACAAATTCCCCCTGCCGCTTTTCTTTAAACAGCTGGGCCAGCGTGCCTTCCACAAAAGCCGTTGCCATGCCAAAAAAGCCGGACACCCACATCCAGAATAACGCCCCCGGCCCGCCTACGGAAATGGCACCGGTAACACCTAAAATATTGCCCGGCCCTACCCGCATGGCAGAGCTGAGCAAAAACGCAGCCACCGGGGAAATCCCCGTTTCCACCTGCCGTTTGGCTGTTAAAAGCCGGATAGCCTGGGGAAAATGGGTCAGCTGCACAAAGCCCAGCCGCAGGGTAAAATAAATTCCCGAACCCACCAGCACCACAATGGCCAAAGAAAAACTTCCCAAAAGCGGAATACTGTGGTACCAGGACACCATGGTGGGCACATCCCAGAAAAAGTCCGACAGCGGGCCCACAAAGCGGAGCACCGAATTAATCCACGCAAACACATTTTCCATACAGCTCTTCCCTCCCGCATTGCGTTCTGCTTTAAACTATAACACAGTTCCATGATTTATGGACAAAATTTGTAAAATTTGTGGACAGGCCAATAAAATGTGATAAAATAATACATATTTTCTGTTTTTACTTCAAGATATGACAAAGGAGCATGACGTATGGAACCCATTGACGTAGGGATATTGTCCCTCCTCCCTCCCATAATAGCCATTGGTTTGGCACTTGCCACCAAAGAAGTGGTTTCGTCCCTGTTGCTGGGGATTTTGTCCGGCGGACTGATTTATTCATTTAGTACCGGCGGCGGACTCATTGCCGGCAGCGCCATGAGCTTTGAAATCATGGCCAAAACGGTGGGCACCCCCGATAAATTTAATATCATCATTTTCCTGGCGCTGTTAGGCGCCCTAGTCTGCGTGGTCACCAAAGCGGGCGGCTCCCAGGCTTACGGGAAATGGGCCACCAGGAAAATCAAAAACAAACGGACGGCAGAGCTGGCCACCAGTATTTTGGGTGTATTGATTTTTATCGACGACTATTTTAACTGCCTGACGGTGGGTACCGTCATGAAACCGGTGACGGACCGGTACAAAGTTTCCCGGGCCAAGCTGGCATATATTATTGACTCCACCGCAGCCCCGGTGTGCATCATCGCCCCGGTATCCAGCTGGGCAGCGGCAGTAGGCTCCACCTTGTACGAAACGGGGGCCTTCCCCAACGAACTCTCCGCCTTTTTTGCCACCATTCCCTATAACATGTACGCTATTTTGACCATATTGATGGTAATTTTGCTGTCCTTCACGGATTTGGAATTTGGCCCCATGGCTACGGCAGAATGGAAAGCGGAAAACAAAGGGGAATTGGGCGCTATCGACGAAAAACTCATGGAAGCACAAGGCCCCAGTTCCACCCGGGGCACGGTGTGGGATCTGATTATCCCCATCGGTTCTTTGATCGTATTCACCATTTTGGCCATGCTGTATAACGGCGGCTACTGGTCCGAAGGGCTTTCTTTCCAGGCGGCCATCGGCAACTGTAATTCTTCCGCGGCGCTGGTATTGGGCGGCTTCGGCGCACTGGTCATTGCTTTTATCCAGTTCGTCCCCCGGAAACTTTTAACTTTCAAAGATTTTATGAGCAATATCCCTACGGGCATCAATACCATGGTGCCGGCCTATATCATTTTGACCCTGGCCTGGACCATCGGCTCCCTGTGCCAAAACTATCTGGGCACGGGCAAATACATCGGCATGCTGGTAGAAACCAGCCACCTGCCCATCCAATTAATCCCCGCCATTGTGTTTCTGGTGGCGGCGGGATTGTCCTTTTCCATCGGCACGGCCTGGGGCACCTTTGGGATTTTTATTCCCATCGTGGTCTTTATCTGCCAGGCAGCGCCCAGTGAAATTATGACCGTGACCCTGGCGGCTACGCTGGCCGGTTCCGTTTTCGGGGACCACTGCTCTCCCATTTCCGATACCACTATTCTTTCTTCTTCCGGCGCCGGGTGCAATCACATGCAGCATGTAGGGACGCAGATCCCCTACGCTTGCACCGTTGCGTTCTGCTGCTTCATCAGCTATCTGGTAGCCGGCTACTCCGGTGCCAATGCACCGCTCACCCTTGCTACCGGAATCATTCTGCTCTGCCTTATCCTGGCCGTCCTCCATAAAAAAGCCCGTTCCAGACTGACAGTAGCAAAAACCAGATAAAATTTTATACAGCGCCGCATCCTTTTGGGTGCGGCTTTTTTTGTGATTTTTCTTGCGTGGATTTATAAAATATTATATTATAACAGAAAAAGTTTCTTGAAAGTGAGTGTAGATAATGAATACGCTGCTGAAAAATTATTTTCCCATTGCCGATACCATCGCCGAAACCTTTGGTCCCAACTGTGAAGCCGTCATCCATGATCTGACCCAGCCCGGCAGTTCTGTGGTATACGTAGCCAACGGCGTGGTCACCAACCGGAAACCCGGACAGTCCTTCGACCATCTGGTGCGGCAGGTGCTGCTGAACAAAAATTTTGAGAATGACCGGGCGGTGAATTACACTTTTGAACTGGGCGGCGGCCGCAAAATCAAATCTTCCTCCGTACTGATCCGGGACGAAAAGCAGGAAGTCATCGGCATGTTGTGCATCAATTTTGATATCACTTCCAGCCTGAAGGTGCAGAAAGAACTGGAATCCTTTCTCGCCATCACTCCGGCGGAACCGGCAGAAGAAAAAAGCGTGGGGCCGGATGTAGGGGCTGTGATTGATGAACTGATATTGAATATTATCGGAGATGCGGATGTCAAAAATCTCACCCGCAAGCGCAGCGTGGAAATCGTGAAATTCATGGACGAAAAAGGCATTTTCCTGGTTAAAGGCGCCATCGACAAAGTGGCCTCCCTGCTGGGGGTTTCCAAAGTGACCATTTACAGCTACCTGGACGAGGCCAAAGGAAAACGGGATAAGAACGAGACAAAATAGAAAAACCTTACAGCCATCTTTCGGAAGAAAGGTGGCTTTTTTTGCATGGAAAACCGTCTCATAAAAATTTTTATATTTTTTTATAAAAAAATATTGACAAGCTTTTTAAAATGCTGTATAACCATTTCTGTGAGGAGATATAAAAAAATATACAAGCAAATAAAAAAATAAGTTTCAGTGTGAAAAGGAGAGGTTTTGTATGAAGGAACTTGTTTTCCCCAACGCCCCCAAAATTGCCGCCCACTATGCACCTGCTGTGCTGGAAGAAAGCAGCGGCACGGTCTATGTATCCGGCCAGCTGCCCATAGATCCGGTAACCCGGATCCAGTGCCGGGGGGATGTGCGGGAACAGACGCTCTGCGCTCTGACCAACGTAGAAAAAATTCTACACGAAGCCGGCGGCGGCCGCGGCAATATTTTGCGGACCACGGCCTATGTGGATGATATCGCCAGCTGGGACGCCGTTAATGATGCCTACCGGGAATTTTTCGGCGCAAAGAAACCGGCCCGCACCATTGTCTGTGTCCCCGCCATCCATTTCGGGATGAAAATTGAAATCGAAGCCATCGCTCACGTATAAGTTTTTTAAGAGGAGGAAATAAATATGAACGTACATTTTGTCTGCTCTAAATGCGGAAAAACGGAAGAAATTTTTACCAGAAAGCCCCGCTGCGAATGCGGCGGGCTCTGGAAACTGGCATGGGATACACCCGCATTCAATCTGAACGATGTGGACCGGGATACCTGGAGCCTGTTCCGTTACCGCAAATTCATTCCGCTTCCGGATGAATCCTGGAAAAATATTACTCTGGGTGAAGGCATGACCCCCATAGTCCGCTTTAACGATGATGTGCTGCTGAAAATGGACTACTTCATGCCCACCCTTTCCTTTAAAGACCGGGGGGCCGCTGTATTGGTTTCCCTGTGCAAGGCTATCAGCGTAAATTCCGTTGTGCAGGATTCCAGCGGCAACGCCGGCAACTCCGTGGCTGCCTACTGTGCCAAAGCCGGGATTGACTGCGAAATTTTTGTTCCGGAAGGAACTTCCCCCAAAAAGATCGAAATGATTCGCGCCCACAAAGCCCAGGTGCATATTGTCCCTGGTAGCCGGGACCACTGCGCCGATGTATGCCGGGCCAAAGTAAAGGAAGAAGGAAAATATTACTGCAACCATGTATACAATCCCTTCTTCTACGAAGGAACCAAAACCTACATCTACGAAACCTATGAACAGCTGCACCGGGTCCCGGAAAATATCTTTGTTCCTCTGGGCAACGGTACCTTATTCATCGGTGTCATGAAGGGTTTGGAAGAACTGCTGGCCGCCAGATGCATTGACCATATGCCCCAGGTGGTCGCCCTTCAGAGCCAGAACTGCGATCCCATTTTTGAAGCAGCATCCAAGGGGAGCGCAGAACCGGCTGCCGTAGACGTAAAGCCCACCATCGCCGAAGGCATTGCCATCGGAAAGCCCATGCGGGGAGAAGAAATCCTGTCCTATATTTACAAATACAAGGTCCGGGTGATCACCGCTCCCGAGGACAAAATTCTGGATGCCCGGGCAGAACTGGCCGCCAAAGGCATCTATTGCGAACACACCACCGCTGCCAGCTATGCCGCTTACAAAAAATACTGCGATATCTACGGAAAAACGCCGGATGCCCTCATATCCATGTGCGGGGCAGGTTTGAAATCCGATCATTAAAGCATCGAGTAGGAGACGGTGATTAGCCGCCGTCCTCTCACACCACCGTGCGTACCGTTCGGTACACGGCGGTTTCAATAGTTGACGTGCACAGACTGATAGGCTATGGCTAAATCATAAAAGCCCCAGTGTATCAGTCTTTCTTTTGTTAATGCTCTTTTGACCACACCCGTGTTTGCCATGCGCCAGTAAGCTTTCCGGCTATAGGCACCCTCGCAGGCCGCCCATTCCGGCAATCCCAGCCCCAACAGCTTCCGTTTGCGTGTCCTTGGCAGTTTCCACTGTTTCCAGATACACATTCGAATTCTCCGGTATAGCCATCCATTTGCGGATTCGGGACTTTCACCCATTAGAGTGCGCCCATGCCGGACTCACCAAAAGACCAGGAACACAGCAAAACCATTGCTGTGTTCCTGGTCTTTTACCTATAAAAGCGTTTGGGAGCGGTATTATGGTTTATGTGATTATTTCACGATGGTTACCGGGCAGGGCGCACTTTGAGAAACTTTGGTGCTGACGCTGCCCAGGAAGAACCCGGCCAATACCCCCATACCGCGATTGCCCATGACAATCATATCCACATCGCTTTTTTCTGCTTCCATACAGATCCGTTCGGCAGGATCAATGTCCACGACTTTCTTATAGGTCACATTCTCATATTTTGTTTTTTCTACTTCTTTTTTGGCGTCATCCAGCGGTGTAGGTGCGCCTTCTTCCACGATAACATGGCCGTCCTTGTCTTTTTTGGGCGGTTTAATCCGGGAGAGATCGTAGGGAATATCGATATTCAAAACAATGAGCTGGGACTCGAATTTCTCTGCGATTTCCACGGCAAATCCCAAAGCCCGCAGGGCGATTTTGGATCCGTCCACCGGAACCAGAATTTTATTGATCATAGTGGCACCTCCTTGTCACTGCGAGAGTTACTTCACAATCAGGACCGGCACATCCGCGTACTGGGAAACCTTGGAGCTGACACTGCCCAGGAAAAATTCCGCAATCCCGGACAGGCCCCGGCTGCCGATGACAATAGCCGTGCACTGCTTTTCCTTGCAGATGGCCAGAACCCGCTCGGACGGATGCCCCACTTCCAGATCAAAGGATTTTTTACCTTTGAAGCTTTCCAGTTTTTCTTTGGCCGTTTCCAATACGCTGTTGCCGATTTTCGTCAGCTCGGCATTGCCCTGGCTGATGGTGGCTTGATCCAGAGGAACGACTAACATGGCGGAATTATTATACGGCTGGATCACATTCACCACCACCAGTTCCCCATGGAAGGCATTAGCCAATTCCTGGGCTTCGCTCATGGCACGCCAGCTGGTTTCAGAACCGTCCACCGGCACCAAAATTTTCTCGAACATACTACCACCTCCACTACGCAATTCTTTTTCATAGTTCTTATTCACCATGGAGCGGTAAATTCCTGCAAAAATTTTAATTTTTTCCATAGAAAAAGGCTCCCCCGCATGGGAGGAGTCTTTCTTTGCATGATTTATTTTACCACCACTACCGGAACTTCCGCATACTGGGAAACCTTGGAGCTGACGCTGCCCAAGAGGAATTCTTCCACGCCGGACAGGCCACGGCTGCCAATGACGATGGTGTCACATTTCCGTTCCTTGGCTACGTGCAGAATCACTTCCGCCGGGTTGCCGGTTTCTTCCGCATACTCTACAGCACCGGTATACCCTTTCATTTCTTCCCGGGCCTTATCCAACGTAGCAAATCCAGCCTTTCTCATGGCCTGGTTATTTTGGTCAATGAGTGTCTGGTCCAGGGACAACTGCAACAGGTTCAAGGTCCCATAGGGCACCATCACCGTGAGCACAATCAGCTCGCCGCCGTATTTTTCTGCCAGGCTGCGGGCAACGCTTAGGGCTTTAAACGACGTTTGCGATCCATCCACAGGCGCTAAGATTTTCTCAAACATATGATCCCCTCCCCCATTGGATTCTTATAGATTGTATTCGTTTTTTCCCGGGAAAACCCTTTATTTTTTTCGGAACAAAATAGTTTTGGCCTTTGCCTGGTTGTCCTCATTGCTTTCCTGGAGCAGCAGTTTTTCCACCGCTTCCCGCAGCATGGCGGAAAGCGTATATCCCAGGTCCTGCCACTGGCTCACGATGTTAAGCGCCGCATGGCGGTTCATCAGCGCCGGCGAAAATAGCGCCGCCTGCAACAGTTTTTCCCCCGTGCCGGGAAATCCGTACAGCTGGCTGAGGATCCGGTTGAGATCCATATAGGGCCCTTCCAATTGATCACGCAATGTGAGTGGTTTGGTCTCATCCAGCGCCATTCCGGGCAGCAGTTCTTCATACAGCTCCATCACATGGTGGTCATGATGGGCATCACCATTTAGCACATAGGGCAGGAGTTCCACATACTGCAGCGGATTTTGGATGACGTGCTGTACGGCTTTGTCGGTATAGGGAAGTTCCAGCGCCCGGGCAAGGGCAAAGCCTTTTCCCTTCTCCATGGCGTCCTGTACCGTTTTGGCACAGGCGAAGGTTTGCAGCACGGCGCCGCAGGCTTTTTCCACACTTTCCTGAGCACTGCCCTGCAATTTGGTATGGGCATATTGGAGAATATGCCATACGATTTCATACTCTTCCAGCGTATGGGCCTGCTCTTTGGCATGGCGGAGGAATTCGGTAAGCAACCCTGCCGGGTCCGCCAAACCGGAAATGCCCTGCACCGGTTCATCGGGCAAAAGGGCATTCACGATGTGGGCGGCGCTGTGAAACGCCGCAGCGTTTAGTTGCGGCTGCCGCAGCACCCCCGCAAGATCCACTGCCACGGCAATAAGAAGGGCGGTATATTCCGGATTGATGTCGTTATCCCAGCCGTGGAGCAGCATCCAGTGGCGAATTTCTGCTGTTTTGGGCTCCAGCACTTCCAGGGCGAAAATCCGTCCCCAGCCGTACACCAGCTGCGCCGTCCCAAAGATTTCTTCCAGCACCGTATCCCACACGGAAAAATCCCGCAGGCAGAACAAGGTAAATTCATTGCACTGGGCCAAAAGGCGGAGCATGGGGGCAATTTCTTCATCCTCATGAAAATCGTAAAATTCCAAAAGTGTCAGGGCATATTTTACGATTTCCACATTGTCCGCTTCCTGCAGCAGATGCACGGCAAACCACACCAGCCGTTCCGGGTCAAAATCGTTGCGCTTTTCATAAATCCATTCCTGCAACGGCAGCACATACTGGTTCATCAGATGGGGTTCTTCCGGCGCAAAAAAGGCCTTTAATCCGTCCGCTGCCTTTTGGTACTGCCCCTCCATCACCTGCCGGGTAATCGTCTGCAAGGCAGCTGCGCGTTCCTCGCCTTTGTCGCTGCCGGTGAGATTGCCCTCCATAAAGCCGTCGCTAAAGAGGACGGTGGTACCATCTGCGTCGTCATTTTCCGCCAAGACTGCCCGCAGAGAAAAATCCCGGGGCAGATAGCCCCGTTCATCCAAATGCTCGTATAAGATCTGGTAAATGGAAGGCTCCCCAAAGCCAAAATTTTCCATAACGTCTCCTTTCGTGCTTTTCAATGTTGTGGTTTGCATCCGTGCAAACTATCCTTATAGCAAAAAACGGGCTTCCATCGGAAGTCCGTCATAATTACTGGTGACCCAGGGGCGATTCGAACGCTCGACACACGGCTTAGAAGGCCGTTGCTCTATCCAGCTGAGCTACTGGGCCAAAAATGAAATGGAGCGGGTGATGGGAATCGAACCCACATAACCAGCTTGGAAGGCTGGGGCTCTACCACTGAGCTACACCCGCATGAAAAAATATTGGTCGGAGCGACAGGATTTGAACCTACGACCCCCTGCTCCCAAGGCAGGTGCTCTACCAAACTGAGCTACGCCCCGCCGCAATCGGCATGAAAAAATGGTGGGCGCTAACAGGATCGAACTGCTGACATTCTGCTTGTAAGGCAGACGCTC
>CAJMHI010000050.1 GCA_905213155.1 uncultured Acidaminococcus sp. | reverse complement strand
CGATGTGGGTCATTTTTTTCCGGCCCTTTGGGTCAATTATAGCCCGGCCTTAATAGGCCAGTAACTGCTGCATCAAATGGGCGGAAGCATCATCGGTTAAATGAAAGGAAACCTGGGGGTAGCGCTGCGTAAATTGCGGTAAAATCGCAGGCAAGGTGGCGTTATACCGGACAAAACTGGCACCGAAGCGGATTAACCCCCGGGATTCGTCCCGGATATCGCTGAGTACGCCCCGAAAATCTTCTTCTTCATTTAATACCCGGTTGGTAAAGTCCAGAAGGGAGAGCCCGGCACTGGTCAGGCTAAGCCGTGGCTTGCGGTAAAACAGCGGCGTGCCGCACCATTTTTCCAGCCGGGCAATATGGTTGGACAATGTCTGCTGGGATAAAAACAGCCGTTTGGCCGTCTGTGTCATATTCAGATCCCGGGTCAGCTCCTTAAAATAGCCTAAACTTTCCAGTTCCACAAAAACCCCTCCTATACAAAATAATTTTGTTGCCTAACGAAATTATATCTGTTTTACTTTGTGGATACAAGCTGGTATCCTGATGGTAGAAAACAAAAGCAAGCGAACTACCCTGGGAAATGGCCAGCATACCTGGCAAAGGAGGACAACCATGAATATCGGGTTTATCGGATTTGGCGAAGCGGCATACAACATTGCGTTTGGGTTGTATGGAGAAGGATTGCATGGAATCAAGGCCCATGATGCCCTGCAGGATGATGCTACCATGGGCAAGCTGGTGCATAAACGGGCAGAAGAAGCACATGTGGAGCTGCTTCCTACCTCTAAAGCTATTGCAGAATGGGCAGACGTAATTTTTGCTGCCGTTCCTTCCACTTTTACCATGGGCGTATGCGACGAAATTAAAGGCAGCCTGCGGAAAGGACAGCTGTACGTGGATGTAAGTGCTTCTACCCCTGGCATCAAAGAAGCCATTTGGAATGCTGTAAAAGATACCGGTGTCAATTTTGTGGATGCGGCCATGCTGGGCAGCCTGCCTAAGAAAAAACACCAGGTGCCTATCACTGCCAGCGGGAACGGTGCCGCACTGTTTAAAGACACCATGACCCCGTACCATATGGATATTACCCTGGCCGGGGAGCGGGCCGGGGCTGCCAGCGCCATTAAACTCATGCGCAGCGTATTTATGAAAGGAATTGCCAGCTTGATGATTGAAATGCTGGAAGGGGCCCACGCCTATGGCGTGGCTGATGACGTGGTAGCATCCCTCAGCAAGAGCCTGGATGGTACACCCTTTGTCAGCCATTTGAACCGTCTGGTTACCGGTACCGGCGTGCATGCCAAACGCAGAGGCCATGAACTGGAAGGCTCCGCTGATCTGTTAAAAGACGTGGGCGTAGAACCTACCATGACCCTTGCCGCTAAAAAAGTCCATGAAATGCTGGTGCCTTTTGATTTTGCCAAGAAATTTGTGGATGCAGCGCCTACCAAATGGGAACAAATTGTGGATCCCCTCCTGGCCGCAGCAGAAAAAAATAAATAAAATAGAAGTGACATAACGCTTCCTACCAAACAGGGTAGAAGGAACCTTTGAACGAAGGCTCTTTCTACCCTGTTTTTCATAAAGTGACTACAAAAAGCGATTCACGAAGTAACATTTGCTGATCTCGTGCAAAAAATCACTGAAAACATTTCTTGATTTGTGTAAATCAAGGCGTTTTTGTTAGATGGGGACAACAATGAAAAAATGCCACATTGAAAATTTTAGGTCTTTGGACCACTAATTTTCAAAACTACCAATCCAGACTATCCGGGTGCAGGAGGAAATCAAAGAGCCCGAGGAATAATATACCATTTTCATCGTGGCGCGGCTTGATGACATCTTTTACAATGACAACTTTCTTGAAGGAATCTTGCAGAGCCAGTAAGGAGGCTTTTTCTTGTAGGATCTTCTCTGTAGTGGGAAGGGCATAGGCGCTCTGGATATAATATCGCTTACTCCCCTGATTGGCTACAAAGTCTATTTCCAGTTGTTTCCGCAATCGCTTATTCCTTTCCACATCCTCCACGCGTGTGGAGACCATACCCACATCTACCAGGTAATCTCTAGTACGCAACTCATTAAAAAGAATATTTTCCATAAGGTGGGTTTCTTCTACTTGTCGGAAAGAGATTCTGGCATTACGCAGGCCTACGTCTTCAAAATAATATTTTAATGGGGTGTCAATGTATTTCCGGCCTTTCACATCATATCTGCGGGCGGCGCAGATCAAAAAGGCTTCTTCCAAATACCCAATATAGCGCTGGATGGTATTTAAGCTAAGGGAAGAATGCAATTTGGTGCGAAAGGTTGCATGGATCTTTGAGGGGTTTGTCAGGGCACCGATAGATGAAGCCAGTATGGTAATCAGGTCATCTAGTTCTTGCTCTTTTTCCAAGTGGTTGCGTTCTTGGATATCCTTAAGATAGGTTTCCTGAAATAAATTGGTCAGGTAGTGGATTTTCTGCTCTTCCCGTTGCATCGTTGCCGTTAAGGGCAGGCCGCCATAGTGTACATAGTCTGCCCAACCATGGTAGGCATCTCCTTCATACACAGACATATATTCTCGAAAGGAAAGTGGAAAAACATGGATCTCATCCCCACGGCCCCGAAATTCTGTCAGGACATCCTGGGAGAGAAACTTGGAATTACTGCCGATCACATAGACATCCAGGCGATCATCATGGAGCAGTGAATTGAGTACTTCTTCAAAGTGATCCAGCATTTGTACTTCATCCAGCAAGATATAGTAATGCTGGGCATCATTTTGAATCTGCTGGTCTAAAAAATTCATGAAATGGTCCGGATTGCGATAGTCCCTGTTTTTCCATACATCAAATTCCATGCAGATGATATGATCCTCTGGGATTTGCTGGGAGAGCAGGTAGCGCTTGAAAATGTGGAATAGAAGATAGGATTTTCCCGAACGCCGGATTCCGGTGATGACTTTGATCATGCGGTTATGCATACGGCTGATCAATTTTTGTAAATAGAGATCTCGTTGGATTTCCATAACTCCTCCATTGAAAATTTTAGGTCTTTAGACCCTTAATTTTCAATATTATATCATGTAATAGGAAACAAAAACAGCGCCATATTGAAAATTTAGGTCTTTGGACCACTAATTTTCAATATGGCGCTATGCTTACTCAATTATAGTATTGCTAGCGATTGGGCTAATAGCTATTATTTGCTGATTGTGTGATTCTTTGCCTGGTGTTTGGGTACGTCTAGGATTAAGTCGCTGGCTTTGCCGGCACGAAGAAGATAGCTGTCCGTAGCGTGTCCCACGATTTCTGTCACCTTGCGGCTGACGGCCATGACTTTATCCAGATCAATTCCAGTAACAATGCCCATTTCATCACACATATGGACAACGTCCTCGGTGGAAACGTTTCCGGCGGCGCCGGGGACGAATGGGCAGCCACCTACACCGGCAAAGCTGGAATCATATTGGGTAAAGCCACAGGTAAGCCCTGCAAGAATATTGGCCATACCCAGGCCACGAGTATTGTGGAAGTGAAGCCACCAGGAGACCTGTGGATATGCTTTTTTCATCTCTTCGCAAATGTGGGAAACCTGAGACGGATAAGCCATACCGGAGGCATCGGAGAGACTGATTTCATCCACGCCCACATTCAGATAGGCCTCTACAATCTTTTTGACGGTATCCAGCGAAATTTCTTTATCCCAAGGAGACCCAAAAGCCATGGAAATAGAACCGGAAATACCAATACTGGCTTCTTTGGCTTTTGTAACACATTCCGCAAAGCGGGAAACGCTTTCTTCCGGGGTGCAGTTCAAATTGGCTAGGTTGTGGGCTACGCTGGCCGATACGTTTAGTTTCACCTTTTTACAGCCACACGCAATGGCCCTATCTACCCCTTTTAAGTTGGCGATCAGCGCACGATATTCTGTCCCGGACTTTTGGGTAATGCCCTTGAACACATCGTCCGTGTTTGCCATTTGCGGGACAGCTTTGGGACTTACAAAGCTGCCGACTTCAATGACCGGAAATCCTGCGTCCGACATAGCGTTAATCAGCTCAATCTTTTCCTCTGTGGTAGGTACTTTCTTCTCATTTTGGAAACCATCACGAGGCCCTACTTCACATAAACGAATTTCTTTAGCATAAGTTAAAGCCATTTTAAATCCTCTTCTTTCTTTCCAGGCAAATAGAACCAATTCTTTCGTTATGTTTACTATACAATACGTGGGTGTTACTGAAAAGCAAATCATATGCCCTTGCTGCAACTATTATTTGCTATAATAGACCTAAGACAATATGAGTAAGGTGGTGCTTGCGCAATGTTTGAGAATTATCAATATTTTTTAACCCTAGCGGAGGAAAACAATGTATCCCGGGCGGCAGAGCGACTGTTTGTGACACATCAATGCCTGAGCCGGTACCTAAGTAAGCTGGAAAAGGAGTGTGGGGTTACCCTGTTCAATCGCAAGCCGGTATTTTCCCTCACCAAAGAAGGACAGCTGATGCTGGAAACCCTGCGGCAGGCGCAATTTCTGGAAAAAGATATCAAAAATAAATATAACGAAATGATTCATGGGGAAAACGGAGAAATTAATTTTGGGACGACGGAAGGCCGTTTTCGGATCTTTATGCCTGATCTGATTTCTGCGTATCAGACGCTTTTTCCCAATGTGGAGCTGCATGTTGTCAGCGCAAATTCCATAGAATTGCGGGAAATGCTGCTGAGTAATAAGCTAGATCTTATTTTGGTCGGTTCTGCCCGGAACCCCCAGCGCTTTATCCGGGAAATCGGGGCCATGGATGAAAAAATAGAATTGGTCATTAGCGAAGAAATGCTGGCTAAGTATTTTCCAGACACGTACCCGTATTGTATCAAAGAATTTGCACAGGGCGCCGATTTGCGGAAGTTCCAGCATATTCCCTTTGCCTTTAATCAGCCGGAATACAATTCCTCCAAGATCGTTGAACGGCATTTGGAAAAGCTGGGGATTCAGCTCAACTGTGTTCATGTGTCCAGCCACCCGGATCTGCACCACCAAATGACAACCCGGAACTATGCCGCCAGTTTTTGCCTTACGATGTACTTGCCCAATCTAGATAAAATCAGCCGGGAATCTAAAAACAAATTGTATAATTTCCCGATTAAAGGGCTGAAGGAGACTAATCCGGTAGGGATAGAGTTTTTAAAAAACAGAGAGTTTCCACAGTATGCTACACGCCTGATCGAATTGGTTAAAAGCCAATGTAAATATTATTCCCAGTATACACGATAGCGATGCACCGGGATAAAAATAAGCCACGCAACCCACATTGCGCGGCTTTCTTTTTTAGTAAATCTTCATAAGGCCCATTAAGAGGGCAATAATACACATCAGGATACTGATCAGCCAGCACCATTTGAAGTTCTTGCGGATGTGATCGGCTACTTCTACTCCGGCAAGACCGCAGGCAAGATAGGTCGTTGGCTGCAACGGGCTGATAATCATGCCAACGTTCTTACCGATTAACATAGCAATGCCTACATCCAACTGGGGAACACCAAATGCGGACCCGGCTTTTGCCAAAAGTGGGAATAGGCCGTAATAGAAAGTGTCGGCTCCCAGGACAGCTCCTACCGGGACGCTGATTACGCCAGCAATCAGATTCATAAAGCGGCCCATCGCCTGCGGAATAATGGCGAGCAACAAATTTACCATAGCATTTAACATTCCAGAGTTCTGCATGACTCCAATGAAGACTGCTGCTGCAAGCAGGGTGGCAGACATGTTCAGGGCATCTCCCGCATGGGCTTTAAAGCGTTGCTGCTGGATTTTTATCCCTGGGTAGTTTATGGCAATACCGATCCCAAAGGCAATCATAAAACAAATATGGGTGGGCAATAAGCCAAGGCAGAGAAACACAAGTAAAACTAAGGTTAAAAGCAGGTTGGGCACTGTGAGCTTGGGCCGTTTTAAGGCTTCTATAGCCGGATCTGCTTCTTCACGGGCTTCTTCTGCCAATTCCTCTTGCGTGATACCGGCGCCGTTGCGTTTTTCTACGATACCAGAAACAATAGCAACACCGACGACAAAGAGCAGACAAACGCCTTGGAAAGGCAATAAGATATGCCATAAATCCGTAGGATCCATATTGAGTACAGCTCCCACACGTACGGTAGGACCGCCCCAGGGAACCAGATTCATAACGCCCATAGCACAGCCTAAAATCAAAAGTAAGGTATAGGGCGTAATTTTAAACCGTTTATACAAGGGCATCATAGCGGGGATGGTAACCAGTGCAGTGGTTGCCGTGGCACCGTCCAGATGGCCGATCACGGCGATTAATGCAGTGGCGACCGTAATTAAAACCACATTTCCTCCAGCTTTTCGGGTAAGCCAATTGACAATGGGGTCGAACATTCCCGCATCGTTCATAATCCCAAAATAGGAAGTGGAAAAGATAAAGAGAACAGCGGTCTTCCACACGCTGTTTAAGCCTTTCCCTACCATTTTGCTGATATCTGGTAAACCGAATCCTAAGATTACAGCGGCGACAACGGGAATGGTAACAAAAATCACAATGGGCATCATTTTGTTCCGCATGAGCAGGAACATGATGGCAAATAACATAGCGAAACCAACAATAGCAGGTAACATTTCCGTCTCCTTTTTTAGCATAAATCCCTAAGTATGGCCGTAGCACTTGTGAACGTTCACGTTTCTTGGGTTCATTATAGGAGACAGGAAGTAGAAATAAAAAGCAAAGAAAATATAAAATATGCAAATATAAATTGCCAGAATAAAAGCAATGAATTACAAATTTGCACGGGTATGAGATAGTAAAGACAATATGTGTAATCAATGCTTTATAGCATAGGGAGAGATACGGCGAAAATAGAATAAAAAGTAGCTAAGCCACTTTTTAAGAGCAAATATTTATTGCATAAATAAAATTTAATATGCTTTTCCGTTGCCGTAAAGCACGCTATAGTGAAGGTAAGAAAAAACTTGTCGAAGACGAAGTTAACATGAAACTGGTTAGAAAAGGAGCTTCACTATGGGAAAAAGTGCATTGGAAGGATTGCGGGTACTGGATATTGCAACGGTGATTGCTGCCCCTTGGGCGGCAGGCATCTTGGCTGATTTTGGCGCTGACGTGATTAAGGTGGAAATGCCCAAGCGGGGAGATGCGTTCCGGGCGATGGGACCCTTGAAAGACGGGAAAAGTATTCGTTGGCCGGCTATGGGACGCAACAAAAGAAGTATTACTTTGGACTTTCACTTTGAAGAAGGGAAAAAACTTTTTCTAGAATTGGTCAAGCAGGCTGATGTGGTAATTGAAAACTTCAAAACAGGTACCTTGGATAAATGGGGTATTGGGGTTGACGTGATGCGGCAAGCCAATCCGGATATCATCGTGACACATGTGACCGGGTATGGACAAACCGGACCCAATAGAAAATTGGCCGGCCTTGGCACGCCGTTGCAGGCGTTTTCCGGTATGACATATATGACAGGGTATCCGGATCGCCCGCCGGTAAGCCCTCCATTTGCGCTGGCCGATTATGTAGCAGGCCTCTTTGCCGTAATTGGGACTTTAATGGCACTGTATTATCGGGACTTGAAAAAAGGGAAAGCGCAGGAAGTAGATATCAGTTTGTACGAAGGAATTTTCCGGATGGAAGAAGCCATGGTTGCGCAATATGACCTTCTGGGAACGGTCCGGGAACGGAGTCCGATGCCCAGCGGGGCCAGCTGTCCTATTGGTACTTTTGAGACCAAAGACAATAAATACGTTATCATCGTGTGCAGTACCAACCCTGTCTTTGAGCATTTGTGTGATGCGATGGAAAAACGGGAAGAATGGCTACCTAGGTATGCCCTGGCAAAAGACCGGCTGGCAGATCCCAAACCGATTATGGATGCCGTTATAAATTGGGTAAAAAACCTTACCTTTGATGAAGTCAGGGAACGGTGCGACGTAGCCGGCGTGCCTGTTTCTTCCATCCTGAGCATGAAAGATATTTTTGAAAATGAGCAATATGCAGCCCGCCACGATATCGTAGATGTACCTTGCGAGGAATTTGGACATGTAAAAATGCCGGGAATTTTCCCTGTACTGTCTGAGACGCCCGGTGAAATCAAGTGGGCCGGGCCTAAACTGGGATCTTCTAACGAGGCGGTATATAAAGATCTTCTGGGATTATCCGAGGATGCCTATCAGAAACTGGTAGAAAAGAAAATTATTTAATACTTTCCTATAGGAGAAGGGAGAAACGTCACGATGGAAACCGTCGATTATCTGATCCGTAACGGTCGTGTTATTGATTGCTATAACCACACGGATGCCATACAGGATATTGCCGTGAAAGATGGTGTCATTGTCCCGTCACAGCAGGCCGAAGCGGCGCAGGTTGTCGACGCTTCCGACTGTGTTGTCATCCCAGGGCTGATTGACTTTCACTGTCATGTAGCTTCCCGCATCACGGCACTGGGCATTGAGGCGGAGAGCAGTTATTTTCCCATGGGAGTTACTACGGCCGTGGATGCTGGCTCTACTGGCGTGGATAATTACCTGGCCTTTAGGAATGCTTCTTTTTCCCAGCACCTGCGCATCAAAGCCTTTCTAAATCTTTGTGCAGCAGGTCTTGTAACCAATGCCTATCACGAAGACATTGCCCCGGAGCACATGAAAAAGAAACAAATGCTGCTCTTTCTGAGACAGTATTCTGATCAATTATTGGGGCTTAAAGTGCGGCAGAGTGCAGAAATTGCCGAAGGGAGCGGGCTGGAGCCCTTACGGGCGTTGTTAGAAGTGGCAGAAGAAGCCAATGTCCCCGTAGTCGTCCATACCACCAACCCACCGGAACTGGCAGAACATATTGCGGAGCTACTGCGCCCAGGAGATGTTTATGCCCATGTCTATCAGGGAAAGGGTCGGACCGTTATCCGTGATCAGCATGTTATCCCGGAATTCTTCGCACACCAAAGGCGGGGGGTTATCTTTGATGCCGCCAACGGCATGAATCATTTCAGTCTGGATGTTGCACAAACCTGCCTGGCAGAAGGATTTCTGCCAGATGTGATCAGCACGGACCTTACGGTGAAAACCGTCTTTAAACCGGGCAAGGTTTTCTCTCTTCCCTTTATTATGTCCAAGTACCTAGCGCTGGGAATGTCCCTTAAGGAAATTGTACAGAGAACTACTACTACCCCGGCACGGCTGCTGGGGGCAGAAAAAGAGCTGGGAAGCCTGAGTGTAGGGACTTGTGCGGATATTACCATTTTGCGGCCTATTGCCCATAGCACGACCTTTGTGGATTTTGCCGGCCAGTCCATCCAAGGGAGCCAGCTGCTTAAAACAGAACTGACCATGCGGGCCGGTGATGTTGTATTTCGGCAGATTGATTTTTAAAAGGATGAGGGAATAATGAGTACTATAACACCCATAAAACATAAATTGCCCCATATTCACGAATATCTGGTAGTTATTATCATGCTCTTTGTGGCATGCCTGCTTACCTATGTAATTCCAGCTGGTGTATACAATACGGCCAAGGATGCAGCGGGGCATAAACTGATTGACCCTAATAGTTTTCATTTTATTGTTAATAGTCCTACTGCGCCCTGGTATATGCTCAATTTGATTTACAACGGGTTTGTGAAGCAGGCACGCTTGATTTTTACCATGTTTTTCATTGCCGGAGGTGTGCAGCTGATTATTGATACGGGATCGGTGCATGCGATTATGCGGGTATTGGTCACTAAATTCAGCAAGGCGCCACGGAGAACGATTGTTATTATGATGGCCTTTTTCGGGCTGATGAGTGTACCCATCCAGATGAATTATTTTGTCCCGTTTTCCACCGTGGTGCTGATGCTGTGCCTGATGATGGGGTATGATGCCGTTACAGCGGCAGCGGTGATTATTACTGCATCTTCTTTCGGTTCTACCTGCGGGATGCTTAATATCAGCACGACAGCTATTGCCAACGAAATGGCCGGGCTTCCGCTGTACCATGGTATGGGATTTCGTTGGATCGGGTTTATTCTGATTATGCTCATTACAACGGCTGTGATTATCCGGTATGCGGAGCGAGTCCGTCTGCATCCGGAAACCAGCTATTGCTATGGAATTAAAAATATCATAGAACCGGGAGATCCTGAAACACTTCCCGTCTTGCAAAAAAATCATGTGCTGTGCCTGCTGACGCTGGCGGCATCCGTCGTCGTCCTGTGCATCGGCTGCAGCATGTACGGATGGAGCTACGAGGGAACAGGGGTATGCTTCTTAGCTACAGGAATCCTTTGCGGGATAGCTGGCAAACGCAATCCCAATCAGATGTGCGCCAGTTTTGTTGCCGGTTGTAAAATGATTCTCGGCTCCTGCATTATGATCGGTATTGCCCGCTCCATAGCCATTGCCATGGATAATGGGAAAATCCTGGATACGGTTGTATTCTATATTTCCCATATGTTGGGCAGTCTGCCCGCCATTTGGCAGGCCCCTGTCATGTTCTGGGCGCATACCATCATTAATTTCTTTGTTACCTCGGGTTCCGGACAGGCCAACGTAACCATGCCTATTTTCCTGCCTATCGCCGATTTGATCGGGATGACCAAGGAAACCGCCATCTTGGCGCTCAACTACGGAGATGGTCTGAGTAACTATATTTATCCCCATTCCTCCTCCCTCATGGCATTTTTGGCTGCCTGCGGCGTAGGTTATGGAACCTGGATGAAATTCATGGGAAAACTGTTCGGTATCTGGTTTCTGTTTGCTACATTGTTTATGATGCTGGCCGTTGTGGTGGGATACCAGTGATGGGGCGAGTGATATTTTAAATCTAAAGGGGATGCTGGCTAGCTACCGCATTATAATGGGTTCAACCTGTGAGTAACTAGGAAGACGGCAGTATGTATTTAGCAGAACGTCCCTTGCCATCTAGTACGATTTTATGCTGTTTCCGTAATTTTTGCAGTAGGCGATAGGCAGCAGCAGGCGTGATATGCAGAAGGTCAGCGACGTCTTGCCGGGATATTTCTTTTTGTTTTTGTAAAAGGGTGAGGATCAGTTCTGGATACCGTACTTCGGAAATATCTTTTTGATGGATATACCCAGATATATTTCCTGCTGCTTTATAGACTTTAGCACTGAGAATATAGGCTCTGGATTTCCCGTGGCCTATTGATTCGATTAGTCCTGCTTCCACCAGAGATTCTAAGGCTACTTGTAGCCGACTTTTATCCAACGCCAAGGTGCGCATCAAATCAGAACTTTGCATACGTGGTTGTTTTTTCAATGCATTCAAGATAAAGAGGCTATAGATTGAAAAAGTAAAATGTTTCTCTTTTTGTTCCTGTAGCAGCATGGCGATGAAAGCTTTGTCAGGGAGAGCGTTGGGGATAAAGACTTTGACCATTGTAGGTGTAGACTGACTGTAGTCTGGCAGCGGTTTGCCGTATTTCAATGAACCTTCAAAGATACGGTCAATGCCTCTGCCAGTACGTTCCGCAAGACCAATTCGTTTCAAACAGTCGGACAGGACCGGGTTCCGCCCATGGGGTTCCGCATCAATCAGATTCTTGTAGGTAATACCCTCTATAAAACCGCCAGGATTAGAGATCAATAGTCCTTCTTGGTTGATTAGGACGCGCACCCGTCCAAGCATGGAATAATCCCTATGACAAAAAGCGTTGATCAGAGCCTCTCGAAAAGCTCGCTTATCATAGTGGGGGACGGCCATCCGAAATAAATCATCCTCAATCTCTTCTTCTGGATTCCAGGCATTAAAATACTCCGAAATCTTTTCCAAAGCCGCCAATAGCGGCAACGTAAAAGATTCGTTAACTTTAACAGTGGTACCCTCCATGACCTGGATGGCTGATTCTGCAGTAGGAACCAGTTTGCGAAGACGGGCTTTTTTTCCGATCAAAAGCAATCCCGTTAAAGTGGGACAAGGTGTTCCTTCAACAGATGTGGTGAAACGTAGTGCGTTGTCCAGCTCCTGGTCATCTAATTCCAATAACCGTTCTTCACCGTGATACGTTTGAATCAGGGTACGTAACTGGTTCCTCTTATAAACGCACGCGTGTGTTTAATCAATAAAAATAAACGCACGCGTGCGTTTTTGGTGCGCCCGGCATGGGCGCACTCTAATGGGTGAAAGTCCCTAGGCCGCC
>CAJMHI010000049.1 GCA_905213155.1 uncultured Acidaminococcus sp. | reverse complement strand
CAGAATCTAAAGAAAGGAAAATGGTGATTTTGCTTCTGTAATTATCATACAAGTGTATATTATGTCCGCTGTTACCAATGAATTACTTGACCGTTTTCTTCGCTATGTAAATATTCCGTCCCAAAGTATGGCCGGGGGCGGCATGCCCCCCAGTTCACCGGCCCAGTGGCACATGGCCCAGCAGCTGGAAGCAGAACTGGAACTGATGGACCTGGAAGATTTACAAACCAGTAAACAGTGTGTGCTGACCGGCTATCTGCCAGCCAATCTCCCAGAAAACTGCCACGAGGCCGTACCTAAAATCGGTTTCTGCTGCCATTTGGACACAGCCGATGTAAATTTAAGTCCTATGATCCATCCCCATGTTGTCAAGGCCTACCCTGGTGGGGACGTAGTGCTGAACCCGCAGAAACACATCGTCATGAAGGCAGCGGAGCACCCGGAGCTTATGCCCCACATCGGAGAAGATATCGTCTTTACCGACGGGACCAGCGTACTGGGAGCAGACAATAAAGCCGCTATCGCCAATGTGATGACCATGCTTCACACCCTGTACACCCATCCGGAAATCTACCACGGCGATATTTATGTGGCCTTCGTGCCCGATGAAGAAGTAGGGCTCAAAGGATCCAAAGCGCTGGACTTTTCCCGCTTTCCGGTGGATTTTGCCTACACCATCGACAGCTGTGAAGTAGGGGAATTGGTGTATGAAACCTTTAACGCCGGCACTGCCTCTATTGATATTCAGGGCGTCAGCGCCCACCCGATGAATGCCAAAGGCAATCTGGTCAATCCCGCCCTTTTGGCCGTGGATTTTGTCAATTTCTTTGACCGGAAGGAGACGCCGGAATGTACGGAAGGCCGGGAAGGATACATCTGGGTGAAAACCATTCGTTCCAACGCCTCCCGGGCAGAAGTCACACTGGCCATCCGGGACCATGATAAAGAAAAATATGAAGCCAAAAAGCAAACCGTCCTGGCAAACGTAAAAAAACTCAAAGCCCAGGAGCCCCGGGCCCGGGTCCGTTGCGAAATAGAAGACCTCTATGGAAATATCGCTGACGCCATCACCCCGGAAAACAAAAAGGCCATTGATTTGCTTTTTACTGCTATGGAATCACTGCAGATTACGCCAAAACCACTGGCCATGCGAGGAGGAACGGACGGTTCCTTTATCTCCACCAAGGGAATTCTGACGCCCAATTATTTCACCGGCGGCCTCAATTTCCATTCTAAATATGAATGTCTCCCGGTTCCCTCCTTGGAAAAATCCTATGAGGTCACCATGAAGCTGGTACAATTGGTCTACGAAAGCAGGCAAAAGCGCTAAAGAATTATTTACGATTCCTGCGCCACGCCCTGCAGTGTCAGGCCAATACGGCCCCGTTTTTCATCTACGCTCAGGATTTTTACGTTCAATACATCCCCCACGCTAAGCACGTCCAAGGGATGTTTGACCCGCCGTCCCAGCTGGGAAATATGGAGCAGCCCCGCCGTTTTGATGCCGATATCCACAAAGGCTCCAAAATCCGTGATATTCCGCACCGTCCCCCGCATAATACTGCCAATTTTAATCTCTGACAACTTAACAATATGCTGCCGGGTAAGGGGTGCCGGCAGATCTGCCCGGGGATCTCTTCCCGGGCTTGTCAAAGCGTCCAAAATATCATGCACGGTGGGAAGCCCCGCATTAAGCTCTGTTGCCAATTGTTTTTCCTCGACGTTTTTCCTCCGGGCAGCCAGTTGGGCAAGTTTTGCCTTATCCCGCAGGTCTTCCAGGGAAAATCCCAGCTTATCCAGTATTTTTTCTGCAAGAGCATAGGATTCCGGATGCACCGGCGTAGCATCCAAGGGAGATTGCCCCCCTTGAATCCGCATAAAGCCTGCACACTGGGTAAATGCAGCCGGCCCCAGCCGTGGCACTTCCAGCAGTTGCCGCCGATTGGTAAAGCGTCCGTTACTATCCCGCCAGGTTACAATATTTTTTGCCATGGCATTACTTACACCGGCCACATGGGATAAAAGAGCGGAGCTTGCCGTATTGAGATCCACGCCCACGTGATTTACGGCAGCTTCCACCACGCCGTCCAGCGACCCGGCAAGGGCTTTTTGGTTCACGTCATGCTGGTACTGCCCCACACCGATGGCCTGCGGATCAATTTTAACCAGTTCCGCTAAAGGATCCTGCACGCGGCGGGCCATGGATACTGCGCCCCGAATGGTGACGTCATACTCCGGCAGTTCTTCCCGGGCCAGTTTAGAAGCAGAATATACTGAAGCGCCCGCTTCATTGGTAATGATATAGTGCAATCCGGTGAGATGATGTTTTTGGATCAGTTCCGCTGCAAATTGCTCGGTTTCATAGCTGGCCGTTCCATTGCCGATGGAGAGCAGTGTTACATGATGTTTTTTGATAAGGGAAAGCACAAGCTGCTCTCCCTTCTTTTTTTGCTCCTCGCTTTGCGTCACCTGGATGACGCCGTAGTCCAAGACTCTCCCTGTGGCATCCACTACCGCCACTTTACACCCGGTGCGGTAGCCAGGGTCCAGTCCCATGACCGTATGCCCTGCCAAGGGGGCTTGCAATAGGAGCTGCTTTAAATTAGCAGCAAAAATCTGAATGGCCTGGGCTTCTGCCTGCTCTGTCAGCTGGTTTCTTACATCCCGCTCCAAAGCGGGAAAGAGCAGCCGCTTAAAGCTGTCTGCTAGGGCTGCTTTTACCTCCTGTGTGAAAATGTTGGGTCTCTTCACAAAACGCCGCTCCAGAAAATCCATGGCCATAGTTTCATCCCAAACCACGCGGACTTTCAGGCAACCCGTTTTCTCTCCCCGATTGATCGCCAAAATCCGGTGGCTGGGTAGCGTGCGGATGGGCTCCCTGTAATTTGCGTACATCTGGTAAGTTTCAGCGCCCTCTGCTTCCGGAATCAGTTCCGTAGAGAGCGCCCCGGAATACCAGAGATTTTTCCGCAGCTCCTGGCGAAGTGCGGCTTGTTCCGCTACCATTTCTGCCAGGATATCCCTGGCACCAGAAAGTGCCTCTACTGTAGTCTCTACGCCCTGCTCCGGCTTTACAAAGGCTTTAGCCGCTTCTTCTGCTGTACCTTCCTGCTCTTCTTGCGCCAGCATGGCGGTAGCCAGCGGTTCCAGGCCTTTTTCCCGGGCTGCCTGGGCCCGGGTCCGCCGCTTTTGTTTATAGGGCAGATATAGATCTTCCAGTTCCGTAATTTTCTTTGCGTTTTCTATCTGCTGCTGCAAGGTGGGCGTCAGTTTTCCCTGATCGGCAATGCTTTTCAGGATTTCTTCCTGGCGTTTGACCAAATTCCGCAGCTGCCCCAGTCGCTCTTCCACAGTCCGGATCTGTTCATCCAGCAGGGAACCTGTAACTTCTTTCCGGTAGCGGGCAATAAAAGGCACGGTATTGCCTTCATCTAACAGTACTACGGTTTTCTCCACCTGGGAGGTGTGGACGTGCAATTCCTGGGCAATCAAAGCGGGTATATCTGTTGGTAGCATAGCGTACTCCTTTTGTTACGTTGATAAAAGATAGTCGAATGATTTTACAGGCTACGGTACTAAAATCGTAAGATTAACTCCACACCAGGAATCTCACCCAGAACGGGTAGGTGCTGAGCACAAGCACCAAAAATAAGGTTAGATAGTCCCAGATATGAAGGCGCTGGGGCCGCCGATTTTTATAGGTATTGGGGCCAAATCCTTTTAACTCCATGGAAAGGGCCAAAGTATCGGATTTGGCAACCGCCCGCATCACTAACGGTTTCACCACGGCCAGATACGCATATAACCGCTTAAAAACATTGCCCCGGTTGGAATAACCCCGGCAGGACTGGGCATCCAGCGTCACGGCAGAATCGGCCAGAAAATCCGGTACAAACCGCAATGCCGTAGTGAGCATAAACGCATACTCATAGGGCATATGAAACTTTTCCACCAGTGCCTGGGCAATATCCTGGATACGAGTGGAAGCAAGCAGACACAAGAAGGCCGTCGTCATGACGAACATCCGCAAACCGCCTGTAAGAGCCACATACAGAGCCGAACTAAACAGCATTTGTAAAATTACCATCATTCCAGTAAATACTGTCAGTGTTCCAATAGCCGCCATGGTCATACGGTCCCGTTTGATCGACAGCAGAATAACCAGTTCCAAAACCAGGATAAAGGCTACCGCAGATACGGGCAGGAGAAAAACCCAGGCCGTTACAGCAAGCACCAGCACCAGTTTGGTAAATGCAGTCAATGTCATGTCCGTTCCCCTCCTTCCTGGTTATCGCCCATAAAAGCAGAAGGATCTGCTTCAGGGATTTTGCACTGCAATAGGGCGCACAGTCCTTCCGGACTTTCTGCCCGCACCCCAAACAGAGCATTTAACCGGGATAGTACCGGCTGCTGCAAGCCCCATTCTCCAATTGGACGCTTTCCATCAAATAAATCCTGGGTTTTTCCATCATATACCAAAGATCCATCATGGAGGACAAGGGCATGGTTCGTATATTTCCGTGCGATTTCCATGTCGTGGGTAATGAGAATCAGCGTCATATGCTTTTCCTGCTGGAGACTGCTGAGATAGCGCATCATATCCAGTTTTTCCTGCTCGTCCTGGCCGTTTGTGATCTCATCCAGGATGAGAGTCCGGGGCTGCAGTGCCAAGGCCGCCGCAACGCCCAACCGCCGCTTTTGACCAAAAGAAAGACTCCGGGGATATTTATCCAGATACGGCGTCAACCCCATAGCTTCCACAGCTTCCCGCACCTGGGTATCCAAGGCGGCTTTGGGAATTTTCCGATTTTCCAATCCATAGGCCACTTCTTCATAGACCGTATCTCCTAAAAGCTGGAGATCCGGATTTTGGAAAACATAGCCGACTTTATCTGCCAAATCCGCCGGCTCAAAATTGGCTATATCCACACCATCCACCCGCACTTGGCCGCTACGGGGATGGTCAAGAGCCATAAAAAGTCGGGACAGCGTGGTTTTGCCGCTGCCATTATGCCCCAAAAGAGACACGGCCTCTCCATCCTGCACGGTACAGGTAATATCATTCAGTACGGGCACTCCCCGCCGGTAGGCAAAGTTTACATTTTTTGCTTCAATCATGGCTGACACCCCGGAATTTTTCCTTTAGTTCTGCTTCCGCTTCCATTTCGTTGCGCCAGGCTCCCAGTTCAACGTGAAATTTTCGTTCCAGGCCCAGCTTCACCTGCCACAATTCTGGCAGGTTTTCCCGCAGCCCTTCCAGATCATAGGCCGCATTGGCCGCCTGTTCAAAGGGAGCTGCCACGGCAGCTTCTCCCTGCCGCAGCAAAACGAGATCCGTCATGTAGGGTAACAGGTAATTTAAATCATGCTCCACCGCCACCACCGTCATATGGTGCCGGGTGTGGATACGATCTACCAGGGCATAGAGACTGCGGGCCCCATCCGGATCCAGGGCAGAAACCGGTTCATCCAGGATTAAAATTTCCGGACGGCTGGCGAGTACGGACGCAAGCAACAACCGCTGCCGCTGTCCCCCGGACAATTCATCCAGATGATAGTTCTCCCGGCCAGGAAGTCCCACATCATTTAATGCCTCACTCACTCGTCTGTCAACTTCTTCAGGAGAAAAGCCATGGTTTAAAAGCCCAAAGGCAATTTCCTCTCCTGCTGTGAGAGATACCATCTGGCTTTCATAATCGTCCAGCATGATGCCTACCTGCATAGCGATCTCAGAAATCTTTTTGCCTTGGATATCGGCGCCCAGCACATGGACACTGCCGTAGTACCGTCCCCCATAATAATAGGGTACGATACCCGTCATGGCCCGGCATAACGTGGTTTTCCCTGCGCCGCTGGGCCCGGCTATGGCTGTAAAACTTCCTTTGGCAATGGACAAATTGATATTTTGCAGCACCAGATCACTTTGGGGATAGGCGTAATAAAAATCTTTTACCTCAATAGCAGCTTCACGCATGGTGCTTTCCCTCCGTGGCATAAAATACTTTTCGTACCGGGGCATATAACGCCTGTGTCACAGCTCCGTTTAAAACACCTACCACCAAAACTACCGGCAGCATCACATGGAGCCACACGGTAAGCGGAAGTCCCAGCACCAGTTTCAAAATAAAAGTAAAGACGCCGCCGCTGACAGAAGTGGAGAAAAATCCCACAACAAAAGGACGAATTTTCAAATTGTCCAGGTGTATTGCTGCAAATAATTGTACTGCCAGATAGGCCGTCGTAGCACCGCACAATTCACTGGCAATATTTCCCAAAGGAAAAGCGCTTTTAGAGGAAGGAATCAGCGTGATGCCCGCCACAAAACCGATGCCCACAGCCCGGAGCAGTCCCGGCCTGATCAGGCAGATCACGATAGAATACATGGCGATGGTCCAGTTGGGCGTTACTCCGCCCACGTTAGGGCTTACCGTATGAAGAATGACGCCGATCGCCAATAATAATGCGGTCATGGCTACCCAACGGTGTGTATCCTTTGCGCCTTCTACCGGGATAAGCTGCGGAATCGTCTTTTCCATTTTCAAGCTCCTTTGTACAGAAAATCAATGGGGTTTACAAGATAGTATGCATATAGTTTATGGTGTAAACTCCTACATGTCAAGAAAAAAATGTAGACAAAAGTCCCGCTGCATTGTAATGCAGCGGGACTTTTGTCTATTGGAGGAACCCTTTTCCCTGGGCTTCCTCCCTTCCGTTATCCTTCGATAGCGATAAATTTCTTGTCTTCTACCTTCGGAGCATCCTTCTTAGGAATCTCCAATTCCAAAATACCGTTTTCATATTTGGCTTTTACATCGGCTTCCGTAATCTCACTGCCCACATAAAAGCTCCGTTCGCATTGCCCAAAATTCCGTTCTCTCCGGATATAACGGCCTTCTTCGTCCTTTTCATCCTGTTTCTGTTCTTTGCTGGCACTGATGGTCAGGTATCCATTCTGGAGCTGTGCATGGATTTCATCCTTGCTAAACCCAGGCAGGTCAATATCCATCACATACCGGTCTCCCGCGTCCTTCACATCGGTTTTCATCATATTTCTTCCATGTTTTCCAAACAAAGAACCATGTCCAGCAAAAAGGTCATCAAAACGATCCATCATATCATCAAAGACATCATCATGTAATACACGTGGCAGATACATAAGCCATTCCTCCATTCACTCTTGGCCTTGAAGGTCAGTGCTTTTAGAACCTTAGGAAAGCCTTACCAGAAAGTCATCCCGCTAGGACTCCTTTCTTATCCTTTCCTTTGTTCTGTATGTATCATAGCACGTTTTATTAGCACTGTCAATAGTAGAGTGCTAATATTTTTATATTTTTTTACTTTTTGACCTTTATTCCTTGCAGAGCAATTTTTCTTTCGAAAACCTATCGGGTTCCTGGTGAAACAAGATTAACCCGCCCTTGCGCCGAAAGCCGGTATGCCATATTTCCGACAGGTCCATCCAGCGCCAAGAGCCATAGGTAATCACTTTCACCATCAAAGTTTGATCAAATTCTGCGTAACCTCCCAAAATATACCAATGCCAGGTGTAATCCATCATGGAAGGCGCCCGGTGTTTTAGCGTCAGGCAGGGGATAGGGTAGCCGGCATCCAGCTGCGCCCTCACCTGATTTTTCGTAGCTTCATAGGGAAAATTCCCGTCCCACCCATCCATGGTAAGAGACGTTTCTCCCTTATCTTTTAAAAACTTTTCAAAGCCTGAGGTATAAATGTCCAGATGATCAATCCCGGACCAACGGGGCCTAAGGTAGGGTTTCATCTCCATACCAAAACGGATATAGTCTTTTTTGGTAATATGGTGCACATCAAAGGGGTAGAGGTGGGTTCCCCGGTACAAGTCGCAGAAAATACTCACGTCACAGGCCGTAACGGCGGCGCAGCCCCCTACCCGCATCCAGTAATCTGGGAACCATTCCTGCCAGCCTCCGAATGCTTCTTCTACCAGAAAATACGGCAGTTCTTTGCGCATGGCATCCCCCTTATTACGGCTTAGCCGGGGAAGGGATCACGAATAATTGATGGTTGCCCCCTTCTTTTTCCGGGAACTGGCCATACATGTCAAACATGGAGAAGAATCGTGCCGCAGGCACAATACCATAGCCATCCTGGTTGTGGTCCGTGGTATCATAAGGATCTGCCACAATCAGCACATCATCCTGTGTGTCCGCTGTCCCCATATCGTCGTAGCCAATGATCACCTGCCAATGCCCGCCCCAGTCGATCCAGCATACCAGAATCGGTTTGCCAGTACGCAAGTTTGCTTTGATATCCTCAGGTGTGAGCTGTTTATTGGCAGCCGCATAGTCTTCACTGGTCACCAGGTCAAAATTCCCTACTTTTTGGAAGATATCCTTCATCTGTTCCAATGTAGTGCCCGGATACCCATCAGGAAAACCAGGAACCTTCATATCTTTTAATGGATGACGCAGCGCCGCAAGACTGGCTTCCGTATAATCCCCCTGGCGCCCATACCAGTGCAGGACCATGAGCGCCGCAGCCGGGCCGCAGGACCATTCGCTGGACTGTTGGAGCGTTTGGAATACTGGCAGCATAACGAGCGAACCCTTGCTGTGCATATGGTAAAAATCCGGATGGGCGTAATACGGGGACTTGGGGTGATCCAATTTCCGCTCCACGGCAGTGGCTCCCTGGTCGTCTGTAAGTTTAGCGGTCTCGGTCATTTTCATTTCATTGCCAAACCCAGCTTTTTCGGCCATAACCGGCAGTCCCGGTACAGTCATCAAAGAAGCGGCCAAAAGTGCCGCACAAATCTTTTTTTGCCACATCATATTTCGTTCCCTTCTTCCTATCTATTTATTTTTTCTATTATAGCAGGAATCGTTTAAAAAATCCTTGCTTTTTCCTAGGAAATGCACTATACTTAACTTGTAATTATTTGTATTACACGAGGAGGATTTACTATGGCTACACATGATGAATTGGTTGCGACGGTAAAAAATCTGGTGGCGGCACACAGCGTATACCCGCCCTTGAAAGAATTGGCACAACAATGGCTGGATGCTGAAGGCACGGCGGCCCAGGCCAATCTGACCGCCCTGTTAAAAAATGCCCTGAAAGAGGATATCACCACCATTGATGCTCTTATCGCCCTCACCGAATCCGAAATGGGCGTGAAAATTTTTGGTGCGGATACTGCCAAAAAGATGGCTGAACAGGCGCACAAAGTAAAAGAAGCCGGCGGAAAATATTGTTTCTGCCCTGCCTGCACAGCCGGTGTAAAAATTCTGGAACTCTTGGGCGAAGCCGTCTAACAAGAACCAAAAAATGCGGACCCTCGTAAGGCCCGCATTTTTTTATACCATTTTTTCCGGATGGAACACTTTGTCAAATTCTGCTTCTTCCATAAATCCCAGCTGGAGCACCGCTTCCTTTAGGGTTTTATTTTCCCGAAAAGCCAGCTTAGCCGCAGCCGCGCAGTTGTCATAGCCGATGTAGGGACTAAGGGCCGTAACCAGCATCAGGGAATTATGCAGATTGTGATGCATTTTGTCCCGGTTGGCCTTGATGCCCTCCGCACAATGGATCCGGAAGGATGTCATCACATCTCCTAATAGCCGCACACTCTGGAGAAAATTATAGATGGTAACCGGCAAAAATACATTGAGCTGGAAATTCCCCTGGCTGGCGGCAAATCCAATAGCCGCATCGTTGCCCATAATCTGCACCGCCACCATGGTCATGGCTTCGCACTGGGTAGGATTCACTTTCCCCGGCATAATGGAAGACCCCGGTTCATTGGCAGGAATGGTGATTTCTCCTAAGCCGTCCCTTGGGCCGGAGGCCAGCCACCGCACATCGTTAGCGATCTTCATCAAGTTGGCGGCCAGCGCTTTTAATGCACCATGGGCAAAAACCAGATCATCAAGGCTGGTGAGCGCATGGAATTTATTGGGGGCCGTGACAAAAGGAAATCCCGTATGCCCGGCAATACACGTTGCCACCGTCTTATCAAATTTTTTGGGTGCATTCAGGCCAGTTCCTACAGCAGTCCCCCCTAAGGCCAGTTCCAAGAGCCCCTTTTCCGCATATTTCAATTCTTTTTGGTTTTGTTCCAGCATCGTCCGCCAGCCGGAAATTTCCTGGGAAAAGGCAATGGGCACCGCATCCTGAAGATGCGTCCGGCCAGTGGTAACAATCCCTTTGTTTTCTTTTTCTAATTTTTTAAAAGCAGCGACCAGCTTTTGCAAGCTGGGCAGCAGATGGGTTTCAATCTCCGCCACTGCCGCAATATGCATGGCCGTAGGGAATGTATCATTAGAGCTCTGGGACATGTTCACGTGATCATTGGGGTGCAGCAAGGGCTTGCCTGCGATTTCATTCCCCCTGTGGGCGATTACTTCGTTCACATTCATATTGCTCTGGGTCCCGCTGCCAGTCTGCCAAACGGCCAGCGGAAAATTTCTATCCAGTTTCCCTGCAAGAATTTCATCACACACCTGTCCAATAACCTGGCAGCGCACAGTGTCCAGTTTTCCCAGCTGTGCATTGGCCTCCGCCGCACTTTTTTTCAAATAGGCAAAGGCCCGGATGACTTCCTTGGGGATTTTTTCTTCTCCGATTTTAAAATTTTCAAAGCTCCGCTGGGTCTGTGCGCCCCAGTAGTGATCCACCGGGACCTGGATTTCCCCCATAGAATCCTTTTCTATACGCCATTGCTTCTTTGTCGCCATACCATCCGCTTCCTTTCAATATAGGGATCAATCAAACCTTGGATTTCAGTCTCTGTACTCGTATCATTATATCCTGATTTGACTTTGTTTTTAAGACCGTATATAGAATAGGCAAGCCCCATTAATAAGCCTACCACAAAAAAACAGCTACAAATAGCACACTAGACAGGCCCGAAAAGGTCGTTAAAGAGGCAATCAAATACGCAGACTTCCCCTAGTTCCTTTAGTTCAGTAGAAATGTCCGGCACCAACTGGAGCGCCTCTTTTTCTCCTATTTCTTGAAGGCCCAATTGTTTTAAATAGGTACGTACCGCTGCCTCTACTTTGAATTTATTGGGATTATATACTTGATCGGAAAAGCCATATTTTCCATTGTGATAGCTTGTATGCTGCCCTTGCAAAAAATAATACCCGCCCAACAAACTGATATATAGAACCAGTTCGTCTTCTTCCCCATGCAGCGCGCTCATCAGCTCAATATCATCATCCATAAATCCTACATGGGGATACAACAAGATACGAAGTTCTATGTCGTCATACAATTTGTAATTTGTCCAGTTCATAACTGCATATTGCCCTACTGCTTTTTCAATCGCTTCTTTGAAAAAAGCATCTAACGGAAGACTCTTATAGCAGTCAATGCGCTCACGATACCGGGTATGCTGTACGGAGCGTTCGTAAGCTTACGTTCCCCATGCCAAATATTTAGGAAAAAAGTAATGAATAATGGAAATGTAGTCACCCATACCAGTGCTTTCTCCTTTTAGCATCTTATACAAAGCCTGCTCAGATTTTTTTACCATTTATACGGTCCATCCATTTGCCGCAACTCATCATACATATTTTTTCCTGTCTCTGTCAAATCTGCAATGCTAACAATTTGAATATATGTTTGGGAGCGTCCTTTACGATTTATGAAGTCCAGTTTTCGAAAATCGTTGCTTTGTGCGTCAAACATAACCTTCAGCGTATTGTCCTTTTTATCCACAACGACAAATCCAGATTTTCCATAGCTGTAAATATAGCGCTTATCCCATTTTAAAGACTGTCCATCTTTTTCAATAGTGAACGCTGCTTCCTCATCATCCAGCCAATACTTGCCACCATACTTGCTAATCACATACCTGCTTCCATCATAATAATCGTGGTAATAGTAATCATAATACCCGTATAAAGAGCTAAGAAGCCAAACAAGAAGGGGCCCCGCTATCGCAAGCCAAATATATTTTTTCATAGGAAATCCCCTTCCGCATATTCGTTTTCATACACGTAGTCCCTGTTTTTGAAATCCAACAGAAATCGGGAATACAACTATATCAAAAATACCCCGTACTCATCAAGGAGTATGGGGTAGAATTTTAAAATGGTGATCCACCCGGGACTTGAACCCGGGACACCCTGATTAAAAGTCAGGTGCTCTACCAACTGAGCTAGTGAATCATTGCTTTAACAAAGCTTTATAATTATAGCGCGCCTGCACTGTGTCTGTCAAGAACCTTTTTATTGGTTAAGACTTTTCCCTTGCATATAGGCATCCATGGCGTCAGCAATATGTTTGGATTCTTCCACAGCATGAACTACGGTCTTGGCGCCGGTCACCACGTCACCGGAAGCAAAAACTCCGGGCAGAGTGGTTTCTCCTTCAGGGTCCGTTTGTAAATTACCCCGGTCATTTAAGAGCAGCCCTTTATTATGTTCCACCAGCCTGTGCTTAGGAACCTGGGATACAGCAATAATCACACTGTCTGCAGGAAATAATTGGGCGGAATCTTTCAGCACATCCACATGCCCGTCTTCATTCACTTTTGTATCCGCTACCATAGGGCCTTTGTCTGTAATTGCGAGAGCAGTTTTATTAAACTGGTATTTCACACCGTCCAATAAGGAATATTCATATTCATCAGGAGATGCGGAAACATGGTCCCTCCGTACAAATACGGTTACTTCTTCACACCCCTGTCGTATGGCAGTCCGCGCCACATCCATAGCAGAATTTCCGGATCCAAAAATAGCGACCCGTCTGCCCAGAGCAAACGATTCGGGATTATTGAGGTAACTGATAGCGTAATGTACATTCCCGAAGGTTTCCCCAGGAATATGCATCCGCTTAGGGCGCCAGGCACCGGTACCAATAAAGACGGATTGGTAACCATCTGCAAAAAGGTCTTTCAACGTCACATTGCCGCCAATGGTAAAATTATAGCGTAATTTTACGCCTAATCGTTTTAATAGGATTTCATACCGGTCCAAAATTTCATGAGGGAGACGAAATTCCGGTATGCCATACCGCATAGTACCTCCAATTTTATCTCTGGCATCGAAAATAGTAATGTCATACCCACGTTTCGCCAGGATAATAGCAATGGTAATACCAGCAGGCCCAGCTCCGATAATAGCAACTTTCTTTCCGTTACGAGGTGCCTGTTTTACCTGCAGGCGCTCAAAACACGAATCAGAAATATAATGTTCAATACTGGATATATGGACAGGAGCACCCTTAATCCCTCTGACACAGTGTCCTTCGCACTGGGCTGCATGATTGCATACAAGGCTGCACACAACGGACAAGGGGTTATTGTCAAACAGCATCTGCGCTGCTTCTAATAATCCATTTTCTTTAAAAAGGTGAATCATTTCTGGTATATTGGTATGAATAGGACATCCAAGATTCCGGCACCGCGGTACTTTGCATTGAAGGCAACGGTTGGCTTCCTCAATTTCATGGATGGATGGCATGCTATAACTCCCCTTCTATACGATACAAAAATCAAGCAAAAGGCCCTGCACGTTTGTGCAGGGCCAATCGTCTCTACCGGCAGCTTCCTATCCTCCCAGACCGTTTCCAGTCCAGTACTTTCGGCGTTTAAGGGCTTAACTTCTGTGTTCGGCATGGGAACAGGTGGTTCCCCTCAGCTATCGCCACCGGATCTTTGAAGGCTTGAACCTTCAAAACTTCATAGAAAAGACTACATTATGCACTCGCTTAAGTCAAGCCCTCGACATATTAGTACAGGTCCGCTTAACATATTG
>CAJMHI010000048.1 GCA_905213155.1 uncultured Acidaminococcus sp. | reverse complement strand
CCTGCTATGGGTCATTTTAATTTTTGCTGTTCAGTTTCATTTTACAATTTACCTATAATAAAATCATCTTTTCTGAAAGGAGCGGCCTTATGCCCAAAAAAAAGCAATCTCCCTACGAAGCCGATCTATTTGCCGATCCTCCTTCCTATCCTACCAACTTATCCCCTAAATACACCTTCGAAAATTTTATTGTGGGCAATTCCAACCGGTTTGCCAAGGCCGCTGCCATGGCGGTAGCCAATACTCCGGCCACGGCTTATAATCCTTTTTTCCTTTTTAGTGATTCCGGATTGGGCAAGACCCATATCATGAATGCCATCGGCAACCAGATCCAAAAAAAACACCCTAAAATGACGGTGCTCTACATTTCCAGCGAAACCTTTACCAATGAGCTGATTGAAGCGGTGGAACATAACCGGCTGGAACAATTTCGGGGAAAATACCGGAGCATTGATGTACTGCTCATTGATGATATCCAGTTTCTCCGGCACAAGGAATCCACCCAGGAAGAATTTTTCTTTACCTTTAATGCCCTGAAAAACGCCAATAAACAAATCGTCATTTCCAGCGACCGGCCGCCGGCGGAACTGGACGCTCTGGAAGAGCGGATGATCAGCCGCTTTCGTTCCGGCCTGACAGCGGACATCCAGCATCCGGATCTGGAAACCCGTATGGCTATCTTGCAGAGTTTTGCCCAAAAAGACCATTTGGTACTGCCCCAGGCAGGTGTCGTCATGCTGGCCAGTTCCATTACCCAAAATGTACGGGAACTGGAAGGAGCCTATCACCGGGTCACTGCCTTTGCAAAATTAACCCAAAAGCCCATTACTCTGGAACTAATTCGCTCCGCCCTGTTAAAACTCAATATTCCAGAGCAGCCGGCTTTTTTATCCGTAGAGAAAATCCAGGAAGCGGTATGCCAGTATTACCAGCTTTCCCCCATGGAACTTACCAGCAAGCTCCGTACCAAAAAAGTGGTCCTGCCCCGGCAAGTGGCCTTTTATTTAACCAAACAGCTTTCCGGCCTTTCCCTTGCCAAAATCGGGGAAGCCTATGGGGGAAGGGATCACAGTACCGTTATTCATGCCTGCGAAAAAATTGACAAAGCAAAAGGAAATAATCCCCAACTAGCCAAGGATCTCACAGAGCTGCAACGGCGCTTGGAAGAATGAGCCTGCCAGGTATTTTACAATTTCAACACAAAAAAGACTTTTTTGTTTCGTCCGTCCCTGCCAGCCAAACAGGATTGGACGAATTTTTTTCCGTCATAAAAAGTTTTCCACAAGGCTTTTTTTCTTAACCCCCTCATTTTCTCTTATTATCCACAAAGTTATCAACACCTGTGGATAACTTTGTGTGTATAAGCCTATTTCCTGTGGATATAGGGAAAATGGCATATATACAGGGTCTATGGCTTTTTCTTCCACGCTTTTCCACATGTCTTTCAAAGAAAGATACTGTATCGGTTTGAAAAACGGCTTCCCTTTTCTCTTTTTCCATGGTTTATCCACCAAAAAATCTTGCAAAAATCCGCTTTTATCCTCAGATTTCCCATTGTTATCCACAATCTGTGGATAACTTTCTGTGGACAACATTCTCACCATTCCGGTGTATGCCTCATTATAAAGAGGAGAAGACCCGGACAAAATGCAAAAAATATGCTATACTATATCTCATACAACCATTGGTTGCATTGTATTTTTTACTAAAACAACGTTGTGGTAACTTTGCCAGACAATCGTTGTATTGTTTTGTATAAAATCAGCAGTAAACCAGAAGGAGCCTGACAAGATGATCACCATTAAAGATTATGCCAAACAGCAGGGAGTTTCGTACGAAGCCATCCGTAAACAAATCAAACGGTATGAGAAAGACCTGGAAGGCCATCTTGTGAAACAAAACCGTTTCTTAATGCTGGATGACGAAGCGGTCCGCTTTTTGGATACCAAGCGAGCGGAAAATCCCGTCATCATCTATGAACAAAATAAAGATGAGGCCCTGGAACAATTACGCAAAGAAAATAAGAATCTCCTGATCCAAATGAATATGGTGCAGGATGAAATGAAACAAGTCCAGCAAAAACTCATTGCGCAAATGCAGCAGAACCACCTGCTGACAACGGAAAAAATGAACTATCTGGAATATAAATCCCTGGCAGAGCAAAAAGAACAACGGCTACAGGATCTAAAAAAAGAAAGAGACCAGGCCCAGACGGCCATCTCCCAGCAGGAAGCGCTGCTGCGGCTGAAAGAACAACAGATCGGCGCCTTGACCAATGCCAAGGAAATGGCAGCAAACACACTGGCAGCGCTAAAGCAGGAGCTTGCCAAAGAGCAGCAAAAATCCCAAGAAAAAGAAGCGGAATTGCAGCGGCTACAGCATAGGAGTTTTTGGGAGCGTTTATGGAACCGGTAACACAAGGAGTTATCCACTACTGTGGATAACTCCTTGTGTATAACCAAAAATCTGTAGATATTTTGAAAACGCACAAAAACAGAGGAGAAACCCTGGAAAAAACAGTAAAGTTATCCACAATATCCACAACTTTTTCCACAAGCTTCGTGCTATAATAGATTGTCAATAAAAAAAAGGATGGATTGGAAATGCTAACGAAAACTCTTTCCCAAATTTGGACAGAAATGCTTTCCTCCCTGGCAGAAACGATTGAGGGAAGAACTTGGAAAGTTTGGCTGACGGCCACCACGCCGCTTACTTTGGAAAAAGGACGACTGACAGTCAGCGTACCCAATGATTTTACCAAAACAACCCTGCAAGAACGTTACCAGCCCACCATAGAAGCCATTTTATCCCAAATTTGTGATGGCCCTATGGAGCTAATAATTACCGTGGACCGGGTAGACAAGCAACAAACCTTATTCCCCGGAATACAGGAACAACCAGAACCACAGTCCATACGCCCTGCCATGCCAGCACAAACCATAGCCGAATCCTCCGTACCAGAATTTGATACCCATCTTTCTCCCAAATATACCTTTGATAATTTTATTAAGGGCAAATCCAATGATGAAGCCTTTACTTATTCCATGGCGGTAGCCAATGCGCCCGCCCATAACTACAATCCCCTTTTTCTCTACAGCGATCCGGGACTTGGGAAAACCCATTTGATGAACGCCATCGGAAATTATATCCATCTAAAATATCCCGGGATGAAAATCCTCTACACATCCAGCGAGACCTTCACCAACGAACTGATCGGCGCCATTCAGCACAATACCAACGAATCCTTCCGCAACAAATACCGTAATATTGATGTACTGTTAATCGACGATATCCAGTTTTTGCGAAAAAAAGAATCCACCCAGGAAGAATTTTTCCATACCTTTGAAGCTTTAAAACAAGCGGATAAACAAATTATTATTTCCAGCGACCGTCCTCCCAAGGAACTGGACACGCTGGAAGAACGGCTAACCAGCCGGTTTATGCAGGGTCTGATTGTAGAAATCAAACACCCAGACCTGGAAACCCGCAGCGCCATTTTGTTAAATATGGCGGAAAAAGACCATATTCCCTTTCCGCCGGAAGTGATCCAATTCATCGCCAATAACGTAAAAACCAATATCCGGGAATTGGAAGGAGCCTACACGAAAGTGCGGGCATTTGCCAGTTTAAACCAGCAGCCGATCACCCTGGAATTAACCCGCAAAGCCTTAAAAGACATCGATATTACCGGCGCCATGGATAAAATTATTACAGTGGAAGCCATTCAGGACGTGGTAGCGTCCCGGTATAAAATCCGGGTTGATGAATTAAAAGCAAAAAAGCGCACACGGACGGTGGCCTATCCCCGGCAAATCGCCATGTACCTTACCCGGGAACTGACCGAACTTTCCCTGCCCCGCATCGGAGAATGCTTTGGCGGACGGGATCACACCACAGTACTCCATGCCTGTGACAAAATTACAGAAGAACGGAAAAGCAATCCTCTATTAGAACAGCAGATTTCCCAAATGATAGAAACTTTACGCAAATAAGTATCCACAAGATGGGGAAAACCAGGTGGATACCCTGTGGATTGTATTGTGGATACGTTTTTCTTTGTGAAAGCAAGTGGATATGTGGATAATGCGAAACAAGCTATCCACAGGATTATCCCCTTACCAGATGCCGCAGCGCTCTTAAAAATATTCCGTTTTCCACATACCCACAGGCCCTACTACGAAGACTACGATTTTATATATTTAAATAGCTCTAGATAATAAGGAGGTACTGCCATGCAGTTTTCTTGTGAAAGCAACGTTCTGGCCAAAGGAATTAATACGGTAAAACGAGCTATATCCTCCAGTTCCCAAGCGCCTATTTTTTCAGGAATCCATATCCTGTTACGACAAAATGCTTTATACCTGATTGCTATGGACAGCAGTTTTGCCATGCAAATGCACCTGGAGGTCAATGGACAGGAAGACGGGGAAATACTGGTTCCTGCCAAAGCCATCGGGGATTTGCTGGCCAAATTTGATAAGGATGAACCGCTGACATTGACGAAAGAAAGTGATACCCGGGAACTGGTCCTGGAAGCTTCCAAAGCCAGGGGGACTTACCATATTCCGCTGATGGATGCGGAAGAGTATCCGGCTTTTAAAGACATTACGTACCAACATGAACTGGTACTGGAAGAAGAAACCATCCGCCAATTAATCGAAACAACTGTTTATGCTTGTTCGACGGATCAAAATAGACCATTGTATACCGGTGTCTTTATAGAAAAGACGGAACATTGTCTGACTGCCGTAGGCACCAATACCCATCGCCTGGCCATTCAGGAAATTCCTTGGAACAATGGGGAAACAGACAGCCAGTTTTCCATGCTGATCCCCTCCCGCGTGTTGAAAGAGATCAGCAGCAATCTCACGGGAGATTTACCGGAACCCGTCAGCGTAAAAGTCAGCGATAAGCAAATTCAGGTAGCGTTGGGCGGACTTACGATGATTGCCAGTCTGATTGAAGGGCACTTCCCGGATTACAAGCGGCCGATTCCTCCTTCCTTTGCCAATAAGACGGTATTTGCCTGCCAGGATATGGAAAAGGCGATTGCACGGGTGGCGTTATTCTCCCAGTCCGATTACAATATTGTCCGTCTCCATATTACGGAAAAAAGCATTGTGCTGTCTTCGGCCATCAGTGACCTAGGCAATGGGCGGGAAGAAATCCCTTGTACGACAGTAGGCAGTGCCTTGCCGCTGAATATCGCTTTTAATGCCACCTATCTGACCGACTTTTTTAGAAATGTGGGCACGGAACAGGTCACCCTGGAAACCAATACATCTCTTTCCCCGGCCAAGATGATGCCGCAGGAAGAAAATAGCGGCTATACCTATATTGTGACGCCGGTGCGTGTGGTCTTCTGATGCGCCTTTTGTCACTGCGGCTGCATCAGTTTCGCAATTACCGGGAGATGGAGCTACCCCTTATCCATGACATTACAATTTTTTATGGGGACAATGCCCAGGGGAAAACTAATCTACTGGAGGGCATTTATACGGCGGCCCGTGGATTTTCCTTTCGTACCCGCAGGGATGAGGAATTGGCGCTTTTTGGCACGGATGCCTGGGCGGCCCAGCTAGGCTATGAAGATCAATATGGCAGCCATACGCTTTTGGTGAAACGGGCGCCTTCTCAGGGCCGGGAGAAAAAAGAAACGGTGTGGGATGGCAATAAGATTAGTACCCGGCAGCAGTATGGAAGGCTGAATCTGGTGCTCTTTACCCCGGATGATTTATGGCTGGTTAAGGGAGAGCCGGTGTTGCGGCGGCGTTTTCTGGATATGGAAATTGCGCAGACAAGTCCCACGTATTATGAATTATTGTCCCGGTATAACCGAGTGTTGCAGCAGCGCAATTCCTTTTTGAAACACTGGCAAAAGGATGGGAAGGCGGCAGAACCCCAGCTAGTGGTATGGGATCAGGCGCTGGTGGAGCCGGCTGCGGGAATTTTGGATTTACGGCTCCGGGCTCTTACTGGTATCAGTGCGGCAGCTCGGGATGTGTACGCCCGCATTACCGGCAATAACGGGGAATTAACACTTTCTTACCAGCAGAAAAAAGCTTCGGCTACGTCGGTAGTGGAAGAAAACCCGGGGCGTTCCTATTGGGTACAGCTGCTTTTGGAAGAATTGCAGAAGCGGCATGCCTTGGATCTGCTCCGGGGATATACCAGCGTGGGACCTCATCGGGATGATTTGGATATTTTACATAATGGAAGGTCTCTCAAAGCCTATGGCTCCCAGGGACAGCAGCGGACGGCAGCCCTATCCCTGAAGCTTTCTGAGCTGGAATTTATCCGCAAGATCCGGGGCGAATACCCGATCCTCCTGTTAGACGATGTGCTCAGTGAATTGGACCAGCACCGCCGGGAAAAATTATTACAGTGCATTAATGGAACGGTACAGACCTTTTTAACGGTCAATGACCGGCATCTGGCACCTACTGCGGGAGATGTAGTGCTGTATCAGGTCCGTAGCGGGCAATTGGAGGAAACGGCGGTATGAAGGATTCCGAAAAACTGGTGCTCCAGGTTTTTAAAACGCCCTGGGCCAAGGCACAGTTTATGCTCCATGTGCTAAGAGCCCATTGGGAAAGCATTGTAGGGCCTGCCGCAGCCCCGCATTCCCAGCCCTACCGGCTGAAGGAGGGCGTTTTATATATTCACACGGATCATCCCACTTGGTCTGCTCATTTGATGATGATGCAGGGAAAATTGCTGTTACAGTTGAATCGCCTGTTGGCGGGAAACCCTGAGAAAGAAAAAGTCCCCCGCCGGATTACCCGTGTAAAATGTTATCTAGGGGAAATGGTAATCCCGGCGGATACCCCGCCTAACGAGCAGCCCTTTATCCCTAAAGTGGATGAAAAAAGGCTCTGCCCCATCTGCGGCGTGCCGCTCATCGGGGATGAACCCCTGTGCTCTGCCTGCCAGCGCCAAAAGGTGCAGGATATCCGTCAGAAAATCCGCCGGATTCTTCTGGAAATGCCCTGGTGTAGCTATGAAAATTGCCGGACGCAGGTGGAGTGTGATAAAATACTTTTTACTGACGTTAAAGCGGTATTAGAGGAGTGGGCATGGAACGAAGCCTTGCAGGAGGAAGCACCGTTAGATGCCAAAGCCTTTGCAGTGATGCTGGCTAAGGGATGGACGCCGGACCAGTTGGAGCAAGACCAGGTAGAACGCATGGTGGAGAAGAAAAGAAAGGGAAAGCAATATGTACCTGCACGTAGGAAATAATGTCGTCGTTCGGGAAGATGAACTTATTGGGATTTTTGATATCCGCAATAAGCGCACGAATATATACCGTTTTTTTTCTTCGGCCCAAAATGGAAAAGAACCAGGTGATTGATTTGACGGATCATTTCTCCCCGTCCAGTTGTGTGGTCACCAAAGATAAAATTATTCTGTCAGGGATTTCCACCAGAACCCTGCGGAAACGGTAAGCGGATTCGGGAGGTTATGTATGGCGAAAAAAGAACAAACCATTGAAGAGGAAATTGCTGTGCACGGTGCCTATGGCGCTGCCCAGATTCAGGTATTGGAAGGGCTGGAAGCTGTACGCAAACGGCCTAGTATGTATATCGGAAGCATTAGCGCCAGAGGTTTGCACCATCTGGTCTATGAAGTCATTGATAATAGTATTGATGAGGCATTGGCCGGGTATTGCGACCATATCCATGTGCGTATTCACGCGGATAACAGCATTACCGTTACGGATAATGGCCGAGGCATTCCAGTAGAAATGCACAAAGTGGGTAAGCCTGCTATTGAAGTGGTTATGACGGTGCTCCATGCCGGCGGTAAATTTGGGGACGGTGGGTATAAAGTATCCGGCGGCCTGCACGGCGTCGGGGTATCCTGCGTCAATGCACTGAGCCAGCGTATGGTGGTGGAAGTTAAGAAAAACGGCAAAGTGTATGAAATCGAATTTGCCAAAGGCAAAACCACTAAGCCCCTGCATATAATCGGCAGCTGTCCGGAAACGGAAACAGGAACCAGCGTAACGTTCTGGCCGGATGCTTCTATTTTCACGGAAACGGTATATAGTTACGATACCCTGAAACGGCGGATTCGGGAACTGGCGTTTTTGAATAAGGGCGTGAAAATCCAGCTGACCGACGAACGCAGCGGGGCAGATGAAATCTTCCACTACGAAGGGGGCATTGTGTCCTTTGTGGAATTTTTAAACCAGGGGAAGGAACCCCTTCATGCTAAACCGGTCTATGTGGAAGGGGAGCGGCAGGACACCATTGTGGAAGTGGCCCTGCAGTATACCGATGCCTATACGGAAAATATCCTGACCTTCGTGAATAATATCAATACGGAAGAAGGCGGCACCCACCTGGCCGGGCTGAAACAGGCTTTGACCCGGTGCATCAATGATTACGCCCGGAAAAATGGTCTGTTAAAAGACAACGAAGAAAATTTGTCCGGGGATGATGTGCGGGAAGGGCTGACCTGTGTCTTGAGCCTGAAAGTACGGGAACCCCAGTTTGAGGGACAGACCAAGACCAAACTGGGCAACAGTGAAGTCCGGGGCATAGTGGATAACATGGTGACGGATGCCCTGACCGAGTACTTTGAAGAAAATGCGCCTGTAGCCAAAAAAATCATTGATAAAGCGGTCATGGCCAGCCGTGCCAGAGCAGCAGCCCGCAAAGCCAGAGATTTGACGCGGCGTAAATCGGCGTTGGAAGTCAGCAGCCTGCCCGGAAAACTAGCCGATTGTACCAGTAAAAATGCGGAAGAAACCGAAATTTATCTGGTAGAAGGGGACTCTGCTGGCGGCAGTGCCAAGCAGGGCAGGGACCGGAATTTCCAGGCAATTTTACCCCTGAGGGGCAAGATCCTGAATGTGGAAAAAGCCAGACTGGACAAAATGCTTAATTCCCAGGAAATTCGGGCCATGATTACCGCCTTTGGCTGCGGCATCGGAGAAGAATTTGACGTAGAGAAACTGCGCTATGGAAAAATTATTATCATGACCGATGCGGATGTGGACGGGGCCCATATTCGAACTTTGCTGCTGACCTTCTTCTATAGGTATATGAAACCGCTGGTTGTCCATGGCAATGTGTTTATTGCGCAACCGCCGTTGTATCTCATTCGTACCGGAAAGAAACATACCTATGCCTACAGTGATGAACAGCTGCAGCAACGGCTGGACGAAGTGGGGCGGCAGAATAATCCCTATGTACAGCGTTATAAGGGCCTTGGGGAAATGAACCCGGAACAGCTTTGGGAAACCACTATGGATCCTTCTAAACGGACGGTGCTCCAGGTGCAACTGGAAGATGCTGCTACGGCGGATTCCGTTTTCTCCGTGCTTATGGGGGATAAAGTGGAACCCCGGCGCAAATTCATTGAGGAAAATGCCGGGAAAGTAACCAATCTGGACTTTTAAGGAGACAGCATGGGAACGACCATTGCGCTGCCACAAGTAGATATTGTGTATCCCCATACAACCGGTTTGCCGGTTTTCCTCACGGCAGGAGGCAGGCGCCCGGATCCTGTATGGCTGCGAAAAGCGGCAGGTGATTATCCTGTTTATGCAGTGGACCGGGGTGCGGACCATTTGAAAAAAGCTGGAATTTTGCCCAGCTTTTTGTATGGGGACAGAGACAGCGCCAGGCCGGGCGCTTGGGATGAATTTGTCCGTAAAGGCGCCAAGGCAAAGACCTATCCGGTGAATAAGGATGATACGGATCTGGCACTGGTGGTACAGGATCTGGAGCCGCATCTGACGGTGATTGTCTCCGGCGTTTGGGGCGGCCGTGCTGATCATCTGCTGGGGAATCTATTTACACTTCTTCCGTATGCAAAAAAAGGTGGGATTGTAATTTTAGCGGATGAACAGGAAGTGCTGTGCTTTTTGGGTGAAGGAGAGCAGCTATCCTGGCAAGTCGCAAAAAAATTACCCCAGGCTGTAAGCCTTTTGCCCTTTACTGAAACCGCTAAGGTGAGTATTTCCGGTGTGCGCTGGCCTTTGCAGGAGGCGGTGCTACGGCAGGAGCAATTTTCCTATAGTATCAGCAATAAAATGACAGAGCCTGTACTTTCTGTATCCTGCACCAGTGGCTGGGTGGGCATCTACGGAACTTGGAAGGAGTAACCTTGATGGAATTTCAGTGGGATCACCTGCTGTTTTTGCTTGTGGCTGGTTTTGTAGGGTCATTTATTGACGGCGCAGTCGGCGGCGGGGGGCTCATTACCCTGCCGGCTTTTATGACTACGGGCCTTCCCATGTCCTATGTGCTGGGTTCTAATAAACTAGCGGCAGCGGCCGGGGCAGTGACCAGCTTTTATACTTTTTCCCGTAGCGGCTGCGTGGACCGGAAAATCTTAAAAATGATGCTGCTGTCTGCAGTGGGCAGTGCTTTTGGTGCGTATATTGCTTATTTAATACCGGAAATTGTGCTGCGGTATATTGTGGTACTGGCACTGATCGGGGTTGCGGTCTATACGTATAAAAAGAAAAAATGGGACGGAGTCAGCACTATGACCACCATGACCCGGTCCATGGCTCTTGGCATTGCACTTATGGCCTGGTGCCTGGGCATGTATGATGGCTTTTTTGGACCAGGAACCGGTTCCTTTCTGATTTTTGGCTTTTTATCCTTTGGATATAATTTTGTTACGGCAGCGGGCAATACCAAAGCGTTGAACCTTGCCAGCAATATCGGCGGTTTAGTGGCTTTTTTACTCCTGGGGACGGTGTATCTTCCTTATGCCGTGCCTATGGGGATTATAGAAATTGCAGGAGCGCGCCTGGGCGCCAAGGTAGCTATCAAAAAAGGCGTGGCCTATATTCGCATTCTGTATCTGATCGTTACCGTGCTGCTCATAGGCAAGCAGGTGTATGATCTGTTTTTGAAATAAGGAGCGTGATACCGTGGATGATCAGCAAAATGATAAGCAGACCATCACAGCAGGGAAAGTTATCCCTGTGTATGTAGAAGAGGAGATGCAAAAATCCTATATTGATTACGCCATGAGCGTTATCGTGCAGCGGGCCCTGCCGGATGTGCGGGATGGGTTAAAACCAGTGCACCGGCGGATTTTGTATGCCATGAATGAAGCCGGCATGCTCCCCAATAAAGCCTATAAGAAAAGCGCCCGTATCGTCGGGGATGTTTTAGGTAAGTATCATCCCCACGGGGATTTCTCTGTTTACGACGCCATTGTACGCCTGGCACAGGATTTTTCTACCCGGTATCTCATGGTGGACGGCCATGGGAACTTCGGCAGTGTGGATGGGGATCCTCCGGCAGCTATGCGGTATACGGAAGTCCGTATGGGCAAGATTGCCGTGGAGATGCTGCAGGATATTGAGAAAGAGACGGTGGATTTCATCCCTAACTACGATGAATCCCTGAAGGAACCCACTGTGCTGCCGGCGAAAGTGCCTGCGCTCTTAATCAATGGATCCGCAGGGATTGCGGTAGGGATGGCAACCAATATTCCTCCGCATAATCTGGGTGAAGTGGTGGATGCCTGCGTCATGCTGATTGATCATCCTGACGCTACTGTTGCTCAGCTGATGACCTGCATTAAAGGACCGGATTTTCCTACCGGCGCTAAAATTTTAGGGCAGAGCGGTATCCGGCAAGCCTATACTACCGGACGCGGCGTGGTGAAGGTACGGGCTAAGGCCCATGTGGAGCCCATGCCAAAGAATAAAAACCGGATTGTGGTGACGGAGATCCCCTATCAGGTCAACAAGGCACGGCTGATTGAAAATATTGCCAAACTGGTGCAGGATAAAACCCTGGAAGGCATTACCGACCTTAGGGATGAATCCGATCGGAAGGGCATGCGGATCGTTATTGAACTGCGCAGCGATGTCGTGCCGGAAGTGATGCTGAACCAGTTGTACAAGCATACCCAGCTCCAGGATTCTTTTGGGATTATTATGCTGGCGCTGGTTAATGGCCATCCCCGGGTGCTGAACCTGAAACAGATTCTGGAATACTATCTGCAGCACCAACAGGATGTCATTACCCGGAAATGCCAGTATGAACTGCGCAAAGCCAAAGACCGGGCGCATATCTTGGAAGGTCTCAAAATTGCGCTGGATCATCTGGATGCTGTGATTGCAACGATCCGGCAAAGTGCCAATGGTGATGTGGCCAAACAAGCCTTGATGGAAAAATTCAGCCTCACCGATCGGCAGGCACAGGCGATTTTGGATATGCGTCTGCAACGCCTGACCGGATTGGAACGGCAGAAAATTGAGGATGAATATAAAGAAGTCATGGCCACCATTGCCTATCTGGAAGACGTCTTGTCCGATCCCCATAAAATTATGGGAATTGCCCGGGAAGACTTGCTAGATGAAAAGAAACGCTTTGGGGATGCCCGGAGAACTTCCATTGTACCGGATTCCGGCGAACTGGATGCGGAAGATTTGATTGCAGAAGAAGACGTCGTGATTACCATTAGCCATCAGAGCTATATCAAACGCCAGGCACTGACCAATTTCCGGAACCAGAACCGGGGAGGGCGCGGCGTCAAGGCCGGCAGCGGAAAAATCGTCAAGGAAAATAACCAGGTGAAGGGTGATTTTTCGGAGCATCTGCTGATGGCCAGCACCCATGACAACATTCTCTTCTTTACTAACCGGGGCCGTGTGTACCGGCAGAAGGGGTATGAGATTCCTGAAGCCAGCAAGGCGGCTAAGGGAACCTATATCCGTAACTTGCTGTCTCTGGAAGAAAATGAAAAGATCAATGCGGTTATCGCTGTAAAAAGCGGGATCAGCGCCGATGAAGATAAATTCCTCTTCATGGCCACCAATAAGGGGATTGTAAAGCGGACCAGTGTACAGGAATTCCGTTCTGCCCGTAAAGGCGGATTGTTTGCCATCAATTTGGATGAAGGGGAAGAACTGATTGATGTAAAACTGACCAGCGGCCATAATAATATTCTCCTGGCAACCCGGGACGGCTATGCCATCCATTTTGAGGAACAGGATGTGCGGCCCATGGGGCGCACCAGCCATGGCGTGAAAGGCATCAGCCTGCGGCCGCATGACAGCGTGGTGTCCATGGACAGCTGCGAAACCAGCGAAGGCGATGTGCTGACTGTTACGGATAAAGGACAGGGAAAACGCACGGAAATTTCCGAGTATCGGTTGCAAAGCCGGGGCGGCAAAGGGATTATCAACCTGAAAGTCACGGATAAGACGGGCCTGATTGTGGGCTCCAAGATGGTGGATGCTTCCCAGGAAATTTTGCTTATTTCTGCCGCTGGCATTATCATCCGGATGAATGCTGCGGATATTTCCAGCTATGGACGCAATGCCCAAGGGGTAAAACTCATGGATCTGGAACCGGGCGATCAGGTAGCTGCTGTTGCCATTGTGAACACAGTAGCGGATGAGGAATAATTGGTTATGAGAGAAGAAGAACGAAAAACAGCAAATCCTGTTCTTCGTTCTTCTTTTTTTATTAAAGGATGAAAGTTATCCCCAATTTGACTGTGGATAATCTGGGGATAATGTCAAAGCGTTTCTAGATTTGGTATAATGAACGAAGTTTTACACAAGATTTAGGAGTTTTACTGAAATTATCCACAGAAACTGTGGATAATTTTGTGGATTTGGTGGATAACCTTGTGAATAACTGAAAAGTCATAGGGCTTATTCGGAAATTTTTTGAAAGGGAAAAAGTTTGTACGATAGTCGTTGTTAGTATAAGGAGACCAGCTATGAAAAATCAAGCAAAATTTAGCCCATAATTACTTTCT
>CAJMHI010000047.1 GCA_905213155.1 uncultured Acidaminococcus sp. | reverse complement strand
AATCTAAAGAAAGGAAAATGGTGATTTTGCTTCTGTAATTATCATACAAGGGTAATTATGGTAAATGCAGTTGTGATTGACAGTAAAGATAACGTGGCGGTAGCTATTGAACCGCTGAAGAAGGGATCTAAGGCAGATGTACGGTTTCAGAATGGAAAAGAAGAAGAGTTAACCGTAACGCAAGATATTCCAATTTACCATAAGCTTGCTATCCGTACTATCCCGAAGGGGCAACCCGTTGTAAAATATGGCGAGCATATTGGAATCGCAGCGACTGCCATCAATGTGGGAGATCATGTACATGTTCATAATGTAGCTAGTCATAGAGAAAATTTGGAGCAGGAAGTTTAGGGGGAGTTGTAATGAAAACATTTTTTGGATACAAAAGACCGGATGGTCGTGTGGGAATTCGTAACTATGTATTAATTCTTCCGGCTAGTGTTTGTGCCTCTGATACTACCCGGATTGTTGCACAAAATGTCAAGGGAGCGGTAACATTTAATAATCAATTAGGATGCTCCCAGGTGCCTAGCGACCAGGAATTGACCATGGATGTAATGGCAGGGTATGCCGCCAATCCAAATGTTTATGGAACCATTGTGATTTCTTTGGGTTGTGAAAACTGCCAGATGGACTTGGTTACCGAAGCAATCAAACAAAGAACCAATAAACCGTTGGCAACTTTTATTATTCAGGAAAATGGTGGTACAATTAAAACTATAGAACGTGCAACCCGTGCTGCAAAACAATTCGTACAGGAAGCAGCACTGCTTCAAAGAGAAGAATTTCCTATGTCAGAGCTTATTTTGGGCACGGAATGCGGTGGATCCGATCCCACTAGCGGGCTGGCATCCAATGTGTTAATCGGCGAAGCTAGTGATCGTATAGTGGATTTAGGGGGAACCTCTATTTTATCGGAAACAACAGAGCTGATTGGAGGCGAGCATATACTGGCACGGAGAGCAAAAACTCCTGAAGTTAAAGAACGGATCTTTGAAATTATCCACAGATATGAAAAAGCACTGCAGTTGGTTGGGGAAGAAGTGCGTGAAGGAAATCCTTCTCCAGGAAATAAAGCTGGTGGACTAACCACCTTGGAAGAGAAATCACTGGGCTGTATTCATAAATCTGGTCACCGTCAGATTTCAGCAGTTTATGATTATGCTAAGCAAGTGGCTGGAAAAGAAGGCCTAGTTATTATGGATACCCCGGGGAACGATCCTTCGTCCGTTGCTGCTATGGTAGCAGGCGGGGCGCAAATTATTGTATTCTCTACTGGAAGGGGTACCCCGACAGGGAATCCTTTGGCTCCTGTTATTAAAATAACGGCAAATAAAATTACCTATAAAAATATGGAAGATAACATTGATATTGATGCCAGTCCATTAGTTTACGGAACAAAGACCTTGACAGAGATGGGTGACGAGCTAATGAACGAAATTCACGAAGTGGCAGACGGTAAGTATACAAAAGCGGAGGCTCTTGGATATACTGAAATGGCTATTGCACGGGTTTGCAATTTTGTGTAGAGTTTTGGCAATAGTTCTATTTCTGTACTAAACGAAAATTGTAGTTGTCAGAAATCAAAGGGGATTGTGGTGTACTATGAAGAATGCACAGATTTTAACACCGGTAGTAACCGCTTTTGATCAAACTGGAAATATTGATATAAAAGCGAACCAAAAAATCTATGAACATCTCATACATGGCGGTGTTGACGGGATTGTCGTTATGGGAAGTACGGGTGAGTTCTTTAGCCTGTCTAAAGAACAAAAGGTACAATTAATTGATCTTGCTTGCCAATACAAAGATGCAACACAGATTTTAATTGGAACAGGCGGGATGAATGCGGACGAAACGGTAATGCTTTCCAACTATGCACTTGAAAAAGGCGCAAAGGCAGTCTTAATTGTAAGTCCGTTCTACTTCCAATTTTCGCAGTCCGCCCTGAAAAAATACTACGGCGATCTGGCGGAGCAAATTAACGGGGATATATATATCTATAATTTCCCTGCGAGAACGGGGCATGATGTTTCTCCGGAATTAGTGTTAGAGCTCGCCCGTGAACATAAAAACATTGTCGGTTATAAAGATACTGTCACAGAAATGGGGCATACAAGGAAGTTGATCGACCTGATCCGCCCTGAATTCCCAGATTTTGTAATTCTGTCTGGGTTTGAAGAATTTATGGCGCATAACGTTATCAGTGGAGGCAATGGCTGTATCGGAGGCTTGTCCAATGTGTGTCCAGAGCTATTTCGTAAGTTGGCAGATGCACTGAATACGGAGAAGTTCGAAGATGTTGTGAAGTATCAACGGATTGTTGATAAGGCTATGAGTCTATATGATATCGGAGATCCGTTTATACCAATCTTAAAACGGGCAATGGTGTTAAGAGGAATTCCGTTGGAAGCAAAATGCACGGTTCCTATGCCGGAAGTGACGGAAGCGCAAACCGTTAAAATACAACACTGGATAAAGGAAGTTTTGGGTTAGCGTGTGTTGTGTGAAGAAAAATTTGAAGAAGAGTATGAGAAGAGGGGGCCTTTGGGTAAAGGCTCCCTCTTCTCAATTGACTTTACAATGCATGGATTGTATCAATGATCGTGCCATCGCGGTATTCTACGATACCACAGATCTTGTCACTGCATGCCTGTTCATTAGGACGTCCGGACAAGAAGCGTGCTTTTTCTTCCAATGCTTCAATGCTGACTAGCGGCAAGCCTTTTCCTTGTAAGCAGGAGCGGATATCCGGTCTTCCAGGATTGATGGCAATACCGTATTCCGTTACTAGCACATCTACGGATTCTCCCGGTGTGACAATGGTCGTAACATGTGGCAGCAGCATGGGCAGGCGGCCCCGCAGCAGCGGCATGGTGATAATCGTCATTTTTGCACCTGCAGCGGCATCTGGGTGTCCCCCTGGTGCTCCTAACAATTTTCCATAGGAGTCAGTGAGTACGTTGACGTTAAAATCCACGTCCATTTCTGTTGCACTAAGTACTGTAAAATCCAGCATATTGACGTACGGGCTGGCACAGAAGGGATTGGCGTAAGCAGAGGCGGAGATTTCGTGATGCTGCATATTTTCTTTCAGAGAAGCGATGGCCGTAAGATCAAAATCCTGGGGATCAAAGAAGGTTTTGATCAGGCCTTCTTTTAGCATTTGCACGTGAAATCCGGAAACACCGCCAACCCCAGCAGCTGCGGTGTAGCCCCGCTGCAACATTTCCTCCCGGATATAACCAGCTGTGGCAATGGCCATGCCACCGCTACCAAATTGGAATACCATGTTGTCGTGGAAGTAGGGGGTAGCGGCGATGACGTCTGCGGCATACTTGGAAATAATTAGTTCTGCCGGATTTTTGCTGACACGGATGGATCCGGTAGCAATTCCTGCTGGATCGCCGATGGAGGGAACTTTTGTAATGAAATCTACCTGTGTCTGTGGGATACTGACATACTCTAACGGCAAGTCGGACAATCCGTCTGTCACAGCCACTACGTGATCTGCATATTCTGCATCAGGCATTGCGTAGCCCAAGGAACCACAGGCGGATTTACCGTCCACTCCGTTGATATTACCAAAACGGTCGCAGCAAGGCGCAGCAATAAAGGCTACGTCTATATGCAGCTCTCCTGTTTCAATGGCTCGCGCCCGGCCACCGTGCGTACGGAAAATGGCGGGCTTTTTTAAGCCTCCATGCTGGATAAAACTTCCTAGTTTGCTGCGGGCACCACTGGTATCCACTGCTGTGATGACTCCGCTTTCAAAATAGGGGAGCAGACAATCTTGGACTTTACTAAGAGAAGAGGCGGACAGCGTCAAATCCTTAATGCCCTTTTTTGCAATCGCATCAATGACGTACGCCATCACGGCATCCCCGTTTCGCAGGCAGTGATGGAAAGAAATGGTCATACCATCTTTTAGGCCTGTGGCATCCAGGATATAGTCCAGCGTCTGGACTTTTTTCATGCCGGGATGGAAATATTTCACGGGACGGGATGCCATGTGCTGTTCTGTGGGAATTGTCGCATAGGCACCAGAAAATGCTTTTTTTTGTTCCCAGCCTGGAATCCGGTTGATAAAATCCATTTCCTCCTGTTTCATTCTGCTACCAGCTCCTTTCCCGCCACTTTGGCATAGGCCAGTATTGCTTTGGCACGGGTAACAATAGGCATATCAATCATTTTCCCGTCCAGTGCAATTGCTCCGGAAGCATTGGCAATGGCTTCCTTGTACACGGTGACCACTCTTTGTGCATATTCAATTTCTTTGTCTGTAGGCATGTACACTTCATGGACCAGACTGATTTGGGTGGGATGAATGCAGGATTTGCAGGTGTATCCCAGCATTTTGCCAAAAGCCACATCCTTTTTGAAGGCTTCTGGATCTTTGAAATTGCTGTTGACGTAATCCATGGGAATGACCTTGGCTGCATGGGCGCAGAGGGAAATTTGGTTCCGGGCAATTAAAATTTCGCTGGCATCTTCGCTGCGGCTCATCCGCATATCCGTACGAAAATCTTCCGCTCCCAGGCCGATTGCCATGACACGGGGGGAAGCTGTAGCGATCTCATAGGCATTGTGAACGCCCAGTGCTGTTTCAATGGTGCAAGCGATTTTTACTGTGCCTACAGGAATCTGGTTTTTGGTTTCTTCTTCTGTAATGAAGCGATCTAAGGCCTGAATATTTTTGGCTGTTTCTGATTTGGGTAACCGGAGAAAATCCGGCTTTAGAGGTACCAACCTCTGGACATCTTCCTTGTAATAGGGGGTATCCTGTCCGTTGATACGTATTCCGATGCGGCAGTCCGGACGATAGGAAGAGAGAAAACGGCATAATAGATCCCGGGCGGCATCTTTTTCGTAAATAGAGACGGCATCTTCCAGGTCATAGATCAGGCAATCCGCCCCGTAAATCTCTGCCTTCGCAATTTTTCCTGGGGCGTTGCCAGGGACAAAAAACATTGTACGGTATAAATCATTCATGTTGTGCTGCCTCCTTTTTTGCAAGAGCCCGTTTAATGGCGGTTTCGGTCCGCGCCTTAATGGCAAAATCCCAGGCTCCCAGATCGTCAATCTGTATTTTGGCTCCCTGAATTTTATAGGCATCCAGGACTTCGTTGACGTCCGCACGGATGGCATCGCTAAATTTTTTCTCCACTTTACTGTGGAGTTCTATCTCTCTTGTGTTTCCTACAAGTTCTAATTGCAGCAGCAGATCATGCTTACTGTCACTGCCTGCCTTGACAGCGTTTGCACTAAATTCCATGATGATGGACCTCCCTTTTGCAACGGTTTCTAAAACTAGGCATCCTTTACATAACTGTAAATAAATGCAGCGAACATACAGATACTGGAGGCAGTAGAAGCCCAAGGATAGAGTGATTTATAGCTCCATACCAGAAGACTTCCTTTGCCAGCCAAAATAGCAATCATTTGCATACCCCAGATCACAATCCCCAGAATAATAAATAGAGGCATAGTAATCTCAAAGAGTTTCATACAAATTGCGCGCAGTGTTTTTTTCATCTTATCACCTCATGCACCTATAACCGGAATTACCCGTGCCATAATTAGAATGGCAATTAGCATTGTGGGGATTACATAGAATACCATAATAGGCCGGAAAATTTTTGAAGGGTCTTCCAAACTGGAAATACCGCTGGCAATATAAAGCGGTGCAGCGTTAGGCGGAATGGCTCCTTCGTTAGAGATCAGGTTTAAAAAGGCAACACAGCATACGACTGGAGGGAGTCCAATAGAGCGTAGTGCTGCATAAACAGCCGCGCCCAAGGCACTTGTGGTGGCGGTACCGGAAAAAGGACCATCCATCATGGTGATTAGTACCGCAATAACAAGGATGACCAGGAATGGGGAATAGGTGCCTAGGTGGGTAAAAATATTTTTTACCTCATTGGTCATGCCCAGTTGGTTTAAAATATTGGAAGCAGCAAAAGCGGTAAACAGAAGCATGCCTACATCTGCATAGTTAGCAATGGATTCGCGAATCATGGACATCCATCCAGAGATAGCGTGCGGAAGATGTTTCCAGCCTTCCAGAATGGTAAAAATCGACATAACAATAGGGATCCAGAAAACAATGGAAATAGATTTGAAAGCTTTAGGAAAAGACGCATTCATAGTTGCCTTTACCCAAGCCCCGGTAGGCCCCATGGTAGCTAGCAAGGGAATGATGACACCCAAGAAAATTAAAAGTGAAGAACCGTTTTCCTTTAAAGCTTGTCCAAAAGGCAAAATCTGTTCTTTGGGAATGGGCTTTAAGCCATCCTTCTTTGCAAAATAGTAAATGACTGCCAGACGGTATGCCAAGATAATAAAGCCGGCGCCCAATAGTCCTACGTACAGCGTTCCGGATGGGAGTTCCTTTTCAATGCTTTCCATGCCTAGTAAAAGCAGCATGGATGTTGACGGAGGAAAAATCATTCCCATGCCTGCATTGCCGGCACAGATTAAAGTGGCTCTTTCCTGGGACCAGCCTGTCCGCATCATCCAAGGAATGGTAATGGACCCGATTGCGGCAGCATTACCAGATCCAGAACCTGACACCATACCAAATAGTGCAGAGCCAATGGTGGAGACATAACCGCTGCCACCGGTAAAACGTCCGATAAAACTGTTTAGGATATTTACCAGCCGCAGAATAACGCCTGTCTTTTCCATAAGGTAAGACATAAAGACGAAAGCCATTGCGGCATATACGACTTCTGCGTGAATACCATACGAGAAACTTTTTGAAAAAACAGTGGTGAGAGATTTCTTTCCGAAAATGCTGGCGACCAAAACAATTAAAAGATAAGACCACATCATAGCTTCTGAAGCTCTGCGTTTTAGGCCTACGTTTAAAATCAAGATGACGGCTACGTAGATAACAAGGGAAATAATTCCCAATCCGATCATTCCACTCATGTTTGAGCTCCTTTCAAGTTCTTTGGTCCGCGCGTTCCCTGTAACTTCTTTATACTTTAAGGATAACGAAAAAACATTATGTTGTACAATCATAAAAGTTCGGACTCATTATAAATAAAGATTATAATGAGTCCGAACTTTTTCGCTATTCTATAGGAGCTTTTTAAGCAGAGCGTTTGTTGATTACGTACGATGTAGAAGGAAAAAATCGTCAAAGGGGTGCTCTTTGATAAAGGATAGGAAATTTTTCTTGGCAGTGGTATTGATGCCCGCCTTTTTATAAATTAGGTATGTGTGACGCTGGATAGGATTCCCGCTTTGGTCATTTAGGATAATCTTATAAATTTCTGGGGAATCAGGGATCAAGACAGAGGGTAATAGACCAAAGCCGATACCATTTAGTACCATTTCTATGCACAAGTTAAGGCTGCTTACTTGGACGTCAATCTGTGGCGGAGAAGAGAAATTGCGATCCCACCAAAGATCCAGCATTTTCATATAATACGCATCCGTTGTATAGGCAACCCGGCTCATATGAGGAAGATCCTGCAACGTGAAGGGGTGCAGTGACACCGCGGCAATGTAGTTTGTGGTTAGGAGAATCTTTCCTTCCTCATCCCATCCAAAATCATTGCGGAGGAAACCAAAATCTGCTTTTTCATCATGGGTGTCGGAGACAACTTCGCTGCTGGGAGCCATACGGATAGAGAAGCGGATATCGGGATACTGCTGCCTGAATAAACGAATGATGGTGGGAAAATAATATTCACAAATAATATTGGGAGCCGTTAAATGGATCTGCTTGGCCGTCTTTTGATCAATGACGGCAAGCCTTTTTTTCAGGGTGTCTATATCATTGAGGGCCTGTCTGGCATACAGGACAGTTTCAACGCCACCAGGAGTCAGCGTAATCCCTTTATTACTGCTTTCGATCAATTGGGTGTCCAGTTCTTTTTCCAATTGCTTGAGTCTCCTGGTCAAAGCCGGTTGGGAGATAAATAGGGCGTTAGCAGTTTTGGTGATGTTTTTAAAATCAAGTAAGTATTTTAATAGCAATAAGTCGCGCGTGTCCATAAATTCTCCTATCATCAAAAAATGGGATACATAAAATGACGGTTTAACCAACACTATTATAACATTATTTTATGATGACTTGACAGAGAAAGTATTATACAAATTTTCAGTTTTAACATAAAGTGTAGTCATAAGAATAAGGGCGAAAGTGAAGAGCGCCAGTCGGGTTTAGTAAAATGAAAAAGGGGGCATAAAAAGTGAAGAGCTTGAAAATAATTGTAGGATCACTGGCATTGGCCGCAGTAATGCTAGTTACTGGATGCGGTGGTGACAAAAAAGAGCAAGCAGCATCTGGTGGTGATACCGTAACGATGAAGCTTGGTTTGACTTTTGCCGATAAACATTTATTAACGCAAGAGTTACACACGATGGCTGACAACGTTTCAAAGCGGACCAATGGGAAAGTTAAAATTGAAATTTTCGCAGATTCCCTATTAGGGAAAGAAAGTGAATTATATGAACAGCTCCATATGGGAACTGTGGATATGGCTCTTGAAACCATAGCATTCATGAGTACGTCACATCCGGAGTTTACGATTGAAGACCTGCCCTATATGTTTAAAGAAAGACAGAATGGGTATAATGCCTTGGACGGTGATTATGGTAAAAAAATCAATGAGATTATAGCTTCTGACGGGTCAATTCGGAATCTTGGGTTTATGGAACTTGGATACCGGCATATGACCAATAATATTCGACCGATTGCAAAACCAGAGGATATGAAAGGAATCAAATTTCGTACAACCACTTCCGATTTAAGAAGGGCAGTATTTGAAGCGTTGGGAGCACAACCAACGTCAATGGCATTTAGTGAGGTGTTTACCGGGCTGCAGCAAGGTGTTATTGATGGACAGGAAAGTCCATTAGCGACGATTGCAAGCTCCTCTTTTAACGAAGTCCAAAAGTATCTTTCGTTAACCGGTCATTTTTGGACAAACGAATGCCTATTGATTAACGAGAAAAAATTTAAGAGTCTAACTGAAGAGCAGCAGAAAATCTTAGTAGAAGAAGCAAAGGCTGCTGAAAAGAGGATTAGAGAGAAAAATATCAGTGCTGACGAAAGTCTCGTTAAAGAACTGGAGAATAAAGGTATGAAAGTTAATCAGGTGGATAAACCTGCCTTTGTTAAAAAATTGCAACCTTTGTACGAAGAGTATGGGAAAAAGATAGGACCAGAATTAATGAATGCTTATAAGAAGTATTCGGGATATTAATCACTTTGACTTGAACATAGTGGGCGCTTTTCTAGAAATGAAAGGTGCTCACTATTTTTCAAAAGGCTTGTTTGAAGGAGGGGTCTATCTTGTTTGAGAAAGCGGTTGTAAAAATATTAAGGACTATGTGTTTTGTGATGTTTGCGGTGATGACAGCCGTTGTTTTTGCACAAGTTCTTTTACGATATTTCTTTCATGCTCCAATTGCATGGGCGGATGAACTTTCCCGCTTGCTCTTAGTATGGGTATCTTTTCTTGGCGTCACCTTGGTTCATTTTTCTGATGCAGGACATCCTGCTGTTCGTGCACTAGTGCTAAAGCTGTCTTCTCAAAATCAAAGAAGGTTAGATATAGCAATCCAAATTTTATTAGCAATAAGCTTTATTGTCATCTTTAATGCGGGGCTTGATTATACTTTGGCTAATACAAAAAGAGTCAGTGCCGTTTTGCATTATCCCAATGCTCTAAAATATGCAGTTGTACCAATTTCTATGGGCCTTATGACTATTAAAAGCGTGATAAAAGCAGTTCGTGAAATCAAGGGGTAGAACCTTTAGTATGGTTTTGGAAAGGGCGTGACAGTTATATGTTAGGGCTTTTGTTTGGTATATTTTTTATTTTATTAGCTTTGGGAGTACCCATTTTATTTTCTATGGGGATCGCTGCAGGTATCTATTATGTAGCTAGTGATTATCCTCTGATGCAATTTGTACAAAAAACAGTAGCTGGAGTAGACTCATTCACGTTACTTGCTATTCCATTTTTCCTTTTAGCGGGAGATATTATGGGAAAGGGTGGGATTAGTAAAAGAATGCTGCGTTTTGCCAATTCTTTGGTTGGACCATTGACTGGAGGACTGGCAGTAACTGGTGTCATTTCTAGTGCAATGTTTGGAACCATTTGCGGCTCTGCACCAGCAACGGCGGCTTCAATCGGCAGCATTATTGCTCCTGATATGTTGAAGCATGGTTACGTAAAGCGTTTTACTGGATCAATTATTGCTGCTGCCGGGTTGCTGGGGATTATTATCCCTCCCAGTATTGTTATGGTCAATTATGGAGCAACTGCTGGTGTATCTATCGGTAAACTGTTTATAGGTGGTATTATTCCTGGTATCATGGCAGCTTTAGGTCTGTCTTTGTTTTCAGTATATCAGGCAAAGAAAAACGGTTATGGCCTCATTCATGGGCAGAAACAAAAATATAATTGGAAAGAGATCGTAGATTCTTTTAAAGGGGCTATTTTGCCATTAACAACGCCACTGTTTATATTAGGCAGTATTATGTTTGGCATTGCAACCGCTACGGAAGCAGCTGTGATTTCAGTTGTATGGTCGGCGTTCTTGACTGTCTGCGTGTACCATGAGATGTCCATTAAGGAGCTATGCACCGTTATAACAAATGGCGCAGGGAAAGCTGGGCAGATCATTGGGATGATGGCGTCTTCGGCAGCTTTTGGGTATGCCTTGACAGTAGAAAAAGTACCGGCCCTGATGGCACGCTTCTTCGTACAATATGTGGATAATGTAGCAATTTTCTTTTTAATCACGTTCTTGATTATATTAGTCTTAGGCTGTTTTTTAGAAGTAATTGCTATCATTGTCCTTGTTACACCTATTCTACTTCCTGTGGCTCTTGCAATGCATGTAGATCCAATTCATTTTGGTATGTTCATGTGCCTTACTTTGTGCTTAGGAGGGTTAACACCGCCGGTAGGACTCTGCTTGATTACGACATCCCAGTTGGTGGATGTACCAATTGAAGATATGTTCCCTGATTTGCTGTACTGCATTTTGATTTATTGTGGCGTTATTGCATTGGTCGGTCTGATTCCAGAGTTATCAACCTATTTACCTAGTTTGATGGTCAAAGGTATTTAAAAGAGGGGCATATGGAAAAGTCTAATAATCGGTTTAATTTAGGATACACGTTGCCGGGTAATAGTTGCAATGCGCATCTACATATCTTGGATGCTTCTTATCTCCCTAAAGGGAAAAAGCCTGTACGCCTGGGAGAAATTACAGATTACAAAAAAATTGCAGAGCGTCTCCACTTGCAGCGAGCTGTTTTCGTCCAGCCTAAAGTTTATGGGACCAATCATGAGTGCCTGTTACATGCTATTCAGGAATTTGGCAAAGAGCGAAGCGTTGGAATTGCTGTGGTCCATGGAGATGTTTCGGATTGTGAATTAGTCTATCTGGACCAATCCGGAGTCTGTGGCTTACGATTTAGTGTATGGAATCCTCGAAATGCCGTGGTGTCTTTTAATGATTGTCTGCCGCTCAGCTATAGGATTAAGGATATGGGATGGAATATGCAGCTCCACATGGGGGCAGCGCAGTTGTTAGAGAATGCGTCTACGATTGAGAAACTTCCCTGTAAAGTGGTGATTGACCATATGGGAAGGTTAGATCCGTCATTAGGAACGAAAGATCCGGCTTTTACGCAAATCTGCAAATGGCTTGATAAAGGAAATTTCTGGGTGAAACTCAGTGGGCCATATTTGAATACAAAATCTGGATATCCGTGGGAAGATGCCACTAGTGTGGCAAGAGCCTTTGTGCGCTATGCACCTGAAAGATTGGTGTGGGGATCCGACTATCCTCACCTAACTGAGAAAGAAAATATCCCGGAAGAAGTTTTCGTGAAGCAAATCCATGAATGGATGGAAGAAGAATCTGTCCAGCAAAAAATCCTAGTAGATAATCCGCAGGTTTTATACGGATTTAAGTAAGCTCAAGTATATAGAGCCGGTTAAACAATCGTTGTCAATGGTTGTTTAGCCGGCTTATATCTTATGGTTTCTGCTTGAGCAGGCTTTATCCAATCAGGTGGGGGGATTAAAGGGCTTTATGAAGGAAAATAATCAAGGGGACTGTAAGAAATGACACATATGGCAAGGGAAGGTTCTGCTTTGTAATTCTTTTTTCGATTCTGGCGGATAATACAGTATAATAGGGCTAATTATCCAGGGGAGGGGTTTATGATGAGTCAAAAAGAAATCAATGATTTTATGGAACAAAGCAGGTTTGATCAACCGGCGAGTCCGGAGGAATTCAGGGAAGCCGTACTGGGAGCGTATAAAGACCGGACGCGGCAGGTATATTTTATTTGGGAAAAATTGAAGGAACTGTATCCGGAAGTCGACGCCAACCGGGTTATTCGGGAAGGAAGCTGGGAATTTGGCTATTATCAGGGACAGCAGATTGCTAAGAAATATGGAGCAGAAGCGGTTGGGCCCAAGGAAGCCCTTTTGGGGCAGACATCCAGGGGCGGTCTCCAAGTTTTTCAGCAGGAGATAAAAGAGCTGGAAGATGATAGAGCGGTAAAGATCTTTCATCATTGTCCCCATGTGGAAGCGCTGCAGGAACTGGGCTTATCCCCCGAAGAGATTAAAATGTTTTGCCGGGATATGCTGGGGGCTTGTGATTACGCAATCTGCGCTGCTTTTCCCCATGTAGAGATCGATTTTCCTACTACTATTGCCGATGGAGAGGGGAAGGGCTGTGCCATGACAATTACCAGAAAGCAGGTGAAGCAAAATGGCTGAAGAAAACACAAAGAAAACTGTCCGAATACCTACTTTCGTGGAGGCGATGACGCCTCTTGTGGGAATGGTTTTGCTTCTGGGGGTAGGATATGGCAAATTTGGTCTTCCGATCCAGGCCCTTTTAATCGTGGCGGCCTTTATCGCTGCTATCATCGCAAAACGTGTGGGGTATGGTTGGGAAGACATGATTGGCGGGATCAGTGATAAAATCCATAGCAGTCTGGGTTCATTATTTGTAATGGTTTGTGTTGGGGGAATGATTGCAAGCTGGATGGTTTCCGGAACAATACCGCTGCTCATTTATTATGGCATCCAGATTATCAATCCGCAGTATTTATATGTCACGGCTTTTTTCGTCTGTGCTGTTATTTCTACTTTTACTGGTACTTCTTTTGGATCAGCAGGAACTGCCGGCGTGGCTATTATGGGGGTTGCCATTGCCCAGGGCCTGCCGCTGGATATTACCGCTGGAGCTGTGCTTTCCGGGGCTATCTTTGGGGATAAGTTATCTCCGCTGTCTGATACGACAATCCTGGCTCCTATTGCAGCCGGGACAACGTTGTACAAACATATCCGCAGCATGATGTTTACTACTGGTGGTGCCTCTATTGCTTGTATCGTTGTATATACATTTCTAGGCATGAATACCGAAGTGAGTACATTAGCAGATTCCACGCAAATCACAACTATGCTGACAAATCTGGAAACACTGTATCATTTAAGTCTGGTTTTGCTGATTCCCCCGATACTGGTCTTTGCAGGGGCGTATGCGAAAAAACCTACTATCCCTATGCTTTTGTTATCTTCTGCCATAGCATTGGTTATGGGGATTGCCATGCAGGGATTTTCTTTAAAAGTAGCGCTCAATGCTTATGTTAAAGGGTTTAATGTATCCATGCTGCCAGCAGTAGCAGGGGGCTTTCAGACTGTTAAAGTGATAAACACGCTATTAAACCGAGGCGGATTAATGGGCATGATGAGTACCGTCCTTTTGGTATTTTGTGCGTTTGCTTTTGCAGGGATCTTTAGCAAGGCTGGTTGTATTGAAGTAATTCTGGAAAAGGTAAAATCTTCTATTACGTCAACAGGAAATTTGATTGCGGCTACGGTTGGGTCTACGTTGTTTATGAGTATTGTGACAGGGAGTTCTTATTTAGCAATCTTGATTCCAGGGGATATGTTTCGGGAACTCTATAAGAAATTTAAGATTGCTCCACGAGTTCTTTCCCGGACGTTGGAGGATGCAGGGACTTGTGCTGTCCCACTTGTGCCCTGGTCTGTTGCGGGCACTTATATGGCGACGACATTAGGCGTCCCGACAACTCAATACTTACCGTATGCAGTCTTATGTTATGGGAGTATGTTCTTTGCATTGCTCTATGGGTATACCGGGCTGTTCATCTTTAAAGATGATGAACAGCAATAAGGAAAACTGCATTCTTGACTGGCTTAGTGCGTACACCTGTGTAGGGGGTGCGCACTAAATATTGCGTAAAATTATAGACGGGGGGTGCGGACATTTTTTTAGACACCCACACCCAACTCCTTTCTGTATTGTAG